>JAFAOU010000018.1 GCA_019247495.1 Acidobacteriota bacterium
TACGGATCGTGCGTGGCCAAGCGGCTGCGGAGGGTACCATCGGCTCCGATGAGGTTCACGAAAACGCAGACCGCGTACGCGCTGCTGATCGTCTGCGCATCGGCGCGGCTGCTGTTGCAGATGGCGGCGCTGCCGCCGTACGCGGGACTGGACGAGGTTTACCACGTGGCGCGATTGGCGTTCGTCCGCGCGGAGCATCGCAATCCGACGACGAGCGAGCCGTCGATCCCGCCGTATTTGATGCGCAGCATCGCGGAAGCAGCACGGGACATTTCGCGCCTCCTTCCCTCCGATGCCACGACTGCTGCGATGGGAGGACCGGCCGTGCAATGGCCGGGAACCGTTGCGCGAGAGCCAATGATTGTTGAGCCGCTGACCAGCGCTGATCTCAAACCGTACGTTGTTAAGAATTACGAAGCGCAGCAAACGAGCATCTACTACTCGCTCGCCGCGCCGCTGGTCCCGATCCGCAGCGCGCTCTTCGAACTGCGCGTCTGGCGCGCGATGTCGCTGCTCTTCGCGCTGATCACCGTCCTAGCAACCGCCGAAATTGGACGGCGCTGGTTCGGACCGATCGGCATCCTCGGCGGCGCGATTCTCGTGTCGCTGCCGACTTGGGAAACGCTGGTGATGCGTGCGGGCAACGACGCGTTTGCCTGCATGCTCGCAGCGATCGCGGTGCTGATCAGCGTGTCTGCACCGGGGAGAAAGCTCGCCATCGTCGCGGAGGCCATCGTCTGGGGACTCGCGCTGAACGCGAAGATGTACGCATGGCCGCTGCTGATCATCCTGCCGATTTTTTGGTGGCGTCAGCGCGCGTCGAAATCGCGCGTCGCCGCGGTGACGATCGTTGCGGCGATCGCCGTTCTGCTCACATTCGCTGAGTTGTCAGCGCGAACGCGCAATCCGCTCGGCGTCGTTGCCTTCGATCGGCCGGGCGGTGTGGTGTACGACGCTAAGGTCAACATCAGCGAAATCGTTCGCGTGACGATTGCATCGTTCGCCT
This sequence comes from Acidobacteriota bacterium, assembly GCA_019247495.1. Taxonomy (GTDB): domain Bacteria; phylum Acidobacteriota; class Thermoanaerobaculia; order Gp7-AA8; family Gp7-AA8; genus JADGNZ01. Next base: position 1,007 of record JAFAOU010000018.1, read on the forward strand.
GGACCTCGGGGCAGTTCAATGACGCGTTGCGGCCACTGGCGATCGCGCTATATCTGCTTCCTATTTTTGCAGTTGTGATCTTGGCGGTTCGGCGGCGGGACGCCGCCGGGCCAGCCGGCGTGACGCCAGCGTTCCTGGCGCTTTTCGCGTTCGCTCTTGCGCAGACTTACAACGTCATCGCCTGCGTCCTCGCAAACCGTGGCGGGAATCCGATTCCCATCGGTGGCAAGGAGGGTTGGTACTGGTACGTCCTCGCGCCGGTGATCATCCCTACGCTGCTCGTCCCGGCAGTAAAACGGTGGCGCGCCGCAGCGTGGTGGATCGTGATCTGGGACGTCATCATCACCGAGGGCGCTCTGTTTCACGACTTCGCGGGGATGACGTCTCCCGCACACGGATCGATCATCTTTCGATGGGGTCCGCTGCACGCGCCGTTCACCGCGCATCTCGACGGCATCGGCGCTGGTCCGTTCGCCGCGTGGACGACTGCTATTCGCATCGTCCATCTCGCCGCGTTCTTCGGCTTAGAATCGTTTTTGCAACACATGAGGCTGAATGACCGAAACACTGACATCGCCGTTAGCGGCTGACGCGCGAGCATCCGAGCGAATCCCCGTGGCCGTACTCGGCGCAACCGGCTCCGTCGGGCAGCGTTTCGTGCAGCTCCTCGAGGCGCACCCCTGGTTCCGTCTGCACGAAGTCGTGGCCTCGGAACGCAGCGCCGGACGTTCGTACGGCGATGCCGCGGACTGGCGTCTCGAAACGCTTCTCCCGGCCTCGGCATCCGCACTCGAAGTGAAGCCGCTCGGCGCGCAACTGGAATCACGCCTGGTCTTCTCCGGGCTCGATTCCTCCGTCGCCGGTGAAGCCGAGGATGACTACGCGAATCGCGGATGCGTCGTAGTTTCGAATTCGCGCAATCACCGCATGGACGCCGACGTCCCGCTGCTGATCCCCGAGATCAACGCGGATCACCTCGGAGCCATTGACTTACAAAGAAGACGCCGCGGCGGAAACGGCTACATCGTCACGAATCCGAACTGTTCCACGATCGGATTGGCCATGGCCATCGCGCCGGTCGAGCGGGTTTTCGGCATCGACCAGCTCCACGTCACAACCATGCAGGCCATCAGCGGCGCCGGCTACGCGGGCGTTTCGTCGTACGCGATTCTCGACAACGTCATTCCGTTCATCGGCGGCGGCGAGGAGGAGAAGATCGAGACCGAGCCGCGCAAAATCCTCGGGCGCTGGGACAACGATCGTTTCACCGACGCGCCGTTCCGCATCTCCGCGCAGGTCAATCGCGTGCCGACGATCGACGGCCATTTGATGACGATCTCGCTCAAACTGCGCGACGGCGGCGTCGATCTCGATGCGATCCGAGACGCAATGATCAATTTCAGCGCTGAGCCACAACGACTGAACCTCCCCTCGGCGCCGAAACAGCCGATCCACTACGCGCCGGAGCCCGACCGCCCGCAGCCGCGACTCGACCGCGACCGCGAGCACGGCATGGCCGTCACCGTCGGCCGCCTCCGCCCCTGCCCGCTCCTCGACATCCGCATGGTCGCCCTCGTCCACAACACCATCCGCGGCGCCGCCGGCGCAGCGCTGTTGAACGCGGAGCTGCTGGATGCGAAGGGGCTGTTGTGAGTAGTGGATTAGTAGATGAGTGGATTAGTAGATTAGGACAACCCTACGTAGGCGTTTGTGCGGCGTCCGCGGTCGGAGCGTTGGCGTCTCGCCGGCTGGCTCGGCGGCGTCCCCGCCGCCGAATGGGAGGCTTGCGCCGCCCTTTGTTACCAGCGAATTTTGAGGGCTTGCCGGTTCGGCGGCGAGGACGCGCGCCGGGCCAGCCGGCGAGGACGCCAGCACTCCGTTTTAATCCACTAATCACTAATCTACTAATCCACTGGAAGGTTGGGCGGCAGTGATCGTCATCAAATTCGGCGGCACCTCGGTCGGCGATGCGGAGCGCGTGTCGAGCGCGATCGACATCGTGGCCGAGCGGCGCGAGTTGAATCCGATCGTGGTCGTCTCCGCGCTTTCGGGTGTGACCAACGATCTCGTCGCTGCCACCGAGGCCGCGTGCGCGGGTGATGGCGATCGCGTCAACGCGATCGTCGATCGCGTGCGGCAGCGTCATGAAGACGTGGCCATGCGGCTCGTGCAGCAGAAGTTCGACTTCTTCGAAACCTTCGTCAAGCGTCTCGACAAACAGATCGAGGAAATCCACACGATTCTTCGCGGGATCACGCTGCTGCGCGAGGTCACTGCGCGCGCGCACGACAAGATCGTCTCGATCGGCGAGAAGCTGTCGTCCGTTCTCTTCGCCTATTCGATGATGATGCGCGCGCTGCCCGGTGAGCATGTCGAGTCCGAGGACGTGATCTGGACGAACGATCATTTCGGCGGCGCTACACCGCGCATGGATCTGACCTCCGAGGCGGCCCGCAAAACGCTGCTGCCGATCATCGAGCGGAATCACATCCCCGTCCTCGGCGGCTTCATCGGACGCACGGTCGACGGCGCCACGACCACGCTCGGCCGAAACGGCTCCGACTACAGCGCGGCGATCGTGGCCGCGGCGGTTGGTGCATCCGAGGTACAGATCTGGACTGATGTGGATGGATTGCTGACGTGCGATCCGCGCTTCGTGCCGTCTGCCCGCGTCATCGATCACTTATCGCACGAAGAGGCGGCGGAGCTGGCCTCGTTCGGCGCGAAGCTTCACCCGCGCACGCTGGAGCCGGCCATCGAGGCGGGCATCCCGGTGCGCGTGCTCAACACGCACAATCCTGCGTCGCTGGGCACGCTCATCACCCGCGAGGGCACCGAACGCGCGCGCGGGCCGCGGTCGGTTGCACGCAAGCGGAACGTGACGGTCGTACACATGACCTCGAACAAGATGCTCGGCGCGCACGGCTTCCTGGCGAAGCTTTTTCACGTTTTCGAAGAGCTGGAGATCTCCGTCGATCTGATCGCGACGTCCGAGGTTTCTGTGTCGGTGACGGTCGACGAGCAACATGATCTCGATGAATTGAGAACGCGCCTCACCGGCGTTGCGGACGTCGAGGTAATCGACGGGCAATGCATCATCGCCATCGTCGGACGCAACCTGCTGGCCGATGCGATGGTCGGCGCGCGTGTGTTCGAAGCGATGCAAGGAGTTCCGATGCAGATGCTGTCGCTCGGACGATCGGGCCTGAACCTGAGCATCGTCATCGACGACGCCGACTCCGATCGCGCCATCCAGCGCATTCACGCGGCGCTGTTCGAGCAGGCGGTGGCGGTGTGAAGATCGCCATTCACGGCTACGGCAAGATGGGGCAGACGATCGAGAAAGTTGCGCGCGAGTCCGGCCACGAAGTGGTCTGCATTCTCGATGTCAATCGCGACGAGCCGATTGCTGATGCCGAGGTCATGATCGACTTCTCGCACGCGGGCGCGCTCGATGACACATTGAAACGTGCGTGCGACAACAAGCTGAATCTCGTCATCGGCACGACCGGCTGGAACGATCGGCTGGACGACGTACAGCAGCGCGTGGAACGCGCCGGCATCGCGTGCGTCTACGCGTCGAACTTTTCGCCGGGCGCGAACGTCGTCTTCGCGCTGGCGCAGCGCGCAGGGGAGCTGGTTGCACGATTCCCGCAGTACGCGGCGGGCATGGAAGAGCGGCACCACTCGCAGAAGCTCGATGCGCCGAGCGGCACCGCGTTGCGGATCGCGGCAGCAGCGAAAACGGGAAGCGACGGCAAGCTCGATCCGCCGATCGTCTCCTCGCGCGTCGGCGCGGAGTTCGGCCTTCATACCCTCTTCTTCGACTCGCCCGACGACCTCATCGAGATCTCGCATCGCGCTCGCGGACGGGAAGGATTCGCGCGCGGCGCGGTCATGGCCGCGGCGTTGTTGCGCGGGCGCAAAGGATTGTTTCGCTTCGAAGAGCTGGTGATGCAATGACGAAGTTTCGCGGCCTCGGTACAGCCCTGATTACGCCATTCACCGAAAACGGGGCGCTCGACGAAGCCGCGCTGGAACGCTTCGTCGATTTTCAGATCGATGGCGGCGTCGATTTTCTCGTGCCGTGCGGTACCACCGGCGAGAATCCGGCGTTGACCGCGGATGAACATCGCCGCGTCGTCGAGATCGTCGTCCGAAGCGCCAATGGACGCGTGGCCGTTCTCGCCGGAGCTGGCAGCAACGCGACGCCGCGCGCGATCGAGCTCGCCGAACAGGCTATCGACATCGGTGCCGACGGCGTCCTCACCATCACGCCGTACTACAACAAGCCGAGTCCGGACGGACTGCGGCGGCACTTCGGTCTTCAGGCCGAAGCGATCGAGAAGAAGAAATCCGGCTTCCCGATGATCATGTACAACGTCCCCGGCCGCACCGGCGTGAACATGACCGCCGAGACCACGCTGCGCATGGCCGCCGAGATCCCGAACATCATCGGGGTCAAGGAAGCGTCGGCGAATCTCGAGCAGATCATGACCGTCATCCGTGATCGCGCGGACGGCTTCCTCGTCCTCAGCGGCGACGACGCCTGGACGCTGCCGCTCATCGCCGCCGGCGCCGACGGCCTCGTCTCCGTCGCCTCGAACGAAATCCCGCGACTGATGTCGGACCTCGTCACCGCGGCGTTGCGCGGTGATTTCGCCGCCGCGCGCGCCGTTCACTACCGCGTTCTCCCGCTCCTCACCGGCAACTTCATCGAGTCGAATCCCGGCCCGGTCAAGTTCGTGTGCAAGCTCCTCGGCATCATCGACACCGATACCCTCCGCTCGCCGCTCGCGCCGATCACCGACGCAAGTCGGAAGAAGCTCGAAGCGATTCTGAAAGAGTGCGGATTGGCGTAATGACCGAATCGATTCAGCAGCGCCTCGCGGCAATTACTCCCGCCACCGATCGGTGGCAGGCCGTCAAAACGATCGGCGATTTTCTCGCGGAGCTGGAGCACGGCGCGATCCGATCGGCGACACGCGATGACGACGGCGTCTGGCACGCCCAGCCATGGGTGAAGCAGGGAATCCTGACCGCGTTCCGCATCGGCGTGATCACCGAGGCTGGTTCGGGCGCGCTGACGTTCATCGACAAGGACACGATGCCGGCGCGGCGGTTTCGCGTCGACGACGGCGTGCGCATCGTGCCCGGCGGATCGTCGGTGCGGCGTGGCGCGTACGTCGCGAAGGGCGTGGTGATGATGCCGCCGGCATATGTCAACGTCGGCGCGTACGTCGGCGAAGACACGATGATCGACTCGCACGCGCTGGTCGGTTCGTGCGCGCAGATCGGAAAGCGCGTGCACCTGTCGGCGGCCGCGCAGATCGGCGGCGTGCTCGAGCCGGTCGGCGGTCTGCCGGTCATCATCGAAGACGACGTCATCGTCGGCGGCAACTGCGGTATTTACGAAGGAACAATCGTTCGCGGACGTGCTGTCATCGGAGCCGGCGTCGTGCTGACCGGATCGACGCCCGTTTACGACACGGTGCGCGGCCAGATTTATCGCCGGACCGCCGATCGTCCGCTCGAAATCCCGTACGGTGCCGTCGTCATCCCCGGCTCGCGTCCGATGAAAGGGGAGTTCGCCGAGGAGCACGCGCTGCACGTCTACACGCCGGTGATCGTGAAGTACCGCGACGAGAAAACAGACAGCGCGACCGCGCTCGAGGATGCGCTGCGGTGACGTCCAAAGCGTTTCACCACAGAGGCACAGAGGACACAGAGAACCTCGGTGATCTCCGTGTCTCTGTGGTTCAAAAACCAGCCAGGCGCTTCGCCGGCATCGAGCTCTCCCTGATCCGTCAGATCAACGCGCTCGCTACGCCGCTCTGCGTCAACCTCGGTATCGGCGAGCCGAACATCGAGCCGGATGAGAACCTGCGCAAGCTCGCCGTCGATGCGGCGGCGAACGGTTCGTGGCACTACACGCCGAATCCGGGGACGCTTTCGTTACGCAAGCTGATCGCCGGTGACAGTGGATTCGAACCCAACGAAGTCTGCGTAACCGCCGGAACCGAGGAAGCGCTTTTCTCGATTTTTCAGGCGTATGTCGATCCTGGCGATGAAGTGCTCGTCCCGAATCCCGGCTTCCTCGCGTACGCCACGCTCGCGCGCATCGCCGGCGCGACGGCGGTGCCCTACGATCTCGAACCGCCCCAGTGGCGCGTCGATGCCGATGCGTTGATGAAGAAAATCACGCCGAAGACGAAATTGATCATCGTCAACTCGCCGTCGAATCCGCTCGGCAGCGTGATCGACGACGGCACATTGCTGACGATCGCCAACGCCGGTCCGCTCGTCGTCAGCGACGAGGTCTACTCCGAGATCTGGTACGACGCGCCGCCGCCGTCGATGCTCGGGCTGTCCGATAACGTCATCGTCGTCGGCGGCATGTCGAAGAGCCACGCTATGACCGGCCTTCGCCTCGGCTGGGCGATTGCGGCCGAGGCGGTGATGAAGCCGATCGTGACCGCGCATCAGTACATCGCCACGTGCGCATCGGCGTTTTCGCAATCGCTGGCCGAGGCGATCTTGATGCGTCCTGCCTGGAACCGCGCCTGGCTCGAAAACGTCCGCGCGCAGTTCGCGAAGCAGCGCGAGAAGGCGCTGACCGCCATCGCGCGCGAGCTCGAAGTCGACATCCCGCCGCCGGCCGGCGCGTTCTACGCCTTCGTGCCGGTGCCGGCCTGCGACACCGTCACCTTCGCGAAAACGCTCGCCACCGATGCCGCGGTCCTGGTCATCCCGGGCGTCGCATTCGGTTCGCTCGGCGAAGGCTTCATCCGGATTTCCTACGCCGCGAAACTCGACGACATCAGCTACGGCATCGGGCAGATCGGCCGCTGGCTGCGCGCGGCCGGGCGATGAAAATCAACAGCGCTCGAAACTTGCAACGGCATCGCCGAGGATTCAGTACCATTCGCGCCGCCATGAAGTTGAAGTCGAAACCGGACAACGAAAAACTGCCGGTGCCACCGCCGACCGACTCGGTCGCAGCGTCGGAGATTTCTCTCTATCGCAACGTTCTCAAGATCAAGAAGGACCACGACCTGGAGGAGCTCGGCATCTCGTTCTGGGACGCGCAGACGACGATCCAGTGGTCGTTCAACGCCGACCATTACTTCCACGCCGCGTCGACGATGAAGCTGGCGGTGCTGCTCGGCGTCTTCCGCGAGATCGATCGCGGCGAGCTCGCGCTCGACTCGCCGGTCCACGTCCGCAACCGCTTCACCAGCATCGTCAATCAGGAGTCGTTCATGCTCGACCTCGGCCGCGACGCCGATCCCGACGTCTACGGCCATCTCGGCAAGACGCTCACGGTGAAAGAGCTGGCGTATTGGATGATCACCAAGTCGAGCAACCTGGCCACGAACCTGCTGGTCGACGTCATCGGCATCGAGACCATTCAGTTCGCGCTCGATGAGCTCGACATCGACGGCGTTCGCGTCCTGCGCGGTGTCGAAGATCAAGCGGCATTCGCTGCTGGTCTGAACAACGAAGTGACCGCGAACGGCCTCCTGAAAATGCTGCGCGTCATCGCCGACGGCAAAGCATTTTCAGAAGAAGCGTGCAAAGAGATGCTGGAGATCATGCTCGATCAGCAATACCGCAGCGGCATCCCGGCCGGACTGCCGAAGGCCGCGCGCGTCGCACACAAAACGGGCAATATCTCGACCGTTCATCACGATGCCGGAATCGTCTTCCTCGAAAACCGCGAACCGTATGTGCTGGTGATCCTGACGCAGTTCGGACCGGGCAAAGCGCGCGGTACGGCCGTCGCCGACGTCTCGCGCGACATCTACAACACGCTGGCCGGACTGACGTATGAGTGATCAGGTGTCGATCAAGGTCGTCGACGCCTTCGATCTCGATGACGAGCTGCGGTCGCTGCTCAAACCGGGCGAGATGATGCGCGATCCCGAAGGCCGGCGGCATCGTCTTCCACGCTATTTCTACGAGATCCCGGACCATGAGGCGGCGGTGAGCATCCGTCTCTCACACCATTTCGGTCTCAATGAATTCATCCTCACCGATCTGAAGGAAGCACCGCGGCTGCTGCAGTTCCCGCGGTACGTTCCCTGCGCCGTGCGCGTGCTGGCCTTCTACCTCGAGCAGTTCCGCCGCGAGATCGGCGCATCGGTGCACATCGCCGTCAACGGCGCGTACCGGTCGCCGTCGCATAAGCTCTCGCAGACGGCGACGCCGCACATGTGGGCGACAGCCGCCGACATCTACCGCATCGGCACGACCATCCTTCGCGGCAAAGAGTCGATCGAAAAGTACAACGGCATCGCCGAGGATTTGAGCGACGACATTCACGTGTTGCCGTACGGCCACGTGACCGGCCTCAATGCCGACGATCACGTTCACATCGACCTCGGATACATCACCGTGATCCCGCGCGAGATCTCCGAGGATCGGATGGAAGTGCCGCAGGAAAATCGCCCGAGGTTCGCGTTCGAAGAGCGCCGGCGGCGGGAGCGGCGGAATGTGCCGGAGACGGAGGGGTAGCGCTGTCATCCTGAGCCGCCGGAGGCGCTGGAGCGCGAAGCGCGGAACGCCGAAGGACGGTCGAAGGACCCCCAGCCCGCTAACCCATTTCCAATTAACGCGAGCGTTGCCTCCGCCCCACCACCCGGGTTAGCAGGCTGGGGGTCCTTCGACCGTCCTTCGGCGCTTCGGCTTCGCCTACGACGCCTTCGGCGGCTCAGGATGACAGTGCTGTCCGTTGCGCGAGCACTTACAATCCCCGCCCATGAAGAGCGCCGTAACGTCCGCCCTCCTCGTTCTCGCCGTCACATTCACCGTTTCCGCAGCGACGAAACCTAAGCCGGCCGCAAAGCCCTTCAACGTCGTCGAGGCCAGCATCTCCGACATGCAGGCTGCGTTGAAGGACGGCCGCGTCACCTCGCACGAGCTCGTGCTGCAGTACCTCGTCCGCATCGCAACGTATGAGGACAAGCTGCACGCCGCGATCACCGTCAATCCGAACGCGTTGAAGGAAGCCGACGAGCGCGATCGCGAGCGGGCGGTTGGAAAGATTCGCGGACCGCTGCACGGCATTCCGATCGCGTTGAAGGACAACATCCAGACCACCGATCTGCCGACCACCGGCGGTGCTCTGGCGTTCGTGAATCTCGTGCCGCCGTACGACGCCACGCTGACGAAGAATCTGCGCGATGCCGGCGCGATCATCATGGCCAAGACGCAGCTCACCGAGCTCGCGAACTGGGTGGCCGGCAATCCGCCGATGCCGACGAACTACAACGCGCTGAACGGCTACGGCTTCAATCCGTACGATCCGCGCCGCGATCCGCGCACGGAAACCGGCGACGGCCGTCCCGCGCTTGCAACCGGCGGATCGAGCTCCGGCGCCGGCACCACCGCGAACTTCTGGGCCGCGAACGTCGGCAGTGAGACCTCGGGATCGATCCTCAGTCCGTCGAATCAGAACATGCTCGCCGCGATCAAGCCGACCGTCGGCCGCATCTCGCGGTACGGCGTCATCCCCATCACCGCCGATCAGGACACGGCTGGTCCGATGGCGAAGTACGTGACGGACGCGGCCATCATGTTCGGCGTCCTCGAGGGCAACAATCCCGACCCGAACGATGCCGCCACGACGCGCTGCACGCCGCCGCCCAACCACGACTACACGGTCTTCCTGAAAAAGGACGGCCTCAAAGGCTCGCGTATCGGAATCCCGCGCGCCGGCTTCTACGACAAGTTCACGACGCCCGGCGCGACCACGCCGCGTGGCGGACTCAATCCCGAGCAGACCAAGGCGATGAATGATGCGATCGCGGTCCTCAAAGCCGAGGGCGCGATCGTCATCGATCCCGCCGACATCCCCAGCGTCGTCGACAAGAACGCCGCCGACAACTACTTCCTGTGGGGCGTCTGCACCGACATGGACGACGTGAAGGGCAAGAAGTGCTCGATCGATCTCGCCTACGGCATGGAGCGCGATTTCAACAAGTGGCTCGCATCCCTCGGCACTGCCGCGCCGGTGAAGTCGCTGGCCGAACTGCGCAAGTGGAACAGCGATCATCAGAAGATGGGCGCGATCAGGTACGGCCAGTCGCTGCTCGACATCTCCGACGCCATGGACCTCGATCTTTTCAAGTCGCGCTACGAATCCGACCGCGCCAACGACATCCGCCTCAGCGCCACGCACGGCATCGACGAAGTGATGAAGTCGCAGAACCTCGACGCGCTCCTCTTCCCCGGCCCCAGCGGCGCCTCGATCGCCGCGCGTCCCGGCTATCCGACCGTGATCGTCCCGTGGGCGATGGTCCCGAACGCGCCGCAGACCGCCTTCCCGGAAACATTCAAAGCGCTCCCGCAGCCCTTCGGCGTGAGCTTCACGGGGATGGCGTGCAGCGAGCCGACGTTGTTGAAGCTCGCGTATTCGTTCGAGCAGGCAACCAAGAAACGGGTGCCTCCGGCTTCGACACCATAAAAGCTTTCACGCGGAGTCGCGGAGTCGCGGAGACGCGGAGCGGCCTTTCTCCGCCTCCCCGCGACTCCGCGTGAAAACGTTCCCCGTTAATTAGCAAGCAGAGCAAGCCAGAAACGCTACCTTCCACCAATGCGAAAACTCATCGCCGGTGGAATCGTCGTCGGATCGCTCGACATCACCTACGCCATCCTCTTCTGGTCCTTCCGCGGAGTCGCGCCGACGCGCGTGTTCCAGAGCGTCGCAGCCGGCATCCTCGGGAAGGCGTCATTCAGCGGCGGGATGAACAGCGCGCTCCTCGGCGCGGCGTGTCATTACTTCATCGCCTTCAGCATCGTCATCGTCTACTGGCTGGCCGCGAAGTCGTTGCCGGTGTTGACGCGTCACGCCGTCATCTGCGGCATCGTCTACGGCATCCTCGTCTACATCGTCATGAACTACGTCGTGATCCCGCTGTCGAACGCGGCGCGGCCGAAGAGCTTCAACCCGCTGTGGGTCTCGATGAGCGTGATCGTGCACATGTTCCTGATCGGATTGCCCGCCGCGCTCTTCGCCACGGCCGCGATTACTTCACGACGCGCGTCCGATGCGTCCGGTCGTCCTCGCGGTTGAGCATGCGGCGCAGGTGCGGGCGGCAGTAAAGGGCGCCCTGTTCGATCGGCGTTTTGCAAACGACGCAGCGGTTCTTCACCACGACGGCTTTTGCGCTGCTTTCGAGTAACCGCATCACTACGCCGGCCGCGATCAGGAGTCCGCCGAGGGCCAGCGCTTTCTGGAGCATGGCGGGCGCGAAAAAATCGACGAACGGCGCGTCCTCGTACGTCTGCTGCAGCACGTAGAGCACGACGACCAACAGGATTACCCAGAGGCCGAGGCGCAGAAGTGTGGACGACATGAGGGAAATTCACTGTAGGACGCTCACCGGGGAGTGTCAACTTGCTGATGGACGACGAGTTGCGTCGGGAGAAAATCGACGTCGATGGTGCCATTGCGGTCGGTCCTCCACGAATGAATGCCGCGGCTTCGCAACGACTCGAGAACGCCTGGATGCGGATGTCCGAAGAGGTTGTGCAGCCCGCACGAGATCAACGCGATGCGCGGATGAACGGCGTCGAGCAGGAGCAGCATCGATGACGTCTTGCTTCCGTGATGCCCGACCTTCAGCACGTCCGCGCGAATGTCGCGCGCTGCCAGCGACTCCTCGGCATCGCGTTCGACGTCGCCGGTGAGCAGCGCCCTCCAGCGGCCGATGGCGACGCGCAACACGACCGAGCTGTTGTTTTCGGGCGAATGTTTATACGTGTGCCCGGCGACGAACGCGTGAAGCGACATGCCGCCGACGTCGCGAACGTCGCCATCGCGCACGAGGTGAATCGGAATGGCGCGGCGCGAACATGCTTCCAGCACGCGTTGCGCGCAGTCGCCGCGGAAACGCCGTGGCGAAATCCAGACGCTGTCGACGTCGATGTTTTCGAGCACGGCCGGCAATCCGCCGCAGTGATCGGGATGCACGTGGGTCAGGACGGCGACGTCGATGTGGCGCACGCCGCGGTCGACCAGCATCGGCAGCAGTTCCTGCTCGCCGAAGTGTGCGTCGCCGAGGCGGCCGCCGGCGTCGATGAGGACGGCGTGGTGCGGAGATCGGAGAAGGAGCGCGTCGCCCTGCCCGACGTCGAGCATCGTTAGTCGTGGGTTCGTCACGTCCCCGCGTCCGGCGATCAATGCTGCGGTGAGCGGGATGAGCATCGCTCCGAAGATCACCAGCGCGCGAATGCGGCCGGAAAGAAACGCGATTGCCAGCATCGCAATCACGTAGCCGCACACGATCGCGACGATCGGCGGCGCGGCGAAGTAGCCCCACATCGGCGACGCAATGCCGTTCACGAACAGGCAGACTTTGTGAAGCGCGCCGATGACTCCGAAGAGCACGCCGCTCGGAATCGCGCAAGCGAAGACGGACGTGATCAGCATCGCGAAGACGATCGGCGTCAGCAGCAGCGTCATCAGCGAGCCGCCGAGCGCGTATTGGTGGAAGTGGAAAAGCGTGAGCGGTGTGATCGACAACTCCGCCGAGGCCGCGTACGTGAGCCAGCGCGTGCGGCGGGTGGCCAGCGCTTTTCCGGCGAAGAGAAGCGCGGCGGCGCCGGCGTAGGTTAGATGGAATGCCGGTTCGACCAAGTCATGCGGCGCGACGATCAGGCGCAGCAGCGCGGCCACGCACCAGAGATTTTCGAGCGTCGTCGGGCGGTGCAGGATTCGTGAGGTCGCGTAGACGCCGATGGCGATGCTTGCGCGCGACACCGAGGCGGTCGGCCCGATGAAAAGCGGCGCGGCGATCGCGAAGATGAGCAGAGACCAGTCGCCTGCGCGCGGCGCGTGCAGCCAACGCAACGCCAGCGCGATCAAAGCCGCGGCGAACGCGATCTGCAGTCCGGAGAAGACGAGCAGGTGATACGTCCCGCCGCGTTTGTAGCTGTCGCGAACGTCGTCGCTCAGCCGCTCGCCGCGCCCGAGGGCCAGCGCCTCGACGAGCGCGACCTCGGTCGGATACATACTCGCGAACGGCCGGACGCGATTGGCGAGCGCACGGTTCCACGCCGCCGGCGTGAACGGATTCGGCGAACCTTCATACGACATCAGCCGAGGCGATTTCACCGTTAGCACCGCATCACCTTTCTCGCTGCGCCGCAGAAATCCCTCGGCACGAACAGAGCGCTGCATGTCGATCGACGGCGGAGGAAAGCGCGTGTAGATCGTGATCGGCAATTCGATGGCAACGCCGTCCGCGACGAAGCGTGCGCAGCGCAGCACGTGTGCTTCGCCGCGCGATGACCAGTCGCGATCGATCGGCGCGATGACCGTCACGAACCGATCGGAGATCAGCGGCGCGATAGCGCGATCATCGGCGCCGCTTCGTACGTGCGCATGCGTGGCCGCGCAGACGCCTCCTGCAAGCGCGAGGCAGAGCATGGCGATGCGCGGTTTGCGAATCGCGATCAGCAACACAGCCACGCACGCGAATCCGATCGCCTCGGCATACGAGTGCCCGGTCGCCAGCCCGGCGGCGTAAAAGATCAGCGGAAGTGCGGCGGGGACTTCGCTACGCACGCTCGAACGAAGCGAGCGTTTCCACGTGATGCGTATTGGGGAAGAGGTCGAGGAGGTCGAGCGAAGCGAGTCGCCAACCTGACGCAATCAGCCGGCTCGCGTCGCGGGCGAACGTTACCGGATCGCAGGCGAGGAAGCAAACCATCGCGGTGGCGCGCTCGGCGATGGCGTCGATCACGTTGCGCCGCGCGCCGCTGCGCGGCGGATCGAGAAACACAAAATCGGCGCGCGGCATCCGATTCACCCACCACTCCACCGGCGCGTTCACGAGCGTCACGTTCGCCGGCACGTTGCGTTTCGCGCATTCGTGGGCGGCCTCGGCGCCTTCAATCGCGGTGACATGTTCGAACAACTCGGCCAGCGGACGCGTGAAGAATCCGACGCCGGAGTAGAGATCGAGAGCTGTTGTGCGGGAGCCGGGGGTCGGAGGTCGGGGGTCGGAGGGATCTTGGTTTGCGTTCTCCGATACCGGACACCCGACACCCGACACCCGCATCGCCAGTTTCGTCACCAACTCGCGCATCGTGCCGAGGAGATGACGATTGACCTGAAAGAACGCGTCGGTGGTGACGTGGTAACCGTCGATCACCATCTCCCCCTCGGCGACGAGTTTCCCATCCACCTCCCACGTCTCGCCTTCGCGCGGATGCTCGCGTGTTTGCGCGCCGACGACTTCGCACTCGCGCGGCAGCGGAACGACGTCGTTCGTGCGCATCGCGTAGAAGCCAACCTTGTCGCCGTCGCGATGCAGCCGGCTGCGCAGCCGGTAATTCAACGGCGATGGATGGATCGCAATCGGCGGCAACGTGGCCGGATCGATCTTCCCAATGCGCCGCAGAGACTCCGTCAGAATCCGCTGTTTCGCTTCGAGCTGCTTGTCGAGGCGAAGCGCGGTCCAGTCGCAGCCGCCGCACTCGCTTGCGACCGGACACGGCATCGCCCGGCGGAACGGACTCGGCTCGATGACTCGCACCAGATCGGCGTGCGCGAATCCCTTCTTCACCTCGAGCAGCCGCACCACGGCGACGTCGCCGGGATAAACGTTGGTCGCAAAGATCGGAAAGCCGTCGACGCGCGCGATTGCCGCGCCGCCGGCGACAAGTTCGGTCGGAGTGATGGTGATTTCGTCGCCGGCGTTCATCACACCGCCGTGTACTTGCGGAGAAAGTCGCTGAACAGCGGATCGATCTCGCTCGCGGCGACGGAGAAAATGCGGTCGGCGTGGTAGTTGCCGGGGATGTCGATCACGTGCAGTTCCTTCGGCTCGTTCGCGGCTTCGTAGAGCGCGAGGGAGTGATCGTGGCCGATCAGCCAGTCGTTCTTCACGTGCACCAGGCAGATCGGCGCGTGAACGTCGCGGACGTCGTCGATGGCCTGCAGCTTCGGACTGCGACGGAAGTTCCAGTCGAAGTGCGGGCGCTTCAACGCCTGCGACAGCGCGATGTGACGGTGCAGGGTGAACGGATTGATGCGAGGCATGATCTTGCCGAAATCGGCGACGGCGGAAATCAGCAGCAACGACGCGATCGGCAGCTTGTGCCGCGCCGCGGTCGAGA
Organism: Acidobacteriota bacterium; assembly: GCA_019247495.1. GTDB lineage: Bacteria > Acidobacteriota > Thermoanaerobaculia > Gp7-AA8 > Gp7-AA8 > JADGNZ01. Next base: position 16,136 of record JAFAOU010000018.1, read on the forward strand.
TGGCCACCGATGCGCCATACGAGAGCGCCACGATCGTGATCGACTCGATCGCCAATCTCCGCAGCAACTCCTCGGCGACCGCGGCCGTGTCGTAGTGCTCGTAGAGATTGAAGCCGTACGTTCCGCCGCTGTCGCCGTGGCCACGCGGATCGGTGATAGCGGTGCGGTAGCCGAGTTCGCCGAGGTGCGAGGCGAGGGCGAGCATGGAGGTGTGACGGCGGTCGCGCCAGAAGCCGGGGATCACCAGCACCAGCGAGCGGGACGTATGGTCGTAGAGGTCGTACGCGATCTCGGTACCGTCGAACGAGGGCACGACGCCGGCGACAGGGGGCCGCCGGAGGGGGTGAAGCGGAGCTGGGGCGCTTGACATGACGGCGTTCGTCCTAGACTATAGCCGCTCGTTGAGCGGCCTTCGCTCATCCTTCCTTGCTGCATCCCCGGAAAACATCGTTGAGGAGTCGCTACGTATGAAGAGATCGTTGGTTGCCGTACTGCTCGTCGTGACGGCGCTGGCTATCGGCTGCAAAAAGGAAAGCAACGCCAATACCGACACGGCCGCGGTCGATACGGGCGTGTCGTCGACCGGCGCGAGCGCGACGGGAACGAGCACCACCGACACGTCCGCCACCACCACCACGGCCACATCGACGACCACGACCACCAGCAGCACGGGCGCGTCATCGACCGATACGATGGCCACCAGCGGGACGACGGCCACGCATTGATTTCCCATTTTCAACCGGTTTGATTTCAGTCTGGCATCGAGGTTGCCAAACTGTGCTACGAATAGAGTAGAAATCCGATTCCGAATCCCAGGTGGCGAAGCAGCCCGCTTCGCAGGAACTATTCAATCGATTGCCAAGGGGGGTGAGCAGGCACTCTTTTTCAACCAACCCAACTTCCCAAACAACAACACACAATCGAGAGGAAAAAACATTATGAGCAAGAAACTTCTGGTTCTGGTCACGGTTCTCGCACTGAGCGTCTTCGGCTTCGCCTGTAAGAGCGAAACCAACAACAACAACACCGACACGAGCGCGGCTGCCACTGACACCGCGTCGACGATGGCGACCGACACTGCCAGCACCACCGGCACGATGGCCACCAGCAGCGACACAACCGGCTCGACGTCCACCTCGGCCATGCCGGCCGGCACGATGAGCGACACCTCGGGCACGGCCATGACCTCTACGACGGCTACGTCGACCACGGGCACGACCGCCACGACGACCTCGGGCACCACCGCGACGACCTCCACATCGTCCACGAAGAAGCACTGATATCGATTCGCAGTTTCGAGACGCCCCGCCGCAGTTCGGCGGGGCGTCTTTGTTGAGACCGCCGCCGTGGCATTTCTCTTGCTGGTTTTCCTCCCGCCCCTGAAAACGATCCGACTCGCGAGGCACCGTGCCTCGCCGCGACTACTCAAAATTCGGCAGATGCGAAGGAGGTGAGGCAGGCACTCCCAGAATCCGACATCGCACTTCATGTCGCAGCAACCGATTCACAAGCAACCATCTGAGAGGAAAAGACAAATGAAGAAGACCCTGATTCTCATCACCATTCTGGCCCTGACCGTCTTCGGCTTCGCCTGCAAGAGCGAAGTGAACAACAACAACGTGACCGACACCGGCGCCGTCGCCACCGACAGCTCCACGACGACGAGCAGCTCCACCACGATGTCCACCGACACCACGATGACCGGCACGACCGGCACGATGGCCACCGACACGACGGGCACCGGCAGCACGATGACCAGCACGATGGCGACCGACACGACCGGCACGGGCGCGATGTCGACCAGCGGCACGACCGGCACGGCCGCGACGGGCACCACGGCCACGACTTCGACCTCCGCCAAGACCACCACGAAGACGACGACCAAGAAGCACTAACTGCTGCAACGCGTTTGTTCGAACGCCCCGCCACCCGGCGGGGCGTTTTGTTTTTCTCCGCTCCTCCGCGTCTCCGCGTGAACCCGTCCCCCCTGGTCACAAACGCAAGTCGCGCAACAACAACCCAAACACGCGTCGAGTCTCCGCCTCAGCGGCCCGCAGATCGCCGCTGTTGTCGATGACGTAGTCGGCGTAGCGAAGGCGCTCCTCGCGCGGCATCTGACGGGCGATGCGACGCTCCGCGTCCTCGCGCGTCATCCCGCGGGCGATCGCGCGAGCGAGCTGCGTCTCCGGATCGACGTCGACGACGATGATGCGGTCGTAGCGATCCTTGCCGCCGGCTTCGATCAGCAGCGTAGCCTCCACCATCACGATGCGATCGCCGTCCCCACGCGTTTCTTCGTCCATCATCCGCACTTCCTCGGCCACGACCAGCGGATGAATGAGCGCGTTCAGCGCTTTCGCCGACTCGTCCGTGGCGAGGGCAACATCGGCGAGTTTGCGGCGGTCGATCGTGCCGTCCGGCAGAAGAATGCCGGAGCCGTAGGTGCGGACGATCGCGTCGTGTCCTGCCTGGCCGGGCTGGTAAAGACGCGCCACGATCTGATCCGCGTCGACGGTGATGCAGCCGAGATCCGCGAACATCCGTGCGATCGTCGACTTGCCGCTGGCGATGCCGCCGGTCAGGCCGGTGCGGAGGATCATCGCCGCCGCCACTGCGCCGCGGTCACGGCGTTGCGCATCAGCATGGCGATTGTCATCGGACCGACGCCGCCGGGAACGGGCGTGATCCAGCCGGCCACTTCGCGCACGCGCGCGAAGTCGACGTCGCCGACCAGCACGGTCCCGTTCTTCGCAAGCAGGCGCGATTTCTCCTCGTCATGCGCGACGATGTCTGCGTCCGAGGTGGCGAGACGGTTCATGCCGACGTCGATGACCACCGCTCCCGGCTTCACCATTCCGCGCGTCACCAGCAGCGGCTTGCCGACGGCGGCGACGACGATGTCCGCGCCGCGGACGACCGATGGCAGGTCGCGCGTGCGCGAGTGCGCGATCGTCACTGTCGCATTTCGTTGGAGAAGGAGCGCGGCCATCGGTTTACCGACGATGTCGCTCCGTCCGATCACCACCGCGTTGCTGCCGGCGATCGCGGCGCCGGTCGATTCGATCAGCCGGATTACGCCGGCCGGCGTACACGGCGCGAGAGTCGGACGGCCGAGGTGCAGCTTGCCGACGTTGATCGGATGAAAGCCATCGACGTCTTTCGACGGATCGATGGCGTCGATCACTTTCTTCGCATCGATCTGCGGCGGCAGCGGAAGTTGGACGAGGATTCCGTCGACGGCGTCGTCGTGATTGAGCCGGTCGATGTGCGCAAGCAGCTCCGCTTCGCTCGTCGATTCCGGCAGGATCAATTCATCGCCGCGCAAACCGAGCTCGCGCGCCTTTTTCGCCTTGCTCCGCACGTACACCTCGGAGGCTGGATCGTTGCCGACGCGAACGGCCACGAGTCCCGGCGCGATGCCGAGGGACGCAATCGCGGCGACGACCTCGGCCTCGATCGTTTTCGCTACCGCTTTGCCGTCGATGAGCTGCGCTGTCATGAACGCGGGACGTTACAACGCCCGCTGCAATGTCGCAATGCGCTCACGCAGCGCCAAGCTTGTGAAAGAAGTCGCGTTGCGGCTCTTCGAGATCCGCCGGCGCGGCACTGCCACGGCCCGAAGCCTCGACGATCAGGATGTCGGCCAGTCCTTTGAAATCTTCCGACCGCTCGTGGCGCTCGATGCCGCGCAATTCCGGGTACATGCTCTCGCCGTAGTCGCGGCGGACCACGGTGGCGAAGCCGGCCTGGAGCAACAGAGATCGCAGCGTCGACTCGTTGTAAAGAAACCGATGTCCCCAGCCGCGAAAGGCCCCATTCAATTTGAAACAGTCGCTGACTGCGTCCTCGCCGCCGTAGTGCGTCGCCCAGACCCAATCGAGATTCGGTGTGGAGAGACGAAGCACGCCGTCATCGCGCAGCACGCGGCGGCACTCCAGGAAAAGGTACATCGCGTCGTTGAGGTCGAGGTGCTCGATGAAGTGCTCGGCGAAAATGAACCGGACATCTTTGAACGGCAGTCCCCTGCGAACGTCAAGGACGCGATCGACGCCGGGGTAACGGACGATGTCAATGTTCACCCATCCACTGAGGCTCTGCGGTCCCGAGCCGAGGTGCAGCCGCTCCGCACTGCTCGGCAGGAAGACCTTGCGGAACTTCATCGGTGCGCGCGACAGGTAGTGCCACGGGGAGGGCATCGTAATCAGCAATCATCTCACCCGCTACAATGCCCCGAATGTCGAAGGAAGACGATCGGGCCCGGGACGAGTTCACCGGCGAAGCGGAGGAGCTGCTCGACACCCTCTCGCGCGACCTGGTCGAGTTCGAATCGCAGGGGCGGGATGTGCGCCCCGAGGTCATCAACAAAATCTTTCGCGAAGTGCACTCGCTCAAAGGCCTCGCGGGCATGCTCGGCTTCGGCGAAATCTCCGAGCTGGCGCACAGCCTCGAGGACATGCTCGACCGTCTGCGCATGGGCAAGATCGAGATCACGAAGGATCTGATCGACCTGCTCTACGACGCCGTCGACTCGTTGAACCGGCAGGTCATCTCCATCAACGATCCATCGGTCGGCGGCCTGATCGACGTCACCGGCCTGACGCGGCGCATTCATCAGCTGGTTACGAATCAGCCGGCGCGCGTGCACGAGAATCCATTCAACGAGTTGACGCTCGACGAGCAGACGCGAAAGTCGCTCACAGAATACGAAGAGCACCGCCTGCAGGAAAACGTACGGGCGCGGAAGCAGATCCTGGCCGTGGAGGTGCGCTTCGACTTCAGCGACTTCGACGAGAAACTGCGCGCGCTGACCGAGGTGCTGGGCGCGTCGGGCGAGGTGATTTCAACTCTGCCGGCCATCGACAGCAGCGGCGGATCGGGCATCGCCTTCCGGCTGCTGTACGGATCGATTCTCGACGCTGATGCCGTCAGCGCGCTCGTCCCCGAGGGGAAGGTGACCTCGCTGCGCAAAGAGGGAGCGCCGGCAGCCGAGGAAGTCGAGACGGCCGAGGAAGAACAATCGCTGCGTTCCATTTCGCAGACCGTGCGCGTCGACATCAGCAAACTCGATCACGTTATGAACATTGTCGGGGAGCTGATCATCGAAAAAACGCAGCTCGATTCGCTCACGCGGTCGCTGCACCAGGGCGAGGCGCTGCAGCAGGCTAGGCTCACCGCGCACGAGCTGACCAAGATCGCGCGCAACCTCGACCGCAAACTCAACGAGCTGCAGAAGTCAGTCATCGAAACGCGCATGGTCCCGGTCGGACAGATCTACGCAAAGCTTTCGCGGACGGTGCGCAAAGTCGCGCGCGAGCTGAACAAGGAGATCGAGCTCGTTCTGCGCGGCGAAGACACGGAGCTCGACAAGGTGATGGTCGAGGAGTTGACCGATCCGCTGATGCACATCATCCGCAACGCGCTCGATCACGGCATCGAACCCGCCGAGGAGCGCGTGGCGAAGGGCAAGAACCCGATCGGCAAGGTCACGCTCAATGCGTATCAGCAGGGCAACTCGGTCGTGCTCGACGTCACCGACGACGGCCGCGGCATCGATCCCGAGCTGGTGCGGAAGTCGGCGGTGAAGCGCAATCTCATCGCCCAGCACGATCCGTTCGATCAGCAGCGCGCCTACGAAATGCTCTTCATGCCCGGCTTCTCCACCGCGGCCGCGGTGAGCGAAATCTCCGGCCGCGGCGTCGGCCTCGACGTGGTCAAGAAAAACCTGCAGGAGCTGAAAGGCTCGATCGACATCCTCTCCGTTCCGGGCGAGGGGACGACGTTCCGGATCATGCTGCCGATCACGCTGGCGATCATCCAGGCGCTGGTCGTCCGCGCCGGCGGCGAGCAGTTCGCGATTCCGCTGACGTCCGTTGAAGAATCGCTGCGCATCTACTCGCGCGACATCCGCACCGTCGAACGCCGCGAAGTCTTCACGCTGCGCGATTTCACTCTCCCGCTGCTACGCCTCGCGGACGCCTTCCGGCTCGACGGCGGCCGTGACGAAGGCCCCGACACGAAGTGGTTCGTCGTCGTGACGCGCTCCGGCGAAAAAGTAGCCGGCATCCTCGTCGACGCCCTCGTGCGGCAGCAGGAGGTGGTAATCAAGTCGATCGGCGAGCGGCTGAAAACGATCCCCGGCATCGCCGGCGCGACCGAAGTCGGCGAAGGAGAAATCGTGCTGGTGATCGACGTCGGAACATTGATCGATGCATTCGGCGGCGCGGCGCGGGAGATGCGGGCGGGAGTGTTGGTTTGAATTGAAATGAACCACAGAGACACAGAGAGCACAGAGACTCTGTGTCCTCTGTGTCTCTGTGGTTAATCTACTTTCACATGTTCGAAGAATTCTTCGGCCTCACCGCAAAGCCCTTCGGCAAAACGCCCGATCCGGGATTTCTGTACGAGAGCGCGCAGCACGGCGAGGCGCTGGCGCGGCTGGAGTATGCGGTCGAGGAGAAGGAGCTGTCGTTGCTGGTCGGCGAGATCGGATCGGGGAAGACCACGCTGTCGCGCGCGCTCATCGACCGCATCGGCGACGCCCGGCCGGTCATCCTGCTGATCAATCCGCGCCTCACTCCGACCCAACTCCTTCGCTCCATCGCCTCGGGGCTGGGAATCCAGCCAGCCCGTTTCCGCAACGAACTGCTCGATCAGATTCACACCAAACTCTTCGAGCTGTACGAAGCGGGACGCGAGCCGGTACTGATCATCGACGAGGCGCAACTCATCCCGACGAAGTCGACCTTCGACGAGATCCGGCTGCTGACCAACTTCCAGCTCGACGATCAGAACCTGCTGTCGGTCCTGCTCATCGGCCAGCCCGAGTTGGAAACGAGGCTCGAACGCGCGCACTACGCGCCGCTCCGCCAGCGCATCGGAATGCGCTATCGCCTCGGCCCGCTGACGCTCAACGAGACGGTGAATTACATCGAGCACCGCATCCGCGTGGCCGGCGGATCGCGCAATCCGTTCACCGAGGACGCGGTCCGCGCCATGCACGCGATCAGCGGCGGCATCCCGCGCGTCCTCAACACGCTGGCCACGACGGCGCTGCTCGACGCCTTCGGCGATGACGCCGAAACGATCGACGTATCGCGCATCTCCGCCGCCGCCCGCGAGCACCGCCTGCGCGAAGTGCCGCCGAAAGATGAGAGGATCGACCACGTTCATGGTTGATCTGGTCAAGATTCGGAAGAAGAAAGCGCGGGAGTCGGGAGCCGGGAGTCGGGAGCCGGAGCAGAAACCGCAAGCAGAAGCTGTGGTCACAGCGCCGGAACCGGTCGTCGCTCAGCCTGAGCCCGCAGCCACTTCTCCGACCCCCGACCCCCGACCCCCGACTCCCGCGTCAAACAAACTCGACCAATTCAAAGCCACCGCCGGCCAGCGCCGCGAAGGTTTTTTCGAACGCGAAGACGAAACCACCTCGGCCGAACAGGTCGAGCTGCTCACCTTCATCATCGCCGGCGAGCAGTACGCCGTTTCGATCGAGCATCTCGTCGAGATCATCACGCCGCGTGATGCCACGCAGGTTCCGAATGCCGATCCGACCATCGTCGGGATCATCTCGTTGCGCGGCACGATGGTCACGGTCATCGACGTCCGCCGCAAGCTGGGGCATCCGCCCGCGGCCGGCGGCAACGACGCGCGCGTCATCGTCGTCGAGCGTGCCGGCGAGGTCCTCGGCTTCGAAGTCGACCGCGTCCTGCGCGTCCTCAAAGTAGACTCCGCCGCCGTCGAGCCGCATCCCGTCGTCCATTCGAGCGAGCTCACCGAAGCCGTGCGCGGCGTCTTCCGTCACGCGAACGCGTTGACGATCCTGCTCGATTTGGACAAGCTACTGGCCTGACCTGAGCGCCAACCGACCGATGGATCTCACCTGCAAGCAATGTGGCGCGCGATTTCGCGCGACGATTCCCGAGCCGTTGACGCGCGCGGTACGCGTGGCCTGCCCGTCGTGCAGCAACCAGATGGTGCTTAAACCGGCCGCGGTTCCGGCTGCAATGCCGCGGCCGGCCAATCAGCCCCCAACGCTGCAAAACACGCCGCTGCCGCAGAGAACCCGCCGCACCGCCGTCATCGCCGACGAGCCTCGCCCGTTCCGCTCGTTCCTCGCGGAGCATCTTCGCCGGCTCGGCTTCGACGTAACGATGTTCGAGACCGGCGAGCCGGCGATCGACTTCATTCGCCGCGTGCGTGCCGATCTCGCCATCGTCAACGTTTACCTGAAAGGACGCCTCGGCGTCGAAGTCACGGAAGACATTCGCGCCGATTCCTCGCTCGGAGGCACGCGCGTCATCCTCATCGGCGCCCTGTTTCGCGCCAATCGCTTCCGCGCCAATCCGACGAATCTCTACGGCGCGGACGAATACATCGAAGAGCAGATTCCGGAGAAAGAGTTCCGGCAGATCATCCGGAAGCTCTTCCCCCAGGTCGGGCATACCGAGGAATTGCCGGTCGAGCCGAAGGAGTACGACGAAGCGCGGCGCCTGGCGCGGCTCATCCTGAGTGACATCGTCATCTACCATCCCGGCAAGGTGGAAGTGGGCATTCGTGACGACAACTTCTTCGACGTGCTGAAAAATGAGATCGCGGAAGGCCGCAACTACTACGACTCGCGCGTGCCGCTGCGCGTGCGCCAGAACACGGAGATTTTTTCCGAGACGCTGCAACAGTTCGTGCGCATGAAGCGCGAAGAGATGGGAAGGCTGATGACAGGGACGGATCAATGAACGCCGACCCGCTTCTCATCGAACAGGCGCGCTCCGCCGATCCCGATGCGCGGCAGAAGGCGGCATATCTCGTCGCGCACATGGTCGATGACCGCGACTACTCGCTGATGTTCGAGCTGCTCGGCGACAAAGACTGGCGCGTGCGCAAAACCATCGTCGACGGCTTCGTGCGCGATCCGCAGCCCGAGGTTGTCACGGGGCTGCTCGACGCGCTCGCGGATGCCGAGAATGCAGGCAAGCGCAATTCGGCCACCGAGGCGCTGATCAGGATTGGCGAGGACGCCATCATCCCGATCGTCGAACGGCTGCGCATCGAACGCGACGTCGACGTCCGCCTCTCGCTCGTCAACCTCCTCGGCGATCTTCGCAGCAGCGACGCTTTCGACATCCTCGTCGAGACGCTGGAAGGGGAGCCGGACATCAACGTCTCCTCGTCGATCGTCTCGTCGCTCGGCAAGTATCGCGACGCCGCCGCGCTGCCGCACCTGCTGCGCGTGCTGCAGCGCGAGGATCTGTGGCTGAAGTTCCACGCCATCGAAGCGCTCGGCGAAATCGGCGACCGCGCCGCGCTGCCGGCGATTCTGCCGCTGTACAAGGAGAAGTCGCTGCGCAAGCCGGTGCTCGAAGCGGTCGGCAAGATCGCCGACGTCGGCACCGTCTCGTTCCTGCTGAAGATCATCGCCGGCGACGAGAAGCTGAACCTGACCGCGTTGCGCGCGCTGGTGCGGATCGCCGAAACGAGCAAGCCGAAGATCGTGGAGCAGACGGAACGGCTGCTCATCCAGCGCAAGTTCCGCGAGGCGTTCCCCGAATCGAAAATCGATCCGCTGATCGATCATCTGCACTCAACGCCGAAGCGCGATGTGAAGACGTTCATCCTCAAGTTTCTCGGCTGGTCAGGCGACGAGCGCGCGCTGCCTGTGCTGATGGCCTGCCTCGAGCATCCCGACTCCGCGGAGACGGCAGCGCAGGCGCTGATCGACTTCGGTCCGAACGCGGTGCCGGCGATTCTCGAAGCTCTCCGCACCGCGGAAGAGGACGAGATCATCGCGCTGCTGCTGCGCGTGTTGAACGTGATCGGCGGCAGCGAGGCCGGCCCGAATATCCTGCCGCTGCTCGATCACGAGAACGCGATGATCCGCCGGCTGGCCATCGAAACGCTCGGCGAGATCGTCGATCCGCGTTCGGCCGACTACCTGCTGGCGAAGCTCGATGACGTGGACGTCGCATCGCAACAGGCCGCGGTGAACGCGATCTCGGCGATGGTGGCGGCGTTCCCGGAAATCAAGCCCCAGGTGCTCACGAAGATCCGCCGCCTGCTCCAGAACCCGTCCGTTCCGATGAAACTCAACTCGCTCTCGGTCTTCGTCAACATCCAGGGCGAGGGGTATCACGACGAACTGCTGCTGGCGTCGAAGGAGAGCGATCCGGTCATCCGGCAGAAGGCGGTCTCGCTGATGGGGATGTTCAGCGAGGAACGTTTTGCCGACGCGCTCGTGCTCTCGCTGGCCGACGAAGCGACGTCGGTGCGCCTCGCGGCGATCAACGCCATCGTTCGTCATCGTCCCGTGCAGGGACTCGAGCCGCTGATCTCGTCGCTCGAAGACTCCGACATCTGGATTCGCACCGCGGCCGCGCAGGCGCTCGGCGAGTATCGCCATCCCGACGCGATCGAGCCGCTCGTGCATCACCTCGATCACGATCTGCCGCCCGTCCGCATCGCCGCGATCGAGGCCCTCGGTAAGTCAGGCGATGAACGTGCGAAGAGCGTCCTATTCGATTGCGCGCACGAGTCGGATCTCGAAGTCCGCCGAGCCGCGATCCTTTCCCTCGGCCGCGTGCCCGGCGAGGAAGTCTTCGACTACCTGATGTTCGCGACGACGGACGCCGATTGGCGTATCCGCGCGGCGGCCGTGACCGCGGTGGCCGTTCGTGGCGACCGCACGGCGTTGCCGGCGTTGCACGCCGCGCTGCTGGATCCCGACACGTACGTGCAGCAATCGGCGGTGCTGGGGCTCGACAAGCTGCCCGACCGCGAGTCGTTCCCGCATCTGTTCCGGGCGCTGGAAAACAGCGTCATCCTCGATGAGGTTTCCGATCTTTTCGTGCGGCACAAACAGCTCTACCGCGATCTTCTGGAGGAGGCGTGGCGTACGGCCGACAGCCGCCGCGAAGTGGTGATCGCGGCGATTTTGCAAGCAATGAAAGAGAAGGGATGAGGGACGAGGGACGAGGGACGAGGGGTTGATTTCCCTCGTCCCTCGTCCCTCATCCCTGGCTCATGTCCACATTCAACCTGTCCTTGAACCACCATCTCGATCTTCCGGACGACGTGTTCCGGCTGATGCGGGATCAGATTTACAAGCGGACGGGGATGTGGTTCGCCGACACGTCGAAGTACCTGCTGCAGAAGCGGCTCTCGCCGCGCGCGCGCGAGCTGAATTTCGAATCGTTTCAGAAGTACTTTTACTTTCTGCAGTACGACCCGCGCGCCGAGGCTGAGTTCGATCAGATCTACGACCTGGTCACGACGAATGAGACGTACTTCTTCCGCGAGCCTGCGCAGCTGGCCGCGTTCGCCGACGAGATCGTGCCGGAGATTCTGTCGCGCAAGACCATCAAGAAAATCCGGATCTGGTCGGCGGGCTGTTCATCTGGCGAAGAGCCGTACTCGATCGCGATGCTGCTGAACGAAGCGGGCTACTACGACCGCGCCGCGTTCGAGATTTTCGCCAGCGACATCAACCAGCAGGTGCTGGCCAAAGCACGCCGCGGCCACTATCGCGAGAGCGCCTTTCGCGCCACCGACGGACCGTTGCGCGACAAGTACTTCACGCGCAACGAAGACGGCTCCTGGCACATCCACGACGATATTCGCAACCGCGTTTCGTTCGGCCGCCTGAACCTCTACGACGAGCCGCGCGTCTCGCTCCTCGGCCACCTCGACGTGATCTTCTGCCGCAACGTGATCATCTATTTCGATGACCAGTCGAAGAAGGTGGTGGTCTCGAATTTCTACAACCGCCTCACCGACACCGGCTACCTGCTCCTCGGCCACTCGGAGTCGCTGATCTCGCTCTCCACGCAGTTCAAACTGCGCCACCTGAAGAACGACATGGTGTACCAGAAGTGATGCCGCTCCGTGCCCTCGTCATCGACGACTCTGCCTACAACCGCGTGACGATTTCGCGGTTGCTGGCCTCGTCGCCGGACATCGACGTCGTCGCTACGGCGGTCAACGGCGAAGACGGCATCCGCCAGGTCATGCGGCATCGTCCTGACGTGATCACGCTCGATCTGGAGATGCCGGTGATGGACGGCTTCGCCTTCCTGCGCTGGCTGATGGCGAATGTGCCGACGGCGGTGATCGCGGTATCGTCGCGCTCCTCCGACCGCAGCGTCTTCAAAGCGCTCGACCTCGGCGCGGTCGATTTCATCGCCAAGCCGGGCGGACGCGTTTCGCCCCGCCTCGAGGAAATCCAGCGCGATCTGATCGCCAAAGTGCTGCAGGTCGCCGACATCCGCATGGAGAACGTGCGGCGGCGCATCGTCGAAGAGGACGACGTCGCACCGCACGATGTCGAACCGCTGGCTGTGTGCGAGGGCGGCATCGATCTCGTCGCCATCGGATGCTCGACCGGCGGCCCCCCCGCACTCCAGCACGTGTTTCAAAACCTGCCGCGGCTGCCGATTCCGATCGTCGTCGCGCAGCACATGCCGCCCGCGTTTACGCGCCTCTTCGCCGAGCGCGTCAACAAACTCACCAGCTACACAGTGAAGGAAGGCGACGACGGCGAGTTGCTGAGGCCGGGAACCGTCTACGTTGCGCCGGGTGGGATGCAGATGGAGATCCGCCGCATTGGGGAGGGCTTGCAGTTGCGCACGTTCGCAGCGAAGTCGAGCGATCTCTACGCGCCCTCGGTCGATCGCCTTCTCACTTCGGCCAGCGACGCCTGCGCCGATCGCATGGTGGCCATCATCATGACCGGCATGGGCGACGATGGCGCCGCCGCAATCCGCCGCGTCCGCGAGCGCGGCGGCCGCACCATCGCCGAGTCCGCGCAAACCGCCATCATCTTCGGGATGCCCAACGAGGCCATCAAGACCGGCTGCGTCGATCAAGTCCTCGCGCTGAACGACATTCCGCGCGCCATCGAGCGCCTCTGCGCGGGGTAGATCTCACTTCCTTCTGCTGTCGCGAACCGCGGCAACGATCTGACTTCGATTCAGGCGGAGTTTGGTGCCTTCGACATCAAGTGGCGCGGAGGCCGTCGTCTCGGGCCGCAGAACGAAGCTCGCGCCGTCCCGGCGCCGGATGCGCACTCCTCCCCTTCGCCGTGCTTCATCAAGAAGGCTGGCGAGATTCTGTCGTGCTTCCGAATAGGTATAAATCTTCACGTGACCTCCAGGACTTGTACGCCGATCCGCTTCGCGGCTCGGGCCAGACCGTGATCCAGAGTGAGTAGTGGCGCGTTGTGTTGTCGTGCGCAGGCGATGAGATAGGCGTCGTAGGCGTAGACCGATAACTCAGCCGCGATTTGGAGCGAAGCGCTGAGATCGACGTCGACGAACCGTATTGGAATGTCTTCATAACCCTCCAGCGCTTCGGCAATTTCGGGTGGAGTAATCAGGCGGCGTTTCAGCAGGGATGAGAAGGCATTACCAATCTCCCAGTGGACGGATGCAGGGGCGATGATTCTGGAATCGCGGGTGATGTCCACCAACCGGTCCTTTTCTGCTGCGCTGGTGAGCACCGCGATAATGATGGATGTATCAGTCACGATCTCCATTGGACAATTGTACAACTTTGTTCGCCGGGTAACTCCTAGAGGCCGTAGAAACGCTTTGGGTTGTGGCAGAGGAGCTTTTCGACCGTTGCGTCGGAAATCGTCCCTTTGAGTGCCATCGCATCCTTCATGACGTTCGGGTCGTGATCCATGTGTGGGAAATCGGAGCCGATGAGGATGTTGTCGGCGCCTATGAAATCCATGAGCGGGGCCAGGTAAGCCTCCGTCGGTTCGATGGCAACGAAGCACTGCCGGCGGAAGTATTCGGACGGTTTCATGGTCACGTTGCCGCGCACCTCCCACTCCAGGTCGTGGTACTCGCGGTCGAGACGCCAGAGCCAATACGGAACCCAGCCTCCGCCCGCTTCCAGAAACGCGAAGCGAAGACGCGGATGCCGTTCCAGGACGCCGCCTTCGATCAGCGCCAGCAGGGCCATCATCTGTTCCATCGGATGCGAGCAGGCGTGCATGGCGAAACGCGAGTCGAAGCGGTCGGCACCTGCCGACGGCACGCGGGCGTGAGTGCCTTCATGGATTCCAACCGCGATGTTCAACTCCTCGCACGCGCTCCAGAACGGTTCATACGCGGGATCGCTGAGGAGGCGTCCTTTGATCGGATTGGGACGCATCACGACAGCGCGCCATCCGAAACCGGCGATGCGGCGCAACTCCGGCACCATCTCGTCAGGCGCATGACGATTGATCGCGCCGACGCCGCGCAGCACCTGTGGATCGTAGGCCACGAAGTCGCGTAGCCAGTTGTTGTACGCACGGATGAACGCGCCTGCCAGCGCGGCATCCATCGAGTCGACCGCGAAGAGGAATCCGCCGACCGAGGGATAGAGGAACGCAAAGTCGGCGCCGAGAATCCTGAGCGCTTTGACCGTCGAAGGAGCATCCCAGGCGGTGATGCCGTACGCCGCGTGGCTGCGATCGAGGATGGACGGACCGGCAGAAGCCACTTTGTCGGAGATCTTGTTGTAGATCGCCTCGCCATCGAGACGCAGCGCCGTGGTGATGGAGTGGCTGCCGAACTCCGGCTCCAGGTAGTCGTTCCAGATGCTGGCGGGCTCCCACACGTGGCAGTCGGCGTCGATGATTTCGTGGGCGGTCATTGCCGGTCTCCTTCCGCTCTGCTTCCGATGATGAATTCGCCCACGGATGTCTCCTCGTAGTAGTCGACGCCGGCCGCTGCGGCAAAGACGTCTGAGTCGCCGCCGCCGATGGCGCAGGCGCCGAGGCCCATCGCCTCTGCCACGAGATAGAGCGTCTGCATCAGGGCGCCCACGTCCTTGAGGATGAGCGCGTAACCCATCGACTCGTACTTCCAGAAGACTCTCGCGAATCGAGCGGTGATCGTCAGCAGCACCTGCGGCGGAGCGTATGGTTCTTGCGTCGCCTGCTGAAGAAGCGCCTTCGACGAATCTCCGATGCGCGCGAGGCGGTGCTCGAGCGGATCGTAGTGATAGAGCCCGGAGCGGAGGTCAGCGCAGGTATGGACCGTGAGGTAGATCTCCAGCTCGTACACCGCGCCGCCGCCGGGATACGGACGGTTGCTGAGTTGCTGGCCGATACCGACGTCGTAGACGTCGCGGATCCGCGCGGCGCGGAAGAGAAGCTCGCCCAGCTCGCGGCAAGTGATCGGCGGCTCGCCGAACTGCCGTGAGGAGTGGCGGTTCTCGATGACGGAGGTGAATTCGCCCTGCAGCTCAGGTCTGTGGAGAGGTACGACGTCGTCGGATGCGATTTGCTTCGCCACCGGGGGCGGCTGCGTGCGAAGGCGAAATGGAAACGAGGCTCCGTACTGGCCGTGATGACGCCCCTTCCGCGACCGCGCGTGGAAGAGAAGATCGTAAAAGTTCCAGTAGCCGAGCGAACCGTCGTTCTCTTGCTCGCCGGCGAAGAGACCGCAACTCCAGAAGAGCGTGCAGAGCGCGGAAACCTCATCCGGCGGAAGGATTGCGGTCAGCTCGTCTGCGCGCCGCGGCGTAGCCAGCGTCGCCAGGAACGGCAGCAGGCGCGGATCGGTGAGGGTGACGTGAGCTGCGGATAGCGGCGTTTCGATTGTCATCGTGTCGCCATCGCGGCGAATCAGCGCAAATCGAGAGAGGAGCAACGGCTGGCCAGGGTCCACGGTTCGTAAATCCAGCCGCGTTCTGCATGTGGCCGTGGCCAGCGTTCCGTCATCGCTGGCGATTCGATACGACAGCGCGTCGCGGCGGGCCAGCGCGTCCAGCGCGTAGTACAGCAGCGGAAGACCACCCCGCCCGTCCGCGGCGATGACGCTCGTTTCGAGCTCGTCCTCCGTTTCGCCGTTTCGTGCGATTCGTGCGAGCGCATCGCGTACGCCGGTTGGAAGGGAGGCCGAGGGCGCTTCGCCGTCACGCAGAAGCAATTCGATGCGCGCGGCGGCCATGGCAGCGCCTCAGAAGAAAACCGGTATCGGATTCAGCTCGGCTTCCGGCAGCGGTGCGGGCAACCAGCCCAGCGATACCGGAACGTCATACAACCGGCCTGGTCCGAGACGTTGCCAGAAGTGACGCATCCCCGGCACGACCACGCGCACCACGGAAAGGCCGATGTCAGGCCGAGTCTGATCGAGGACGAGCGTCTCCAGGCCGTGTTCTGCGGCGATGCGCACACACGCCTCGACGTCGTCTTTCAGATCATCGTGGTCGAACCGTCGATAGTCCTGAGCGCCGACGGTTGCACCGGATGGAGCAAGGTATGAATGTTCCGCGAGCGTGGCCGTTCGGAGCCAGTCGAGAACCTCATCGCTCATCGTGTCGAATGGCGAATCGGCAGTGTGGCGATTGATGACGACCGGCAGAAACTGATTTGTTTCTGTCACCGCGCGAAGGATTCCGAGCTTCGCATCAAGATGGCAGCCGAATCCGACGATGAGATCCTCGGCCGGCGTATCGATGCGGCGGCTGACGGCGGCGAAGGCGGGGATGCCGAAGTCGCCGGTGATATCGAGAACCGTGAGATCGCGATTCAGCGAACGGTAGTAGCGCCGCAGCGTGGCGAAGTAAGGCTCATCGAACGTATCGAGGTCGACGGCTGGCCGGGTCAGGCGGTTGTACCACCAGATGGCGACGCAGTCGCGTTCCACCAGTTCGAGGAATCCCTGCAGGACGGCCTCTTCAAGGGAGTTGCCGGCCGCGCAGCCGTTCGAGTCGGCCCAACCGAAGGGTTCGCGCGGCTGGTATTCGAAATAGCAGTAGGCCGTCGGGAGGTAGCGGACGCGATCTTCCGTCAACGACCAGAGAGGGGACCATTCGATTTCGGCGGAGGGATCGAATGGCGCCGGAACGCGGTGAGAGCGCGGGGCGGGAGTCTCGTTATGCCGTTGGTATTGCGCGGCGCTGTAAAGCATGCAGTCGTTCGGATGAATGGCGGCGTCGCCGATCGATCCGAAGCTGGCTCGGAAGCGCGGCTCGCTTCCGTCGAAGAGGCCGCTGTAGCGCTCGATCGCTTCCGCCAGCGCGCCGGCTTTGGCCTGCTGCGCGGTCTTACCCTTTCCGCCGCTCCCGCTGCGGAAGCGTCCGCGCAGCGATTCGAGAGAGTCATCGATACGCGACGCGTTGCGGCCCGCGAAGCAGAGCGGCGCAGCGGTGGAATCGACCGGCGACTCCGAGGTCAAGTGAGTGACGACTCCGGTCAGCGCACTTACGTGACGGCTGTAGCGCGCCAGCGTCACTTCCGGCGATTCCGAACGAAAGCCGCCATCGCTGGTGAACTTCTTGGTGCGGCTCGTGAGGCGGATCGGCTCCGCCGTTCGAGACGGCGCTGCCCGGCCGGTTCCGCATTCAGGGCATTGCGGCCGCCGCACCACCGGATGGCGCTCGCTGGTCAAGCACGCCAGGTCGATGGTCAGCAGACTGTTCTCCAACTCCGGACTCGGCGCGCCGGCCAGCCACTTAGCTACCTCGGTCGCGATGAGAGAAGCCGCTGCGGACTCGGTCAGGGGAATGCTGAAGTTGCTCGCCACACGCGGATACGAGTCGTTTTTGCGCCGCTGCACGAACCGCTCGGCCTCGCGCTGCGTGCGCAGACGGTGAGCGAGGCACGTCCAGCACGCAGTCACGCCAGGCCGGATCAGTGGCCCGATCCAGAGGAGGGAGCCTACGGGACGCGCGAGGAGCCACGGTGATCCGTCCTGCAGGCGTGCGGCGTTGAATGCGGCTAATTCCGGACGGAGATAGTCATCGGTCAGAACGACTGAAACGCTCCCTTCGGCGGCGACACCGATGCCGGCGGAGGTCAGCGACCGCAGGAGCGGTTCGGTTGCGATGTCCCCAATCGCCACGATTGCCACGCGAGCTTCGGAGAGAGCACGAACCGCGGTGCCGGGGGAGACACCGAGCGCATCCCAGAATTGCGCTGCCGGCGGTGGAAGAGAGTCGTCGCTCTCGCGGATGACGCCGCATTTTTCCAGCCGTTCGAGAGCGTAGTAAACCTCGATCGCGCTTACGGCCGGCCTCGCCGCGTCAACGATTTCGTCGACGGCCCTTCCTTCGCCGAGAAGAGACGTCACGGCGGTATACGCGGAGCCGCTGAAAAGCTGGGCTCCCCGCTCGCTGAGCAGGAGCGTGTGCTCGTCATCGACGATGGTGACGTCGTAGCAAGTCCTGAACTCCGGTCGGATAAGCAGGTAGATCTCCTTTTCGGTACGAGCACGCCCCCGGCGGCCGTGAAACGCTGAGGCCACCGGAGGCTAGTCGTTTGAGATCAGCAGCAGAAGACCATGTCTTTGTGGCAGTTGGTGCTGCTGCAGAAGGGGGTGCCCTTGTAGTTGCCGAGATGTTCCTCGTTCAGATCGGCGGGCTTCGCCGGGAGGCCGAGAGTGAGCGTGCTCTGCGTCGAATCGACGGCGATCTTTACCGTGATGGCGGGATTGATCTTCCACCCGGCTTCTTCCAACACCTTCGCCGGCTCCTTGAGGAGACGGTCGCGATAGGCATCATCCGACCACGCCCTTGCAATGACTTTTTCATAATTATGAGTTTCTTCCGACATGACGAATCCTTTCTTTTGAACTGCGTTTATGTCGAGGACCGGGTCTGACGAGGGACCCCAATGAAAATATCCTCGACACGTTCCTTGGTCTCACGGGGATGCGCTGGGAGAGTTACGACGAGGCAGGTTGTAAATGAGCCGCAAGTGAATCGTCCTGCCGGCCTGGAGCACCCGAGGCAATGTGGTGAAGTTGCCCGGGTCGGAATAGTTCTTATTGAGGAGGTTAAAGGCGCTGAGCTGCAGGGTTGTTTTCGGCAGAATGCGGTAGCTCAGGGTGGCGTCCGTCGTCGAATACGGATCCGTCTGCGTAAAAGGGTCGGTTGCGTCCGTCGTTCCTGGCCCGGTCCGCCGGCGTCCCACGAAATGAACGCGCAGCCCGCCGTACAGGCGTAGTGAAGCATCGCTGTCAACTCCTACAGTGGCCTGATTGGCGGCGATGTCGGCCACTGGCAGCTGTCGAATCACTTTGCCGCTGCCGTCCACGAGTGGATTGCCCTCGAAATCGGCCGGGTTCAGTTGCAGCGGCTTCGTATGTGTGTAATTCGCCCACAGGCGGAATCGGGACAGCCTGTACGCCGCGGTTGCCTGTAATCCGGTAACGAGGAGACGATCGCGATTCTGATACTGCGCGCACCCCGAGAAACAGTCGGGTACGAGGGTGCCGTCGGGCAGGCGCGGCGCGCCGATGGCCACGACGTTCGAATAGCTGGCCCGGTACGCCGACGCTTCCACCGACAGCCTTTCGTCGCGCTCCCAGCTCGCGCTCAGCTCCACGTTGCGCACGCGCTCCGGTGTAAGGCCGTTGCTGCGATATTCGATGACGTATCGCAATACGCTGAATTTTTGAGCTTCTGTTGGGTCCTTGAATGCTTCCGAATAAATGCTCTTGAGTACGAGCCGTCCATCGCCCGGTGACCAGATCACTCCGACTCGGGGCGTGAACAGCGTTCCATAGCCGTACGCGCCGGGTTTGTTGTCGATACTGTTGTGGCTGACCCGGCCTGCAAGAACGAATCGCAACGCTTTATACGGTTTCCATGATCCCTGGCCATAGACGGCCGCGTCGGTATGCTCATTCTCCTCAGGTTTCTCGAGAGCAGTTCCCGTCAGAAATCCAGGACCGCTGGGCGAAGAATCCAATTGCGTCTGCACTGAGGATTTTGCGAACTCAACGCCGGCCACGCCGCTGATCTTTTCCGACGGTTCATAGGTGAGGCTGATTTCGCTGCGCAATATGCTGTTGAGTAAACCGAATGTATCTCTCTCGATCCACGGAGAGGCGGGCGCGCAACCGACCGGCTGCGGGTCGTTCGGAGCGACGCAGGGAGGCACAAGACTCCATAGGCTGAGAAAGCCGTCGTAATAGCTGTGTGTGTAGTCGAAGCGGGAGCTGGCCCGGTCGAGTGACGTCTGTTGATAGCGCGCGAAGATGTTGAGTTTCATGCGGTCGAGAGGGACCGAGTACTTCATGTATAGAGCGGTCTCTTTCGGCGTCCATGTGGTATTTCCCGTGATCCCGACCGGTATGCCGTAGGCGGAGATGATGCCCTCCTGCGACGACCACGATTGAAGGCCGACGGTCAGGTTTTGAACCCGCAGCCGGGCATTCACGGACCAGTTGTTGGCGCGGTCATCGAAGCCGGCTCCGTGATCCTCGATCAGCTTCCGATCGAGTCCGCGCACGAGTGTTTCACCCGCATCCGTCAGATCGATTCCCGCGGCGCTGCAACGAATGTAGGGCGACGGCGTCGCGCAGAGTGCGGCTCTTTCTTCGGAAGTGCCGCCAAGGTGCAGCAGGCTTTTGTAATCGATGGTCCTGTAGGTGAAGTCGTAAAAAGGGAGCGCGGAAAGATCGCGCTCTTTCGACTGCTGAAAATTCGCGGCCACGCTCCATGCAATCGTCGCGTCGCGGTTGGCGCCGGCGGCGGTGATGTCCGCGGACCGATTCGAGTAGCCGCCACCGGTCACCTCGCCGATCAGTCCGAACCGCCCCTTCTCGCCGATGATCGACTCGGGATCGCGGGTGATGATGCTGATTACGCCCGTGTACGCATTCGCGCCATACATCGTCGAGGCCGGGCCGTAGATCACCTCGACGCGCTCGATATCCGTCAGCGAATACTGCCGCGAGAGGTAGACCACGCTGCCGCTCAGATCGTTCTGCTCGACACCGTCGACGAGCAGGAGCAGGCGGTCGTTTTCGTTGTTGAGGTAGCCGCGTTGATAGATGGAGGAGTAGTTCGCTCCATTCAGCCGCGCGATGTCGAAACCGGGCAGGTCGTGAAGAAGTTGTTCGAGGTCGAGGTAGCCGCGCCGCTCGATTTCGTCGCCAGTGATGACCATGACCGTGGCGGGCGCTTCGCGCAGACTCTCGCTCGTCTTCGACACGGAGGTGACCTGCGTCTTCTGCTCCTCTTTGCGCACCTTCGCGACGAGCGAGAGATAGCGCGCCGACGATCCGGCCTCGGGTTCGTAGTTCGCCTGCAGTCGGAGGAGCGTGGAGACTTCTTTTCGCGCCTTCTCCGGCTCATCGTTGTTGAGATAGGCGCGCGCAAGCAGTGAGTGGACGTGGGTTGCTACCGCACGCGAGGTCGGTGTGCCGAGGCATGGGGCGAGTTTCGCAGGGATGTCTTCGAAGAGACCAAGCTCGTAGGTTTTTTCCGCGTCGTGCAGAGCGTCCTCGCACGCGGTCTGCGCGAAGACCTTGGACGACGAGGTCAGCAGGAAGACGGAAGCGAACAGCGTGATTGCAGTTTTTTTCATCGGCAGGGTGATCCGGGGTGGTACTCGACGCCCGGCATGTATTTCGTCCACTCTTTTTCCGTCAGCTCTTTCTTCCCCGGAGAGACGGCGGCACAGAGGTCGTTTGCCAGGAGACTGACGTGCGCGGGCCAGACTCGGATGGTGCGGTCTTCGCCGCCGGAGACGAGGCGGTCGCCGTCGGGAGTGAAGCCGACTGACCAGACCCACGACTGATGGCCGGGCAGCACGATCGACTGCGATCCGCCGGCGTTCGTGTTCCAGAGACGGACGGTGCTGTCCGAGGAAGCCGAGGCGAGGTAAGAGCCGTCGCGGCTGAAGCTAAGCGAATTGACGCTCGACGTGTGGCCGAGCATCGGAGGCGGAGCAGGGGTATTGCCGCCGAGGGGCGCCTGTACGATTTCGCCGCGTCCGCTGCCGCAGGCGACCAGCTTGCCGTCGGGACGGAAAGCGACGCTGCGGACGTCCAGTCCGGCGCAAAGCGTTTGCGGCGCTTCGGCCGGTTTTGCGACATGCCAGAGGAGTGCACCTCCTTGCGCGCGGCCGGCGGCGACCATCTTGCCGTCCGGACTGAAGGCGACCGCGGTGACGCGCTTGCCCTCGCTGCCGGGGAGTGTGACCGGCGAACCGGAACCGTCGACATTCCAGAGCTTCACGCTTCCGTCGAGATTCGCCGAGGCCAGTGTGCCTCCCGCGGGCGCGAACGCGAGCGAGCTCACCGCGGCTGTGCCGGAGTGCAGTACTACCGGCGCGGCGGATGGGTTGTGAAGATCGCGGATCTCGATCACGCCGCCATCGCCGCCGGTTGCCAGGTGGCCGCCGCCGACAGCGAGAGTTCGTACGGCGCCGCCTGCATTGGCGACGACGGAGGCGCTGCCCGGATGGTCGATGCCGAGGCGGAGGATGTGGCCGTCGTCGCCGGCGGCGAGGATGGTTCGACCGTCCGGCTCGAGAGCCAATGCGCGGATGTTCGTCTGCTGCCGAATCGGGGCAGCGGGACGGAGCCGCTCACGCGCGGTGCGCAGTGCGTCGAAGATCGTGGGATCGTCGGGGACGCCTTCGTTTTCGCGATTCAGGCGGTCGACCTCGAGCGCGAGGAGACCGGAAGTCTGCGGATCTTTCAGTTGCAGGATCGAGAGCGCCAACGCGCGCGCGGCGGCGAGGTGACTGAGTCTGCGTGTCTCCTTTTCCGATGCCTCCGCTTTCTGTTTCTCGGAAACGGCGACGCTTCGATCCTTCACTGCCTCGGCGCGCGCGACTTCGGCCTCGGCCTTCTTCGCACGAGCCTCGGCGGCGTTCGCCTCCGCCTTGAGACGTTCGGCCTCGGCGCGTTTCGCCTCGCTTTCGGCGCGCGTGCTCT
Source organism: Acidobacteriota bacterium (assembly GCA_019247495.1). Classification (GTDB taxonomy): domain Bacteria; phylum Acidobacteriota; class Thermoanaerobaculia; order Gp7-AA8; family Gp7-AA8; genus JADGNZ01. The sequence goes on from JAFAOU010000018.1 coordinate 38,794, forward strand.
GCTGCTGGGCCACCGCCGATTGGTGCTCGGCGTTGGCGCGCTGCTGGTCCGCTTCTTTGCGCTCCCGCTCAGCCCGAGCCGATTCGGAAATGGCCTTGCTACGCGCAAGAATGGCGGCGCGGCGTTCAAGGTCCGCGCGGCGTTGTTCATCTTCCGCTTTGCGTTGATGCTCGACGGCAGCATTCTTCTGCTGATATGCGAACGCGCCGAGGGCCAGCATGATCAGGGAGATCACGGAGAAGACCGCGACCAGACGGCGCGCTTGTTTCAATTGCTGGCGTCGCCGCGCTTCTTTCTCACTCACTTCGCGATCGCGTTCGGTCCGGCTGGCGTCGAGGAAGGCCATGGCCCGCTCGAATGACACGTCGTAGCGGCCGGCCCACTCCGCGGTCGGCTCGGCGTTCTTGCGCCAGGTCAGCGCGAGTTGCAACTCGGGATCGCGCCACAGCGCGGCAACACCTTCTTCATGACGCTGCGCCGCTTTGGCGACGTTGAGATAGAGCTGACCCGATTGCGCTTCTTCGTTCGCCCACTCCGCGAGGCGGTCCCATACCCGCATCAGGCTTTCGTGGGATATGTCGAGGATAGAGTCCATCCGCAGCGGTATGCCCGCCGGCGGCATGAGGAACGAGCGGCCCGGCTTGCGGAAGGTATCGACGACGGCCGTGACCTCCTCGAGGCTCGCGCCGGTCAGCGCGCAGATCTCGCTCATCGGAGCGGGGCGCCGGACGCCGCGGACGTCGGAGCCTTTGTCGGTGAGCGCCTTGAAAAGCTTTTCGGCGATGGCCTGACCGCGCGCGTCGAGCTCCGAGTAGCACTCCTCGGCGTGACGGGAAAGCGAGGACTCCATCGTGCCGATGGCTTCGTAGTGCACCAGATCGAGAGGCACCTTCGGATCGCCGTCGTCCTCCCACTTTTCCCACGTCCGCATCAGCGCGTGCTGCAGGATGGGAAGTTGATCGGGATCGTCGCCGACGTCGTTGAGGAGACGCGAAACGAGGCGCGGCGCGATCGTTGCGCCGCCGACGCCGACCGGCCCGGAGATCGCGGCTTTCAGCTCGTCGCGCGACATGCGCGGCACGAGATAGAGACCGTCGTTGATGACCTCCGGGAGCTGGCCGAACTCCATGCAGTCGCCGATGAAGTCGGAACGCATGGTGATGGCGACGTAGCAGGGCACGTCGCTCTCGCGCGCCGAAAGCAGCAGCTTGACGAACGCCGCGGCCTCATCACGGCCGACGACGCGGCGGCTGCGTTTGTAGCGAAAGATTTCTTCGAACTGGTCGACCAGCACGAGGATGTTGTCGCGCTCGGAAACGCGCGATTGCCGGATGCATTCGACGATTCCCAGCCGGCTGGCGCGCAACGTCGTTTCGAAAAATGCGCGCGCCAGATTCTCGTCGTGGCCCTCGTCGTAAAGAACGCCGGGCACGGAAAGGGCGGCGGCCAGATTGCCGAGCGGATCTTCGCCCGGCCGCATGATCACCACGCGCCACCGCGAGCCGGCGTGCGTCATTCCGCCGCCCCACAATGTCGGGATCAAGCCGGAGCGGACTAGCGACGATTTGCCGCTGCCGGAGCGGCCGAGAATCGACAGGAACCGCGTCGTTCGCAGTTTTCGGAGCACCTCGTCCGTCTGGCGTTCGCGGCCGAAGAAGAGGTAATCCTCATCCGGTTCGAACGGGCGCAATCCCGGAAACGGATTCGATGACGGGGCCGGGTCGTCGAACGCGTAGGAGGTCATGAGCGCGCCTTTGCGAGGTCCGCGAGGAATCCGTCGACGACCGCCGTCTGGAAGCCGGCGTTCCCTTCGTGAAGAACGGTTGCTTCCAGCGTGCGGAGCCGCTCCTTTTGCGGAGTGGGCGGTCCGGCAACGTAGATCGCGCGTCCGAGCCACGGTTTTTCGCGTCCCAGTCCGCCGCTGCGCTGCAGTTCGCGGAGCTTGCGGCGCAGCCATATTTCGTTGCCGGCGCCATAGAAGATGATGACCACGTCGGCGGAGCGAAGGTTTTCCTCGTGCTCCATCCGGGTCTGCGTTTCGTCCTCGTCGAAGAGCGGCAGGATCACCTCGTACCCCTGGTCGAAGAGGTAGTCGGTCAGCGGGCCGGTCGCGTCCACGTCATCGCGATCGCACAGCAAGTAGATTCGGGTGAGCTCGCCGGCCGGCACAATGGCCGGCTTTTCCGCTTTCGGTGGCGCGAGCTTCCGGTAGATGAGCGTCTTGAGATCTTCGATCGGCGTCTCGAGCAGTTCCGCGGTGGCGTGTACGTTCGAATCGGTGCGCAGATGATCGATGAACGCGCGCTGCCGGTCGTCTTCGATCTCGATCTCGGGCGCCACCCAGATGATGCTGCCCAGACCGCCGGCGCTGCCGCGCTCCGACGCGAGCGTCTGCTGCATTTCCGGAAGCGACTTCACGCCTCCCTCGGGGACGACGCCGTAGTTCTTTCCGACGAGATGGATGGAGAGCGTGCTGCGGGCGAGTTGTTCGCGCGCCGCCGTGGTGAGGTCGGGCGCGACCAGCGGCAGGGGACGATCGGGGAGGACCTCGTAGCCGTTGCGGATCAGATCGCGCTTGATGGCCTCCCGCTCCTCGCGAAGCTCGTAGGTCGTCTCCGCGAGGAAGACCGTTCCTTTGCTCACTGCGGCCGGCGCGGTGGCATTGCCGTTCTGGTGGAGCAACTCGAGCAGCTGCGAGATGTCGTACGCAAGATCGTCGAGCTTCACAAGAAACGCGCGGTCCGATCCCGGGCCGTACGACGGCGCCAGCTCGCGCGGTCTGCCTGATTCAGGGTCGTAGACGAAGAAGTCGTAGCCGAGCATCGGCTGCACTTCCGGGGGCTGCTTCTCCAGGGTTACCGGAGTCTTGACGACTTTGAAGATGCGCGCCTTGTCGTGGACGCGCACGCCGCCCGATAGCTCGGCAGCGGCGCAGAACCCTTTCAACTCGCGGTTGCACCAGTCAGACTGCACGTATCGCGGCGAAAAAACCGAGACGATCGCGGCGATCTTCGGCAGCCGCTCCATGATGGTGTCGGCGAAAAAATCGTTGCCCTGCAGCTTCGGATCGCGCCAGATCTTCGGCGTCTGTCCCATGAGCTGGCCGACGCGGATTTCGAGCAACCGGTGAAGCTGTGAGACCCAGCCTGCCTGGCCGTCGACAAGCGCCTGATCGTCGATGTGGGCGTAGCTGATGAGGAAATCGTGTTCGAACGCCGATGACATAGTCCTGCGGCCCTTGCGCCGGGGGAAGATCGTTCTTTAATGGAAACCCTATCAATGGAGTGACACAGGGGAGGTTTTCCCTACCCTTGCTCCCAAATATTTTTACGTAGTTTGGCCGTGGATTTCTTATGGGAAGGAAGGATGAGCCCGCTTTCGCCGGTGTGGCGGCGCGCTCGTTCGGACGGCTGAGGAACGGTTCACGCCGCGGCTTGTTTTTTCGTCGTTTCCTGCTGCGCGGAGGCCCACTTGGCGTGTTCCTGCGACACCAGCGACTCGACGCGTTCGGCGAGCAGGGCGCGCGGGTCGGCGACGCCGGCGTACGGCGATGCCTTGGCGATGTAGACGTACTTTTCGTGCTTTAACGATTCGCACGTCGATCGATACGCGATCCAGTTCTGCTGGTACTGGTTCAGATGGAGCAGACCTTCGAGCACCGTGATCACGACGCCCAGCGCTCCCGCTACCCAGCTAACGTTCGGGATCGGGAGCGCCGGCAGGAACGGAATCACCGCGGCCGCCACGATCTCCGTGACTTTGATCCGCTTGTAAATCCGCTGGTTACTGCTGCTCTTGCGGTCGTACCAGGAGATCTGATCCTCGAGACGTTCGATCACCGGATCTGCGTCAGCCGTCATACGAAACTCCATCGATGTTTAATGAAGGCGCATTGTAGCTCCGCGCCCGCATTCTTCGTCCGCTTCCGTGTGCTACTCTCCTTCGTCGTCCGAGAGAGTTTCCATGACCGAAGAGAGAGCTGAGAAGTTCCTGGAGCTGTTCAACAAGGGCAAGGAATTCACCGAGGAGTTGCTGAGAGAGAATCAGCGGCTGCGGTATCGCCTGGCCATGCTCGAAACCGAGTCGGCGGCGGGATCGAATGATGAAATCCAGAGGCTGCGCGACGAGGTGCAGCAGCTCACCGAAGAGAACCGGCGCATCGCCCAGCGGTTCAAGGAAGTCGAGGAAGAGAACAAAGACTTCGCCAACCGCTACATCGAGGTCGAGGAACAGAACAACAACCTCGCCAATCTCTACGTGGCCAGCTATCAGCTCCACTCCACGCTCGACTTCCGCGAAGTCATCCAGATCGTGCAGGAGATCGTGATCAACCTGATCGGCGCGGAGTCGTTTGCGATTCTGCTGCTCGACGAGAAGACGAACGAGCTGAAGACGATCGCGTCGGAAGGCGAAGACGTGATGCCCGGCATCGAGTCGATCTCCACGCGCCTCGGCGACGGCGTCCTCGGCAGCGTCGCGAAGACGGGCGAGAGCTACTACATCAATCAGGATCTCGAAGACGGCGGCAAGGTCACGCTCGACAAGCCGCTGGCCGCGGTGCCGCTCAAGATCAAGGAACACGTCATCGGCCTGGTGGTGATCTACAAACTCCTGCAGCAGAAGGACTCGTTCTCGGCAGTCGATTACGAGCTGTTTTCACTGCTCGCCGCGCATGCCGCGACGGCGATTTTCTCGTCGAAACTTTACTCGCAGTCGGAGAGGAAACTGAACACGATTCAGAGCTTCCTCGACCTGCTGACGACGACGTCGTGAGGGCCCGATAGTGGCATCTGATAACGCGAACTTTCTGGTCGTTGAAGACTCGCCGACCATGCGCCAGTTGATCTCGTTTTCGTTGAAGCGATTCAAGAACGCGAGGATTCTGGAAGCGGTGGACGGCGTCGACGCGCTCAAAAAGCTCTCCGGCCCCGACAAGATCGACCTGATCCTGACCGATATCAACATGCCGGTCATGGACGGATTGAAGCTGGTGTCGCTGGTCCGTCAGAACGCGCAGCTCAAGAACATCCCGATCATCATCATCACGACCGAGGGAGCTGAAGAGGATCGCGAACGCGGCCTGGCCCTCGGCGCGAATGCGTACATCTCGAAGCCGATCCAGTCGTCGCATCTGATCAAGACGATCTCGGAGCTGCTGACGGTGTGAGGAATCGGAAGTAGGGAGTCGGGAGTAGGGGGTCGGAGCGCCGCAAATGAATTCGCCCCGACCCCCGACTGCCGACCCCCGACTCCCGGTCTCTCTGATCCTTCTTCTCTTCGCTGCTGCGCGCATCCCCCTTCTCATCGTCCGCGAACCGTTTTTCGACGAGCTGTTCACGCGGTGGATTTCAGCGAAGCCGTTTGCGGGAATCGTGTCGGCGTTGCGGTGGGATTCGGGTCCACCGCTTTTCTACTTTGTGGTGCGCTTGCTCGGCGATCCGTCGGTGACGATGACGCGGATTCTGTCGCTGGTCTGCGCGGCGATTTCGCTGATCGTGATTCTGCGAACGAAGAACATGATCGCCGCGCTGCTGCTGGCCGTTTTCCCGCCGGCGGTCCTCTTCGCGGCCGACGCGCGCGCGTACGCGATGTGCGCGATGTTCGTCACGATCGCGGTGCTGGCGATCGATGACGACCGTCCGTTCGCCGCGGCGCTGGCGCTGCTCGCGGCTGCGTATAGCCATTACTACGCGGTGCTGCTGTTTCCGATCCTGCTTCTTAAAAACCGTAGCGCCGGCGGCCCGCCGGCTGGACCGCCGGCGGCTCGCCGGCGCGTCTACGCGTTAGCGGGCGCGATCATTCTCTACATCCCGGGATTCGTTCTCGCCCTCCGTCAACCCACGGAAGCCAGAGCGTGGATGACCGCAAACTGGCCCGACGCGCTCTTCGTCGCGCCGCCGATCGCCATCGCCATCATCGGTGCGACCGCGTTCGCGATGTCGATCCGTGTGAATCGCTACGCCTTGATGGTGCTGATTCCGTTGCTGTTCGCCATCGCCACGCGCGTCTACGTCCCGCTGCGTTTCGAAGCCGTCATCGCCGCGCCGCTCGTGCTTTGGCTGGCGGAGTCGCTGAAGACGAATCGCTTTCGCGTCCCGCTGACCGCCGCACTCGTCACCGTTTGCGCCGTTTGGACGACGCTCGGCATCGCCGATCACGCAACGCGTCCGCCGGATTCGTATCGACAGGCAGCGGCATGGGTAGCGGCCAACATCCCCGCGGCCGAGCCCGTCGTCGCGACTGGATACTGCTACCTCGAGACGATCATGAACGGTCACACGCGCGTGGTCGCCTTCCCTGATGAGCAGGCCATCCATCCCGGATGGCGCGCGATACCGAAGCCGGGACTTCATTCGCCGGCCGGCGCGTTCTTCTGGACCGGCGAACGCGCAGCGCCCGAGTTGGGCGTCTTCCAGCGCGACCGCCGCATCATCGAACCGCTATTCATCAACGACCGTGCGATGGTTGCACTGGTAAGGTAAACTCGCCGCCCATGCCTCATTTCATCACTGACAAGTGCATTGGTTGCAGCGTCTGCGAGGTGAAGTGCCCCACCAACACCATCTGGGGGACGGCCCGCGGTCTGTACTACATCCATCCCGAGCGTTGCATTGATTGCTCCGTCTGCGGCATCTACTGCCCGGTCGACGCCATCCAGAACCAGCACGGCGATTTCATCCCGCGCGTGAAGCCGAAAGAGATCCCGAAGGCCGAAGTCATCAAAGAGCTCTGCACGGGATGCGAGTTCTGCGTCGACATCTGTCCGTTCGAGTGCATCAAGATGATCGACCCGAACGACGAGACGATCGCCAACCACTACAAGATCGCCTTCGTCGACGAGAAAAAGTGCGTGGCCTGCCGGCTTTGCGAGTCGGTCTGCGACAAGGACGCGATCGTCGTCCCCGACGCGCCGACGCAGCTCAAGACCTACCTGCCTGACTTCGTGGTGATGGGAACCGGACGTTGATTCGGGAGTCGTCCGTCGGGAGTGGGGAGTCGGAGAGAACACCGTCAGACATCACCGGCGAAGCCCCGACACCCGACACCCGACAGCCGACACCCGCCTCATCCGACGTCCCCAAAGAATCATCGCGCACCATCCTCTTCCAGTTCGTCGTCTTTCCGCTGGGCATCGTCGCCATCGCCGTCCTGATCTTTTTCCTCTTCGGCAAACTCGCGACCGACGAGCAGGGCATCCCCGACTACCTCAACGCCATCCGATCCGGCAGTTCGCACGAGCGCTGGCAGGCCGCGTATCAACTCTCGAAATCGTTGAAGCGCGGCGAGGCCAAACGCTACCCGAACCTCGAGCACGACGTGGCCACGCTCTACGCGAATTCGAAATCCGATGATCCGCGAATCCGCCGCTACCTCGGCATGGTTCTCGGGCAACTCGGCGACCGCCGCGCCACGCCTGTCCTGCTCGACGGCCTCAACGACCACGACATCGACAATCGCATCTACGCGTTGACCGCCCTCGGCGAACTGCGCGATCCCGCGGCCATCCCGCGCATTTCGAAAGCCGTCACCGACGACGACAAAGATGTCCGCGCCACTGCCTACTACACGCTCGGCGCGATCGGCGATCCGAGCGCGGTTCCTGTGCTGGCAGCCGGACTCGAGGAACAGACTCCCGACGTCCGCTGGAACGCCGCCATCGCCCTGGCCCGCCTCGGCGATCCGCGCGCCCTCGGGACGCTGCGCGAAGTCCTCGACCGCTCCCGGCTGAACAGCGTCACCGGCATGCGCGAGGACCAGAAGGAAGACGCCATGATCGTGGCGATGTCCGCCTACGCGAAGCTGGCCGGCAAGGGCGCCGCCTCCGACTTGCAGCGGATCGCATCCAGCGATCCGAGCCTGCGCGTCCGCGCCGCTGCCAAACAGGCGCTGGCGCAGATCGGCGCCTGATCATCCGCGGTTCATTGCCCCTAAAGTGCTGAGTTGCGATGCTTTATCGATGAATTCAGCAACGCACCGAACCGCGTGACACCTGTCACCTTTTTCGTTGACAGCGGTTGCTGAAAAGCGGATATTTACGCCCGCGCCGGAGCGTCCCCGTTCGGCAACCTCATTACCTGGATGTCTGACGAAATCACGCCATATCAGATGGTTCCGAAGACCCCTCTTGCGGGGAGCGCGGCTGCTGACATCCGCGAACAGGGTGAGATCACCCGCCGCAGTTTTCCCGTCGTCCTGACCGCCGCCTGGGTCGCCCTGGCCGCCGCCCTCGGAGGCATGAGCGCCGTTCTCCTGCGCTTCCTCTTCCCCAACGTCCTCTTCGAGCCGGTGCAGAAATTCAAAGCCGGTCTGCCGTCCGACTACTCCGTCGGCGAGGTCGACGAGCGCTGGAAAGACAAATACGGCATCTGGATCGTGCGCACCGAGGAGGTCGTGTACGCGCTGATCACCGTGTGTACGCACCTCGGCTGCACGCCGAACTGGCTGCCGACCCAGAACAAGTTCAAATGCCCCTGCCACGGCAGCGGCTATTACAAGTCAGGGATTAATTTCGAAGGACCGACTCCGCGGCCGCTCGAGCGCGCCAAGATCTTCATCGATATCGCCGACGGCCAGATCGTCGTCGACAAATCGAAGCAGTTCCATCAGGAGCGCGGCGAGTGGACTGACCCCGAAGCGTTTATCAAGCTGTAGCTTCCGCCTGTCAGGCGGCAGAAGGAAGCTGAGGAGAAAATGGCGAACCTACGAGGACTCCAGGAAGGCATCGTCAATTCGCAGATCTGGAAATCCGTTTTCCGGGTCGGCATCCCCAACACGAACCGCAAACGCGTCCTTGCGGTCCTCGGCTCGCTCATCCTCCACCTGCATCCCGTCAAAGTCCGCCGCTCCGGCGTGCGCATGAGCTACACCTGGTGCATGGGAGGGACGTCGTTCTTCCTTTTCCTCGTCGAGACCGTGACCGGCCTGCTGCTGATGTTCTATTACCGGCCGACGATCGAATACGCCTTCACCGACATCATGGACCTACGCGAACAGGCGCCGTTCGGGATCATGCGCGAAATGCACCGCTGGGGCGCGCACGCCATGGTCATCGCGGTTTGGCTGCACATGTTCCGCGTCTTCATGACCGGCTCTTACAAGCCGCCCCGCGAATTCAACTGGAACGTTGGCGTCATCCTGCTCGTGTTGACGCTGCTGCTGTCGTTTACCGGGTACCTGCTGCCGTGGGATCAGCTCGCGATCTGGGCGATCACGGTCGGCTCGTCGATGGCTCGCGCCAGCCCCGGCGCCGGTAATGAGGGGCCCATGTCGGGCCTCGTGAAATTAGGGGACATACGACTTATTCATGCGGGCGATGATGCCCGCTTCGCGCTCATCGGCGGACGGTCCATTGGCGCCGCGACGCTGCTGCGCTTCTATGTCCTTCATTGTGTAGTCATCCCTCTGGCGGCCGGTTTCCTGATGGCCATTCACTTCTGGCGCGTTCGAAAAGACGGAGGCATCTCAGGTCCGCTGTAGCGGGTCGAGAGCGCGATGACTTTCATCAAGGATTTCGTCAACGTACTGTCGGCAGGATCGATCTCGTTCCTCCTGCTGACCTCGATTTTTGCGTTGATCATCTTTTTTAATCTCATGAACGGCCGGATCCGGTCGGCGGGCGGTTTTGCCTTCATCGGTTTCGGTCTTCTGATGTTTCTGGCCGGGATTTTCGTCCCGCCTCTGCTGTATCTCGGCGTCGCCTATTTCCTGATTCTTTTCGTATTGGCGCGCCTCGGCGGGCGGCTCTGGGACACAAAGATCGGCCTGTGGCTCTTCGTTTTCGGAGCGCTCGCCTTTGGCCTTTCGATGCTCGATCCGAATTTCTTTCTGATCGCCGCGAAGCCGGACAATGTCCCCATCGTGGCGATGATCTTTCTCCTCGGCTTTTTCACATGGCTCGCCCTGCGGAAGGCGTATCTGAACGATACGCAACTGGTCGTCGGCGGGATTCCGTGGGAGAAAACCGAGTCGGACGAGAAGCTTTTCACCTGGCCCGACCTCGTCTATACCGAAATGCTCTGCATGATCCTGCTGACGATCGTGATGATCGTCTGGTCGGTCGTTCTCAGGGCGCCGCTGGAGGAAGCCGCGAATCCGACTTCCTCACCCAATCCTGCCAAGGCTCCCTGGTACTTCCTCGGCCTGCAGGAAATGCTCGTCTATTTCGATCCCTGGCTGGCCGGCGTCGTACTGCCGACGCTGATCATCGTCGGCCTTATGGCCATCCCGTACATCGACACGAATCCGAGGGGCAACGGCTACTACTCGTTCCGCGAGCGGAAATGGGAGATCAGCGTCTTCCTCTATGGCTTCCTGGTGCTCTGGTCGTTCCTGATCATTACGGGCACCTTTCTGCGCGGGCCGAACTGGAACTTCTTCGGCCCCTACGAATACTGGGATCCCAATAAGCTCGTTCCGCTGGTGAACGTCGATCTTTCAGAGCTGATGTGGGTGAAGGTTCTCGGTACGTCGTTGCCGAAGCTCTGGATCATCCGCGAGATTTTCGGGCTGGCGCTGATCGGTGCTTACCTCGGTCTGCCGCCGGTAATGGCCGTCGGACCGTTCCGCCGTTTCTATATGAAAATGGGCGCGGCCCGGTATTACGTCGGCGCGTACCTCTTCCTGATCATGATGTCGCTGCCGATCAAGATGGTTCTGCGCTGGCTGTTCAATCTGAAGTACATCCTGCATATCCAGGAGATCTTCTTCAACGTCTGAGGACGCCGTCGAACCGATGAAGCCACAAGAGCCGATTCCGCACAATTACTCGATCAGCAGGCTGAATTTGATATTCGCTCTGTCGAGTCTCGCTCTCGTCGCGGTGACCGGTCTCGTCGTCGGCTACGACTACATCCGCGGCTGGAAGTGGTTTCAGCTCGAGTTCATGCGCATGCAGCGCGAGCGCATCGTCCAGGAAATGCAGGTCGCGAAATCAGAAGAGAACACCAAGCAGCTCGCGGCTCTGGATGAGCAGGAGCGCAAGAACAGTCTCGAACTTGCCCGGCATCGCGATCAATACATGACGGCGCAGAAGGCGTTTGACGCGCTGGAAGGCGATCATTATCGCGCCGATCAGGATTACCGTTTCGCCAAGGCGAACCTCGACGCCCAGCGTTACATTACCGAAGCCTCCGTCGTCCAGCATCGCGCCGATGCAGCGCAACAGCAGGCTGAGTACGAACGGCAGTCGGCTCACCTCGCGGATCTGCAAGTGCGCCTTCAGGAAGTCACGCGGCAGCGCGACGCGGCAAAGGCAAACATCGACCAATGGCTGAAGAAAATCAAGGATGCCGAGGATAAGAAAAAAGAGCTGACGGCATCGGTGGATTTGCTGAGCAAACAGCTCACCACGGTCGACATGGGCCGGTTCAGCACGAACTGGATTCTCAGTCAGCCAATGCTCGATTTCGTCAATCCCGTCATCAAGATCGACCAGGTCGTGCTCAACGATCTTTCGATCGACATGAACTACATGAACGTTCCGCGCGTCGACCGCTGTCAGACCTGCCATAGAGCCATCGATACGCCGGGATGGGAATCAAAGGCGGAAGCGGCCCGCCTGTCGCAGGAACTGCAGCAGAAGCTCGATGCGTATCAAATCCCTCAGGAAAAAAGAGCGGAGACCGAGGAGCGCATCGCGCAACTGAAGAGAATTCAGGACGCGCCCAATGACACGCTGAACCCGTGGCGCACGCATCCGAAACTCGATCTGTACGTCGGCTCTGCGTCAGTGCACCCGCTTCTCGAATACGGCTGCACGGTCTGCCACCGCGGCCAGGATCGCGCCACGGAATTCGGCCGCGCCGGTCATACGCCCGCCAGTCCGCGGATGGAGCATCGCTGGGCGGAACGGACGCCGCTGACGGCCGGCTTCTTCCCGCTGCCGAGCGATTTCGCGCAGCGCCATTGGGGTTACGAAGAAAACGAATTCATTGAGACGCCGATGTACCCGCGCCACTATTACGAAGCGGGCTGCATCAAGTGTCACTCCTCACAGATTGCGGTCGATCGCGGCGACGACATCACCAAAGCCACGCAGACCGTCGAGCTTTATGGCTGCTACGCCTGCCACAAGATCAACAACTGGCGTTTCTCCGATCTCCGCAAGCCCGGCCCGGACCTCGGCGGCATTGCCGAGAAGACCACGCCGGAGTGGGCATTCCGCTGGATCAGCGAGCCGCACAATTTCCGGTCGACGACGCGCATGCCGTCGTTTTTCTATCAGCGCAACATGATCGATCCGAGCGTCGTTCCGCCGCAGGAACGCACGCATAACATCAAGCTGCAAGACGCCGAAATTCACGCAATCGTCAGCTATCTCTTCGACAAGTCGACGCATCGTGTTTGGCAACAGCCCGGCGCAGGTGATGCCGGCCGCGGCAAGCAGATCGTCAACAGCGTCGGTTGCATGGGCTGCCACATCGATACGGAGCAGGTCAAAGACGAAAAGTCCGGCCAGATTCGTTTGGCGAAGCGCGAAGATTTTCCGCTGGAGCGCAATTACGGCTTCAACCTTACCGGCGTCGGCACGAAAACGAACAGCGCCTGGATTTACAACTGGGTGAAAAATCCGAAGTCGTATTACGCCGAGGCGCCGATGCCCTCGCTGCGGCTGACCGATCAGGAAGCGTCCGACGTCACGGCATTTCTACTGACGCTGCAAAAACCGTCCTTCATGAAAACGGCGATCCGCCCGCCGGACCGCCAGGCTGTACACGATCTGGCCAAAGGCTATCTGATCAATACGCTCAGCGATCGCGACGCCGAATCGAAGCTGCGATCGATGTCCGATCATGAGCAACTCGTTTACCTCGGCCAGCGCAGCATCGAAAAATACGGCTGCTACTCCTGTCACAACATCAAAGGCTTCGAGGGCCTCAAGCCGATCGGAACCGAGCTGACCGTCGAGGGATCGAAGGCTCTGCATCTTTTTGATTTCGGCTTCATGAACGAGGAGAAGTGGAAGAACGAAGACGGCGTGACCGAACATGTCATCCACACGGTGCCGTCCTGGGTCTACAACAAGCTTCGCAATCCGCGGATCTATGACGACCGTCGTACGAAGGTCTACAACGACAAGCTGAAGATGCCGAACTTCCACCTCACACCGGAGGAAGCGCGCCGCATCGCGATGGTCGTGGTCGGTCTTACGAAGGAGAAGGTCGCCGAGAACCGGATGGCCGGCCTCGATGCTCATACGCGGCTGATTGAAGAAGGCCGCAAGCGAGTCTCGCAGCACAATTGCCGCGCGTGTCACGTCGTCGATGGCCGTGGACGCGCGATTGCGTCGACAATTGCCGACGCGAATTTTCTGCCGCCGGATTTATCGCCCGAGGGAGCAAGGGCCCAGTCGCCGTTCCTGTTCAATTTCCTCAAAGATCCGACTGTCATGAAGATCCGGCCGTGGCTCGGCGTTCGGATGCCGACCTTCCACTTCGACGATCACGAAGCGAATACGCTCGTGACTTTCTTCGCCGAAGCGGGCAAAGGCGCGCAATTCGACACGACGCGCGGTGCGAACCCGTCACCCGCGAACGTCAAGATCGGCCAGCAGGTCTTCACAATGCTGCGCTGCGCGCAATGTCACGGTACGACGCCTGTAAATCCCGAGAATCCTCCCACGCCAAATACCGCGGATTCGACGTCGCTCGCGCCGAACCTCACCCTCGCACGCCTGCGCCTGCGCCACGACTGGATCTCCGACTGGATCCGCCGTCCGAATGAAATGATTCCGGGCACGCGCATGCCGACGAACTTCCCTCGCGACGCAGCGACGGGCGGTTTCCAGTCGCCGCTGGCACTGGCAATCGACACGCCGCAGTTCGCACAATACAAATCCACACTGCTGCCGCTGTTCAACGGCAACGAGAAGGAATTGAAGCGCACGATGAGCGACGCGGTGGCGTTGACCGACTATCTGCGCGATTACATCTGGAGCATTGGAATCACACAAATGCGTTCGGCCTCGCCAACCGGCGATGCGCCCGCAATGGCAATGCCGCAACAATCGCTGCCGCCTGCGACGGCGCCGGCCGCGAAATCGACGCGCAACCAGCGCGCAATTCCAGCCGTCAGCGGCGGAGCCGGACGTTAAGAAACAGGAGATCAATCAGATGACGATGAAGAAATTTGTTTCGGTGCTGTTCGCTACTACGCTGCTCCTCTCGATTGCTTGTGGTAAGGGCAAAGAAGCCTCCAAGGAAGACGAAGGCGAAGATGATGAGCAGACCACGACGACCGCTGCGGCAAGCACGGCGTCGGGCGCGCCCGCCGCTGCCGCCGCTCCTGCTGCCGCCGTTTCCGCCGACGCGGCTACGCTCACCGGCCTCGTGAAGTTCGAGGGCGCCGCGCCGAAGATGACGAATATTCAGATGTCGGCCGATCCGTACTGCCAGTCGCAACACTCCAGCGCGCCCGCTACCGAAGAGGACGTGGTCACCGGCCCCGCCGGCGAGCTGGCAAATGTCTTCGTCTACATCAAAGACATCAAGGGCAACTTCCCGGCCCCGTCCACGCCGGTCGTCATCGATCAGAAGGGTTGCCAATACCATCCGCACGTCAATGCGGTCATGGTCGGCCAGCCGCTGCAGATCAAGAACGATGACGCCACGCTGCACAACGTACACGCGATGCCGGTTGCGAATTCGCAATTCAACGAAGGTCAGCCGGTGCAGGGAATGGTTTCGACAAAGCACCTCGACAAGCCCGAAGTGACGCCGTTCAAGATCAAATGCGACGTGCACGGCTGGATGAAGTCGTACATGGCCGTAATGCCGCATCCGTTCTATTCCGTTTCGCAGACCAACGGCACATTCACGATTTCCAATCTGCCGCCGGGTCAGTACACGGTGGTAGCGTGGCACGAGAAGTACGGCCAGCAGGAACAGCAGGTCACAGTCGGCGCGAAAGAGTCCAAAGCGCTGAATTTCACCTTCAAGGGTTAATGCGACAGCAGGAGCCGCAATGGCATTGAGACGACAGATCCGGGTAGGTTCGCAATGGATGTACGCGGACGAAGCGCACAAAGCGCTCCGCGAGGCGTTGCGCGTCATGGAGGACGAGAAAGCCGCCGAGGGACATGGCGGACATCATCAATCCTTCATTCGCCGCTATGTCTTTTCTACCGACCATAAATGGATCGGCATCCAATACGGCTTCACCGCGCTTCTTTTCCTCCTCCTCGGCTTTTGTTTGATGATCCTGATGCGCCTGCAGCTCGGCTGGCCCGGTCAGGCGTTCAGTATTATGAAAGTCCTCGGTGAAAGCCGGGCGCCCGGCGGCGTCCTTTTGCCCGAGGCGTACAACCAGCTCGGCGCGATGCACGGCACGATCATGATCTTCTTAGGGATCGTGCCGCTGGCTGTCGGTGCATTTGGCAACTACCTGGTCCCACTGCAGATCGGCGCGCCCGACATGGCCTTTCCCAAACTGAACATGGCCAGTTACTGGTGCTACTTCCCGGGCGGCCTGATCATGCTGGCCAGTTTCCTCGCGCCCGGGGGCACGGCGCAATCCGGCTGGACATCCTATCCGCCGCTGTCGGTCATCGCCTCACAAGGGCAGACGTGGTGGCTGATCGGGATGGTGTTCCTGATTACGTCCTCGCTGCTGGGCTCCGTCAATTTCATTGTGACGATCATTCAGTTGCGCGCCAAGGGGCTGACGTATATGCGCTTCCCCTTCTTCGTGCACGCGCAGTTCGTTACCTCGTTCCTGCTCCTGCTCGCGTTCCCTCCGCTCGAGGCCGCCGCGGTGCTGCAGCTCATGGACCGGATCGCGGGAACGAGTTTCTTCCTGCCGAGCGGTCTTGTGGTCAGTGGCCAGGCGCTTGCGAATGCCGGCGGCGGCAACCCTCTCTTATGGCAGCACCTCTTCTGGTTCCTCGCGCATCCTGAGGTTTACGTTCTGATCCTGCCTGCCATGGGAATCGTGGCCGAGATCATCGCGAACAACACGCGCAAGCCGCTCTGGGGCTACAAGTCGATGGTCTTCGCGACCGTCTTTCTTGGATTCATGTCCTTCGTCGTGTGGGCGCACCACATGTTCCTGACCGGTATGGGCACGACCATCAGCGCCTTCTTCCAGACGACGACGATGATCATCTCGATTCCGTCGGTGATCATTCTCAGCTCGTTGTTCATTTCACTATGGGGCGGGTCCATACGTTTCAATACGCCGATGTTGTTTGCGCTCGCGTTTCTGCCGATGTTCGGCATTGGCGGGCTGACCGGACTGCCCCTCGGCCTCGCTGCCTCCGACATTCATCTGCACGACACGTACTACGTCATCGGCCATTTCCACTATGTCGTGGCGCCGGGAACGATTTTCGCGATGTTCGCGGGCATTTACTATTGGTTCCCGAAAGCGACCGGCCGCAAGCTGAACGACTTCTGGGGCAAGGTGCACTTCTGGGTGTCGTTTGTCTGCATCAACGGCATCTTCTTTCCGATGTTCGCGCAGGGGTTGGCGGGCGTCTCGCGCCGGCTTTACGACGGCGGCATGCAGTACGCCCACGCCAAGGAGATTGCGTCGCAGACGAACCCGTTCATGTCCATCTGCGCGATCGGACTTCTTGCCGCGCAGGTTCCGTTCATTCTGAACTTCTTCTACAACGCAATCGCGGCGGCAATGGGGCGCCGCGATGAAGGCCTTGGCTCGAATCCCTGGCAGGCCACCACGATGGAATGGACGGCTACGACCTCGCCTCCGCTGGCGCACGGTAATTTCGAGGTGCTGCCGATGGTCTACCGCGGTCCTTACGAATACAGCGTTCCCGGCGAGACGGCCGAATACATTCCGCAGAACATGCCGTTGGCGGAACCGGCGCCGCGCGGCGGCAGCCTGTTGCCGGCGACCGCAGTGGCGATGAGGGAGAATTGATGGACGCGCACGCTTCCGCAGGTCACGCAGAGCTGGAGATTCCGTACAACGTCCATCCGCGTCCGGACACCGGGCTTTACAACGGCAAGCTCGGCGTGTGGCTCTTTCTGGCCTCCGAAGTCATGCTCTTCGGAGCGCTGTTCTCATCGCTGATTCTGTTGCGGACCGGCGCCGAGTCGTGGCCGCGCGGTTACGAGTTTCTGAATGTCAAGCTGGCCACGTTCAATACGTTCATCCTGATTCTTTCGAGCGTGACGGTGGTCATGGCCTGGTCGCATCTGCGGCTCGGCGATCTGAAGAAGGGCCGCATTTACATTTCCGCGACTGTTCTTTGCGCATTGATTTTTTTGACCGCCAAAGCATTCGAGTATTCGCACGAGTTCCAGGAAGGCCGCTTCCCGAAGACGAACAATTTTCTGGCCATCTATTTCACGATGACCGGCCTTCACGGTCTGCATATCCTCGGCGGCGTCATCGTATTTCTCTATTTCCTCGGGCCGGGCGCGAAGATGTGGGCCAAAGAGCCTGAGCGTTATACGAACCGGATCGAGATCGTCGGGCTCTACTGGCATTTCGTCGACCTCGTCTGGATTTTCCTTTTCCCGATTTTGTACCTCATGTAGAAGGAGCACGACGTGACCGATCCTGCAGCAGCGGTGGAACCTGGCGTCGACGTGCACGAGCACGCGGGCGTCGGCGATCCAAATGCGCATCACAGCCCGGAACAGATACGCAAGGAGATGAAGGTCTACCTGACCGTTTTCGTCGGTCTGGCAATTCTGACCGCCGTAACGGTAGGCGCGTGCTATGGACTGAATCTTCCCGTTCACCAGGCCATCCTCGTGGCGCTGATCATCGCCTCGATCAAAGGATTCCTCGTGGCGGGCTTCTTCATGCATCTGCTGTCGGAGAAGAAGGTCATCTACGGGGTCCTGATTCTTACCGTGATCTTTTTTATTTTCCTGATGACGCTGCCGATCAGCCATCACGCCAATCCGTTCGGATCGTAATGTCCCTGCGCGTCTTTCACGTCGTCTTCATTACAGTGTCGGTGGCTCTGATGCTGTACCTGACCGTGTGGGGTGTGCGGGACTTCATGGCTGCGCGCAGCTCGCTCGGGATTTCGATGATCATCTTCGGGGTGGCCGGTGGTGCATCGCTGGTCTGGTACGGAATGCGGGTATTTCACAAGCTGAAGGAATTGCCATGACGCGCAAGACTCAGTTTGTCCTGATCGCGATCTGCATGCTGTTGGTGCCGTCGGTCCTGTCGGCGTGCCCGGTCTGTTATGGCGCGCCGAATTCGCCGATGACGAAGAGCTCCAACAACGCCATCATGTTTCTTCTCGGCGTCGTTGGATTCGTGCAGGTTGGTTTTATTGCGCTGTTCTGGAGCTTCTGGCGGCGGGCGAAGGAGTCGCGCCGCCTGCGCGAGTCGTTTCATGTCGTGGACGGGGGAGCGGCGCAGTAGCGCCGAGGAAGGGTAGCGTCAATGGAAAAATTCTTAGCGCAGTGGATGCCGGTCGACGCGTCGGAGCACGGCCCTTACCTCGACCGGCTGAGCGCGAACGTGCACTGGCTGATGCTGCTTCTATTCGTCGGATGGGGTCTGTATTTCGTTTATGCGCTGTGGCGATTCAACGCCAAACGGAATCCGAGAGCCGATTACCACGGTGTCAGGAGTCATTTTTCGAGCTATACAGAGGCCGGCGTTGCCGTCATCGAGGTGATCCTCCTCGTCGGATTTTCAATTCCGATGTGGTACCGGTGGACGCACGTGCCGCCGCCGTCGTCGAATCCGCTGGAGATGCGTATCGTGGCGGAGCAGTTCGCTTGGAACGTCCAATATCCTGGCCCTGACGGCGTATTCGGGAAGCGCGACGTCAAACTGGTGACATCGTCGAATCCTCTCGGACTCGACCTCAAGGATCCGAACGCGAAGGACGACATTGTTACGCTCAATGACCTGCACCTCGAAGTCAACCGGCCGGTCATCATTCACGTCACTTCGAAGGACGTCATCCACAGCTTCAAACTTCCTGTGATGCGCGTCGAGACCGATGCAATTCCCGGGATGGAGATCGCCATTCACTTCACGCCGGTAATGACCAATGAGACGAAGGAAGAACGCGACAAGTGGGAAATCGCTTGCGCGCAGCTATGCGGCCTCGGGCATTACCGTATGCGCGGCCAGATGTTCGTTCACACCAAAGAACACTTCAAGCAGTGGCTGGCGGCCGCGCCGCCGGCGCAGACGAGTATCGGCGGCTCGTAGTCAATGAAACCGTCCCTCGGCGCTCCCTCGGCATTGCGGAATTCGGATGTCACCCCGGTCTGGCTGCGCCGCTATGCGAAGTTCGTTGCGGGTTCGACGCTGTTTCTGATTTTTGCCGGCGCGATGGTGACCTCCACCGGCTCCGGCCTCGCTGTTCCTGACTGGCCGTTGTCGTATGGAATGGTGATGCCGCCGATGATCGGCGGGATCTTCTACGAACACGGACATCGCATGATCGCTGCAACGGTCGGATTGTTGACCGTGATCCAGGCGATCTGGCTGCAACTTCGGGAGCCGAAACGTTTCACACGCATCCTCGGCTGGTGCTCTGTCGGTGCCGTCATCGCGCAGGGAGTGCTCGGCGGCGTCACGGTCCTCCTGCTCCTGCCGCACTCCGTTTCGATCGCGCACGCCGGCCTCGCAGAAATCTTCTTCTGCTTAAACGCCTCGATTGCCTTCTTCACGTCGAACTGGTTCCGGACATCGCGGGCGATGGAAAAAGGCGATGCTCCGATCGGCTTGACGACGCTGCTCGTGCTCGTCGCGTATGCCCAGATCCTGATCGGCGCGACGATGCGGCACCTCGGCGCCGGATTGGCAATTCCTGACTTCCCGCTGTCGTTTGGGCGTCTCGTGCCGCACTTCACAAGCCTCGAAATCGCCGTCAACTTTGCGCATCGCGCCGGCGGCGTGTGCGTCGGCGCGCTTGTGATCTACCTGGCCGTTCGTCTGCGGCGTTTCGAATCGCTGCATCCGCTTCGGCAGCTCTCCAACCTGCTCGTGACTGTCGTGCTCATTCAGATTGCGCTCGGCGGCTACGTGGTCTGGAGCGGCAAGCAGCCGGTGATCACGAGCGTTCACGTGATGACAGGCGCGGCGACGCTTGGCCTGTCGCTGATCACGGCGCTGACAGCGCGGACGATCGGCTGGCGCACGCGCCGGCAACGAACGGGAGCACTTCTGGCAACTGAGGTTCCGGCATGAGCGACGTGCTGGTGCTGGAGCGGCCGGCGAGACTCGGCAGCGTGATGCGCGACTACCTCGCGCTGTCGAAGTCGCGCATCGTAATGATGGTGCTGATCACGACCGCGGCCGGCTACCTGTTCGGCGCAAAGCACGTCGATTGGATGCTGCTCCTGAACACGCTGCTCGGTACGGCGCTCGTCGCGGCCGGAACGAACGCACTCAATCAATACATCGAACGCGATTACGACGCGAAGATGCGCCGGACTCGCCTTCGCCCGCTGCCGGATGGCCGCATCGCGCCGCGCGCGGCCCTTGTCTTCTCCATCGCCATCTCGATCCTCGGCACGCTCTACCTCGGCTTCGCCGTGAACTGGCTCACCGCTGCACTCGGCGCCTTCACGCTGATCACCTACATCTTCATCTACACGCCGCTGAAACGCCTGTCGGCGATCTGCACGCTGATCGGCGCGATCCCCGGCGCGATTCCGCCGCTGATGGGGTGGACCGCCGCGACCGGCGTCCTCGGCACCGGCGGCTGGATCATTTTCGCGATCCTCTTTTTCTGGCAGCTGCCGCATTTCATGGCCATCAGTTGGATGTATCGCGACGACTACGCGCGCGGCGGCTTTGCGATGCTGGCCGTGCAGGACGATGACGGCCGGACGACCGCACGCCACGCCGTCTTCTACAGCTTCGCGCTGCTCACGGTTAGTGTTCTGCCGCCGCTTTTCGGCCTGTCGACGTTCGTCTATCTTGCGGGCGCGGTGATCGCCGGCGGTGCTCTGACCTTCGCCAGTTTCGCGTTCCTCGCGTCGCGGACGCCCGTTCGTGCGAGGCGGCTTTTCATGGCCTCGAACATTTACCTGGTGGTCATGATGGCCCTGCTGATTCTGGCCTAATTTCAGCAAACAACAGGGTGCCCGCCGCATTGACTTGCCGAAAGACCGGACCCTATACTCCGGCAACTTTCAGCCCCGGCGCGCCGATGTTGCCCGTCCACCGCTGCCCACCGATCAGGAGGCTCCGATGCCGTTCGAGGAAGTAAAAAAAGTCTGGATGAACGGGCGCCTCGTCGATTTTGCCGACGCGAAGATTCACGTCTTCACGCACGCCCTCCACTACGGCTCAGGCCTCTTCGAAGGGATCCGCTGCTACGACACCCGCAACCAGGGACCGGCCATCTTCCGGCTCGACGATCACATCCGCCGGCTGTACGACAGTTGCCGCATTTATCGGATGGAGGTTCCGTACACGCCCGATGAATTCAAGAAGGCATGTGTCGACATCGTCTCGGCGAACCATTTTGACGACTGCTATCTCCGTCCTGTCGTCTATCGCGGTTTCCACTCCCTCGGCGTTTTCCCGGCCGCATGCCCCGTCGACGTCGTGATTGGCGCATGGCACTGGGGCAAGTACCTCGGCCCCGAGGCCATCGAGCAGGGAGTTGATGTGCGCGTGTCGTCGTGGAATCGCATGGCGCCGAACACCTTCCCGGCGCTCGCGAAAGCGACCGGCAACTACATGAACTCGATCCTGATCCGCCAGGAAGCGGCGGCAGACGGATACGCGGAAGGCATCGCGCTCGACGTCAATGGATACGTCAGCGAAGGTTCCGGCGAGAACGTCTTCGTCGTGCGCGACGGCAAGATCATGACGCCGCCGCTCGGGGCATCGATCCTGGCCGGCATCACGCGGGCCAGCGTCGTCACGATCGCGCGCGAGCTCGGGTTCGAAGTCGTCGAGTCACTGATCCCGCGCGAGTTGCTTTACGTCGCCGATGAAGTCTTCTTCACCGGCACGGCCGCCGAGGTCACGCCGGTTCGTAGCATCGACCGGGTGCCGGTCGGCAACGGCCGCCGCGGGCCGATTACGGAGCGTATCCAGAAAGAGTTCTTCGACTACATCGCCGGCGTCATCCCCGACCGCTATCACTGGTTCACGCCCGTCTACGCCGAGCGAACCGAGACGCTCCGCCAGCCGGCGCTCGTGGCCAGCTGATCCTCATTTGAATCCGCGGGTGCTCAGCGACGTAAAGCCGTGCGCTCCGGCAATGATGTGATCGACCAGATGGATGTCGATCAGGCGCAGAGACCTCTGCATCTTTCTCGTGTATTTGAGATCCTCGTCAGACGGCGACGGATCTCCTGACGGATGGTTGTGATACAGCACGACGCCGGCCGCATTGGCATCAAGCGCATATCGCATCACTTCGCGCGTCGAGACGAGCGCCTTTGAGGACGTGCCGACGTAGATCTCGCGTTCGCGCAGAACGCGGCGGCGCGAGTCAAGAAAGAGCGCGCCGAGGTGCTCCTGGGTCATGTAGCGGCTGCGTGCGATGAAGCCGCGGCTGAAGGAGTTCACGTCGAAGTGCGGCGGATCGCCCGGTTTGTCGTTTGCGACCCGGCGCGCGATTTCGAACGTGGCGATGATGCGCGTCGCCTTCGCGATGCCCATGCCCTCTCGTCTCGCAAGCTGTTCGGCATCGCATTGCGCCAGGCTCGAAAAGCCTTCGCGCAACAGATCGCGTGCGAGCTCGATGGCGTTCTTGCCCTGCATGCCGGAGCCGAGCAGGACCGCCAGGAGTTCCGCATCGGAAAGGCTTTTTGCTCCGTGCGTGAGCATCCGTTCGCGGGGACGCTCGTCCATCGGCATGTCAGCGATCAATTCGTGCATGCCGAGAGGTTAGGCGCAGTGACACGTATGCGCGTCAAACTCTACCGGGCGAGGAGAAACGGGCCGCCGGACGCACAGATTCGTGTGCATCCGGCTACCGTGTGTAGACCTAGCTGGTGGGGACGTTCTGCTCGTTGATCTGGATGAACGCGTCTTTGCGCAGACGATCGATGTAGGCCTTGTAGTCGCGCTGCCAGGTGTCGTCGCTCGCATCCTTGCGCAGACGATCCTTGACGGATTCGAAGGCCGGAACTTCGGATGGAAGGCGGGTCTCCACCTTGAGGATGTGCCAGCCGGACTTCGTTTCGATCGGGCCGAGAACCGTGCCGGCGGTGGCGTTGAAGACGGCTTTGTCGAGGTCGGGGAGCAGCTCGCCGCGGGCGACTTCGCCGAGGTCGCCGCCTTTCTCTTTGGTGCCGGCGTCGGAGGAGGTAGTGGCGAGTTTCGCAAAATCGCCGGTGCGGGCCTGCGCGGTCAACGCATTCGCACGTTCACGCGCGGCCTCGACTTTCGATGCATCTGACGGCTTGATCACGATGATCTCGCGAAGACGGGCGCGCTCGGGAAGGCGATAGCGTTCCTTCTCGCGGTCGTAGCGTTCCTTCAACTCTTTGTCGGTCAGCTCATCGCGCTGGCGCAGCTCGCGGCCGAAGACCTTGTTCATCAGGATCGTGTCGTGGAGGCGGGCCTCCATGTCGGCGCGGGTCATGCCGGACTTGCGCAGCGATTCGTCGAACTCAGCATCCGTCTTGATGCCGTACTGCTCTTTCAGGCGCGACATCGCGTCCTTCAGCTCGTCCGCGGCCACAGAGAGGCCGAGGCGGTCGGCGCGGTCCTTGATGAGGAGCTCGGCGATGAGATCGGTGGAGAGGTTTTTCCGCAGCTCCTCTTTCTTGGATGCGGCGTCGGCGGGCGTCGTGGAGGTCTGATCGATCTCGGTGAAGGCATCGTGGAGCCGGCGCGCGTACTGCGTGCGGGTGACGACGCGGTCGCCGACGCGGATGACGATCGCTTCGACGAGTTGGGCGGCCGTGAGGCTGACCGCGCTGGCGGTGAGGACGAGTGCGAGAATCGTTTTCTTCATGCGTTTTTTCTTTGACGTGGAAGTAGGGACTGCGGTTGCTTTCGGACCGAGAACGGTGCGGCGCAGGAGATTTATTCGTTTTCCGACTTCGAGAAGCCGCCGGTGTATTTGAACGGCAAGCGCTTGGTAAGGACGGCCACCTGCAGTTCCGCGCGGGCCTTGGCGACGAGCTGGGCCATCCGAGCGCGGATGGCGTCGTCCTTGAGGCGTTCGCGGATCACTGGCTCGGCGGTCGGGAGGTCGATGACGCCGGGAGGACGCCGGTCTTCGACCTTGAAAATGTGGAAGCTGGCGTCGGTGCGGATGATGCCGCTGACGCTGCCCGGCTTGAGCGCGAAGATCTCGTCTTCGAACATCTTCGGCAGCTCTCCTCGGCTGACATAGCCGATCTCGCCGCCCTTCTTGGCGTTCGGCGCGAGCGAGTACTGGCTCGACAACTCCTCGAACGACCCGCCGGCCTTCAGCTTCGCTGCGATGTCGTTCGCCACCGCTTCGTCGTGCACGAGGATCTGTTTGACATGAACTTCTTCGCCGCTGCGGAACTCCGCCGGATGCTGGTCGTAGTAGGTGCGGATATCGGCGTCACTCGGCGCGGGAACATTTTCGGACTGATCGCCGATCAGCTTCTGTCTCCGCATCTCGTCGCGCTTCTCGATGACGGTGACGCCTGCGTCGTTACGAACGGAGGATGCGATCTGCTCGGCCGGAATCTCGACTCCGTGCGTGGCAGCGTATTCGGACAGGATCACTTCCTCGAGGTATTGATCGACCATGGCGCTGGCCACTTCGGGACCGAGCTGCGCGAGGTCGGTGCCGGTATTGCGGTCGAGGTAGCGCTTGAAATCGCCGAGCGTGACCATGCGCTCGCCGACGCGCGCGACGACGTCGGGCGGAACCGACGGTTTCCGATGACACGCGGCGGCCGCGATCAATACGGCTGCGAGGGCGAGGGCGAGGCGGCGCACGGGGCGCGCGAAGTGTAGCCGATTGGTGCTTGCGCCGCACTCGGCATCAAAACAGAATGCCGTCAACTGGAGACCGATTCGACATGAGAAGAATGGCCCTGATTTTCTCGCTGCTCGCCCTCTCGCTGCCCTTTTCGCTGCCTATGTACGCGCGCAAGGTTCCGCGCTCGCAGATGACCGTAGGCAATCCCGCTGCGCTGACCATCACCGCCGTCGATGACGCGCTGCCGGCTCGTCTGCTCGCACAGTGGAAAGCGCGAGGTGTGGCGCGGCGCGCAGCGCACGCAAGCGGAGTCCACGCGTCGGCCATCGCCGACTCCGTCTCCGCCCGGGCCTTCATCATTCCGGCGGCCGGCAGTCTTGCGGCCGGCGGCGGCGCGCTCTTCTTCCGCTCCGACGTCACCCTCGTCAACTATCGCAATACGCCGCAGCAGGTGCTGGCCGGCTTCTGGGCACAAGGGTCGACAAATACCATTGACCCTGCGAATTTCAAGACCATCACGCTGCCGCCCGGTCAGTTCGTCACCGTTCAGGATTTCGTCGCCACCGCCCTCGGCAAATCCGGGCTGGGAACGCTCATCTTCATCCCGTACACCGGCACCGATTTCGACCCCAACGGCGCCATCGACGGCTTCTCGCGCATCTACACAAAGCAACCCGGGTCGACCGGAACCGTGTCGCAGCCGTTCGATGCCGTCGATCCCGACACGCAATCCCTCCAGTACGTCGACGAGGCGATCGCTCTCGGCCTTCGTCAGGACACCGACTTCCGCACGAACTTCGGCATCGTGAACGTCGATGGGTCCGACCACGTCTATAAGGTGAGCTTCGTCGGCGAAAAACTGCAGACCACTGTGACCGTGACGGTCAAAGCCTACGGGATGATCCAGCAGGCGATCCCCGCCGGCGATTACGGCGCGGTATCGATCCTCTTTCAATTGACCGACGCCGGAAACAACTTCGTGAGCTGGGTCGGCTACGCCAGCAGCACCGACAACATCACCGGCGACGGCTGGGTCTCACTGGCTTCCGCGGATCTGTCGCCGAGCGAACTAGATGTGATCGGGTATTGAACCGCAGTAGATTAGTGGACTAGTAGGTTAGTAGATCAGAGGTGTTCGCCATCGTCCTCCTTCCTAATCTACTGATCCACTAGTCCACGAATCTACTAACCAACAATGCTCACTTCACAAGCGCAGATCGACGAGAACGCTTCGGCGGAACTCATGCAGCTGGATGCCGATCATCCCGGCTTTCATGACCCCGTCTATCGTCGCCGGCGCAATGAAATCGCGCGCGCGGCGCTCAACTACCGCGAGGGCGAGCCGGTTCCTTCGATCGGGTACACAGAGCAGGAGCACGACGTGTGGGCCGAGGTCTGGCGGCACCTGGATCCATTGCACGATCGGTATGCATGTCGCGCGTATCGCGAGGCCGGCGAGCGCATCGCGCTGTCGCGGGAACGGATTCCGCAGCTCACCGACGTCAATGCCACCATCCAGCCGCTCTTCGGATTTCGCATGACGCCCGTGGCCGGACTCGTCGCGGCGAAGTCGTTCCTCTCGCAACTCGGACGCGACACGTTTCTCTCGACGCAGTACATGCGTCATCACAGCGTCCCGCTCTACACGCCCGAGCCGGATGTCGTGCATGAACTGATCGGACACGCCGCCACCTTCGCCGATCCGACCTTCGTCGCGCTCAATCGCGCGTTCGGCGAAGCGGCGTTGCGGGCGCACGACGATCCCGAAACGATCGAGCGCATCGGTCGGCTCTACTGGTACACGCTCGAATTCGGCGTCGTGCGCGAAGGAGGACGTCTCCGCGTGTACGGCGCGGGACTGCTCTCCTCGTTCGGCGAGCTTGGCCGCTTCGAAAATGAAGAAGAGCTGCGCAGTTGGGACGTCGAGGTAATCGCGAATACGTCCTACGACCCGACGCAGTACCAGCAGAACCTCTTCGTCGCGCCGAGCTTCGAAACGATGGCGAACGATGTGACGCGCTGGCTCGCTCTTATCAAGTGACAGCAATAAGAACGCGTCACGCGGAGTACGCGGAGAGGCGGAGGGCGGGGAGTTGTTTTTCTCCGCCCCTCTGCGTTCCCCGCGTGAACCCGTTCCCTTTGAGTTATCTACGCCGCCAATCCCCGCAACGTCATCTCAATCGCATCGATCACTTCCGGCCCTTGCACCTTCAGCGGGAACGTCAGCACGCCGTTCGGCGAAAACTTCACGTGCGGATCCTGTTGAATCAGCACCAGCAGCTTGTTCGGATCGACCTTGGCGGTCGCTGTCAACTTCACCACCGCGCGCGCGCCTTCGCGGACGATCGAGACCACGCCCATGTGCTGCGCGAAGCGCTTCACCTGGACGAAGCGGATCAGGTTCTCCACGTTCTGCGGCAGTGCGCCGAAACGGTCGCGCAACTCGTTGCGGATCTCTTCCAACCGATCGTCGGTCGATGCCGAGGCGATCTTCTTGTAGAACGTCATGCGCAGGTTTTCTTCGCTGATGTAATTCTTGGGGATGTAGATGTCGACGCCGAGGTTCATCGACGTTTCCACCTCCTCCTCGATGCGCTCGCCCTTCATCTCGCGGATCGTCTCCTCGAGCAGGCGCGTGTACATCTCGAATCCGACCGCCGCGATCTGGCCGGACTGCTCGCCGCCGAGGATGTTGCCGGAGCCGCGGATCTCGAGGTCCTTCGCCGCGATGCGGAAGCCGGCGCCGAGGTCGGAGAACTCCTGGATGGCGGCGAGGCGCTTGCGGGCGTCGGAGGTCAGCACGCGATCGCTCGGCACGAGGAGATAACAGAACGCCAGCCGGTCGCTGCGGCCGACGCGGCCGCGGAGCTGGTAGAGCTGCGAGAGGCCGAACCGCTCGGCGTGGTTGATGAGGATCGTGTTGCAGGC
>JAFAOU010000207.1 GCA_019247495.1 Acidobacteriota bacterium
GGTGCGCCTGAGCGGCGCCACGAACAAGCTGCAGTGGGTCGGCGGCGCCTTCTACAGCCACACCGATCGCAAGTACGGTCAGAGCCTCCTCGTCAGCGGATTCGAGGATCTCGCCAAAATCGGATCGACGAAAGGCTCGTTCGGCGCAGCCAAAGACGTACTGTTCTTCTCGAACCTGAAATACAAATTCAATCAGTTCGCGGTCTTCGGCGAAGGAACCTATCCGGTAACCGACAAGCTCGACGTTACCGGCGGTCTGCGTTTCTACGATTTCAAAGAGGACCGTACGCAGACGTTCGACGGCATCTTTGCCGATCCAGGGACGACGGCCGGCTCGACGAAAGCGAACGGCATCGCGCCGCGCGTGATGGCCAGTTACAAGCTGAACGACATGACCCGTCTCAATGCGCAGATCTCGAAAGGTTTCCGCCTCGGCGGCATCAACGATCCACTCAACGTTCCGCTCTGCACGGCGGCCGACCTGGTTACCTTCGGTGGCCGGGGATCGTGGAAAGACGAAACGCTGTGGAACTACGAAGTCGGATCGAAGTCGAAAATCATGGGCGGCCGGGGCTCGTTCAACGCATCCGCGTTCTACGCCGATATTCATGATCTCCAGGCCACGGTCACGGCCGGCTCGTGCTCCTCGCGCGTCGTCTTCAACGTTCCCAAGTCGAAGAGCGAGGGATTGGAGGCCGAGTTCGAAGCGGCGCCGACCGACTTGTGGGACTTCGCGATCTCTGCGAGCCATACGACGTCGCAGCTGGAATCGACGCTGACCTCGACCGACGCCACCGGGCATGTGTCCGTGGTTTCGGGTATTCAGAAGGGCAACCGTCTTCCGACCGTTCCGGAATTTCAGATGACCGCCGCGAGCACGGTGCATTGGCACACCGGACAGACATGGGCCGGCTACGCCACGGGCGTCTATCAGCACATTGGCGACCGCTACACGCAGATCGGCGATCAGGCGGAGGGCTTTGGCACGGTCAACCTGAATTCGTTCGGCGCGGGCGGAATCGGTAAACCGTTCACGCAGAGCACGTTTACGTTCAATCCGAAACTGCCGGCGTACGACATCGTCAATCTCCGGATCGGCGTCCTGTACAACAAGTGGGACACGGCGCTTTTCGTAAACAACGTGACCAACGAAAATGCGTTGCTCGCCCTCGATCAGGAGCGCGGAACGCGAGCGCGCGTCGGCTACCTGATCAATCAACCGCGCACGATCGGCATCAGCACACGAGTGAATTTTTAGGAGACGCTCATTTCGGACGACGGCGTTTCCCGGCGAACGTTTCTGGAGTGCGTAGCGGCGGCTCCATTGGTATCGGCAATGGGCCGCCTCGACGCGCAGCCGCTTTCCGGCAAATCAAAGCCGCGCGTGGCCGTGATTGGCAGCGGCGCCTTCGGAGGCTGGACGGCGCTGCACCTGCTCACGCTCGGCGCGCAGGTCGAGCTCATCGACTCGTGGGGCCCTGGAAATCCGCGGTCCAGCTCCGGCGGCGAGACGCGCGTCATCCGCGCCATCTACGGACCCGACCGCATTTACGTCGAGATGGTGAAGCGCGCGTACGAACTGTGGGAGAAGATCATCGCCGCGTCCGGCGAACCGCTGTATACCGAGACCGGCGCGCTTTGGCTGCATCGAAAGGATGACGCGTACGTGCGTTCGTCGGTGGCCATCCTGCGGGAGCTCGGCTTTCCGGTCGACAAACTTTCCATCGCCGAGGCGAAGGATCGTTATCCGCAGATCGATTTTCGCGGCGTCCACTCCGTCTGGCTCGAACGCCGTGCAGGCGCGCTGTCGGCGCGGCAAGCATGCGGCGTGGTGCGCGATGCATTTCAAAAATCGGGTGGCAGCTATCGCCAGGCGCGCATCGCACCCGGCGCGATCGCTGGCGGCGCGATGACGGAGCTTCGCCTCGATGACGGCACACGCATCGAAGCGGATGCGTACGTCTTTGCCTGCGGACCGTGGCTGGGCAAACTCTTCCCCGAGGTCATCGGCGACCGCATCAGGCCGACGCGGCAGGAGGTTTACTACTTCGGAACTCCCGCCGGATCGCAGCGCTACCTTCCCTCCCATCTTCCGATATGGATCGATTTCGGCGAGCGCATCTTCTACGGAATCCCCGACGTACACGGCCGCGGTTTCAAGATCTCCGACGACACGCGCGGTGAGCCAATCGACCCGACCTCGGCGAACCGCGCGCCGACCGCGGAAGGGATCGCTCGCGCTCGTCACCTGATCGCGGAACGCTTCCCGGAGCTCGCCAATGCGCCACTCGTCGCGGCCGAAGTCTGCCAGTACGAAAACAGTCCGGACGGTCACCTCATAATCGATCGCCATCCCGGCGCCTCCAACGTCTGGCTGGCCGGAGGCGGCTCCGGTCACGGCTTCAAACTCTCGCCGGCAGTCGGGGAGATGACCGCGCAGATGGTTCTATCGGGAAAAGAAGTTCCGAGGCTGTTTCGCCTCGACCGCCTGCACGACGAGGCACATCGCAAGACGCAATTCGAAAGTAAGTAGGCCTGTCATCGTGAGCCGCGGCGGACGGCCGGCTATCAGAACTCGACCGAATCCCCTTGGCGCGCGAAGGCGCGCTCACCAATCCTAGCCCCGCGCTTTGGCGCGGGGGTTCGGAGGTGGCGCGGGATGTGGCCGCGGAGGCGGCCGCTACAACATCTCACGCTGCCTGAACTTTGTAGTGGCCGCCTCCGCGGCCACGAACCCCGCCACATCCGTTTTCCCCGCGCCGAGAGGGTGTGAAGAAATGGCGGTGCTGTGGAAAAGTAAGGTCGCCGTACGATGACGGCAAGGGTGAAAAACACGAGTGTGCGGGTGCGCCACGATTGATCGAGGCGAATCGGCTCCAGATGCGACTGGTTCCGACGGACCTGGAAGGGTTGCTTCCGGAAGACCATCAGGCCCGAGCGGTGTGGAGCTTCGTAGAACGCCTGGATCTGAGCGAGTTTCACGATCGGATTCGCGCACGCGAGGGTGTGGCCGGTCGCCCGGCAACGGATCCACGAATTCTGCTCGGCTTGTGGATTCTGGCAACGCTCGACGGGATTGGTTCGGCGCGTGAGATTGCCCGTCTTTGCGAACAACATTTGGCGTATCAGTGGATGTGCGGGGGCATCTCGGTCAACCACCATACGTTGTCTGACTTCCGCAACCTTTCCTCGGATCAGCTGAACGGCGTGTTGACGCAGAGCGTGTCGGGTCTGCTGAGCGCGGGATTGGTGGAGATGCAGCGTGTCGCTCACGGCGGGATGAAGGTGCGCGCCTCGGCGGGTGGTTCATCCTTTCGCCGGCGGTCACGTCTGCTGGAGTTCCAAAAAATCGCACGCGAGCAGATCGAGATCCTGACCAAGGAGATCGAGGACGACACGGGAGCAGCGAGCAAGCGGGAACAAAGTGCACGCAAACGTGCGGCAGAGGATCGTGAGAAGCGCGTCGAACGTGCTCTGGAAGAGCTCGGCGAAGTAGAAAAGGCTCGCGCGTCTCGCTCGAAGAATCGAAAACGTGATCAGAAAAAAGAGAAGAGCGCATCGATCACCGATCCCGAAGCACGGGTCATGAAGATGGCCGACGGCGGCTTCCGTCCTGCCTACAACGTTCATCTGACCAGCACCACCGAGCGCGGTGTGGTGGTCGCTGTTGAAGTGAATAACGAAGGGACTGATCAAGCGGATGCTCCCGCTGGCTGAACAACTCGAAGCAAGGCACGGAGTGCGACCGAACCAGTGGCTCGCCGATGGGGGATGCGCATCACTGACGAACGTGGATCGGATGAATGAACGGGGTTGTAAGGTCTATGCACCCGCTCGAATCGAAAAGCCAACTCGTCGGAAGGACAGCGCTGCAGTTGGGGAATGGCGTGCACGGATGCAGACCGACGAAGCCAAAGCGATCTACAAGTTGCGAGCACAGACAGCCGAATGGGTGAATGCGCAGTTTCGAACGCAAGGGTTGACGCATCTGCTCGTTCGCGGGCTCGAGAAAGTCCGAGCAGTAGTGCTGCTGCATGCGATCACCCACAACTTCCGAAGAAGTTGTGCGCTCACGACCTGAAGTTCTCTGGCTGTAGGCGATCTTTGACCCAAGACTCGCGGCGATCCGAAGCCTTTGCGAGTCACTCAACAGCTATTACCCCAAGGGTGAGCACGCCGGGTTATCCGCTGCAATCAGTTCGGGGTCACTCAACCGGCGCCGGCTCCTCCTCAACCCGATTCCTTCACAGCCTCCGAGCGCGGGGCTAAGATTGCCGAGCGCGCCTTCGCGCGCGGCCGTCTGCCGGTCGTGACTTCCCCTCTCCGTCACCGCGCTGCGCGCCGCCGCGCGGGCGGCAGTGGCTTCGTGGACCAGATCTCGAGCGAGTAGTCGGTCAGGAAGTAGAACGTTCCCGGCTGCGTGGCGATGAATCGTCCGGCGGCGGGGGAGGCGATCGAGGGCGATCCGCTGAGGAATTGCGGCGAGAACTGGCGGCCGGTGAGGGCGACACAGGCTCCGTCCGCGCGGAGGTGCTGATCGACGTACGTGAGGCCGCTCGTGGGATCGGTGACGTAGGAACCGAGCGGTTCGCCGGTCTTGGAGAGGTCGTTTGCCGAATACGCGTAGAGCTTTTCGCCGAGGACGTAGACGGTGTTGTTGGCGAAGGCGATGGCGCGGGGCGGCTGCGTGCCTTCGGTGGCGCGGCTGACGACAACCGAGGGGTGAGCGGGATCGGTGATGTCGACGATGCGGACTTCGTTCGGAAGTTCTGTCAGGACATAGGCGCGCGTGCCGTTGGTGACGACATCGCGCACCGTTCCGGTCATCGTGGCGGTCTGTGCGAAGGCGGACTTCGGATCGAAGACGATCGTCTCCCCTTCGCAACCAGTGCTCTGGCAGTTGATGGCGATCGAGGCCCAGGCCGCGCCGCCGGCGGAGGCGATCGACGGCGGCAGGTCGGAGGTCTGGTTGATCGTCGACGTGGCCAGCGCGTTTCCGTCGCGTCCGTATGACGTGACGGTTAGGTTGTTCTGGATGGTGAAGACGTTCGTGTCGCTGGCGGCGACGTCGATGATGAGCGGCGCGCGGATGCCGCCGGTGGATTGCATCGTGTTCGTGAAGATGTCGACGTTGCGGCCGTCGAAGAAGTAGAGCCGCTGACTGCCGGCCACGAGCTTCTTGTAGTAGGCGTTGCCGTTCGCGGCGAAGAGCACCGATGGCATGCGCGTCGTGGCGGTGAGTTGCACGGTGGTGACGCCGTCTTCGGTGGCCAGATCGGCGATGGCGCTGTTCGCGGCGATATGCACGGCCGTCGGCGCGGCGGGAAGCGTGAACTGTTTCGTCAGCGTCTTCGTCTGGGTGTTCCAGACCATGAGCGATGTGTCGGTCGCTTCGAGCAGCGTCGTTCCGGTGAATGCGAGACTCAGCGCGATGGCGCCGCTCGACTGCGGCAGGAGCGTCGTCGTCCCGCTTGCGAAATCGGCGAGGGTGACGCCGGTGAAGGTCGATACGGCGGCGGCCGCGCCGGACAGCGCGACGCCGCCCGTGGCGATGCCGGGGACGCTGATCGTGACCGGCGTCTTCGTGAAATCGCTCGAGGCAAAGTAGGAGAGCGTCGTAACTTTGTCGTCGCCGCGCAGCTCGGCGAGTACGAATGCCGATCCCGATCGCGCGATGAATGACGGCTTGATGGCCGTCAGAGAAATCTGCTGCGCGGTGGGAGTGACGGGCGAGAGGTCGGCGGACCAGAGCGTGTTTCCGGCCGCTTCATTCAAGACGAAATAGCCGGTAGTTCCGGAGAGGACCGCCGAGGCGATCGGCGCGCGAAGCGTCAGTGAGGAGACGAGCGTCGGCACCGCGGGCGTGAGCGCCCAGAGCGATGCTTTCGCGCCGGTGGTGGTCAACAGGAAGTTGTTGCCGCCGTCGCGGACGATGTCGATGCTGCTGTCCCACGAACGGGCCTGCGTCAGCGCGCCGCCGGACGATTG
This sequence comes from Acidobacteriota bacterium, assembly GCA_019247495.1. Classification (GTDB taxonomy): domain Bacteria; phylum Acidobacteriota; class Thermoanaerobaculia; order Gp7-AA8; family Gp7-AA8; genus JADGNZ01. Next base: position 5,989 of record JAFAOU010000207.1, read on the forward strand.
GTTGAATTCCGTGATGCCGCCCGACGTGCGCGAAACGTAGACCATCGTGCCGAGGGAAACGACCGAGGTGGTGGCGCCGCCGGCGTAGCTGCGCAGCGGGAAGGGCGCGGTGAACGACGTCGTGTCGTATGTGAGCAGACCGAGGTCGCCGCCGGCGACGTAAAGCCGGTTCGGGGCGATGGCCATGCGGCCGACGCGGTTCACGCTGCCGCCGGCCGGGTTGAGCTGCGCGCGCCACAGTTCGACCGGCGCGGCGGCGGAGGAGAGATCGAACGCGCGCACTTGCCGGTCCGCGCCGGCGGCGAAAATCGCGTTGCTGTTGATGGCGGTGATGGCCGCGCCGCCGAACGAGTCCGTGGCCGCTTTCGCGGCGTTGCCGCCGCCGCTGTCGATGTTCGTGAAGATGTCGGTCTGCTGGCCGTCGGAGACGTACAGACGTCCTGCGTTGACGGCTACCGCATTCGCGCCGGGAAGCGAAGTCACCGTTCCGACGCCGTTCGGAATCGACGGGACGGCGATGTTGAACGACTCGACCGAGGAATCGCCGTCGGCAGCAAAAAGGATGGCGTTGCCCAGCGCCAGCGACTGCACGTTGGCGCGGCTGGTCACGAATACAGCCGGCGTCTTCGATGGATTGGATGGATCGAGCAGGTCCCACTGCGTCAATCCGTTCGCCGTGGCGACGTAGAGATCGAGTGTGGTGAGGAGGAGGTCGTTGATCGTGCCGCCGGCGTCGATGCCGCGCACGAGTTGCAGCGCGCGTCCGTTCCTGCGCACGACGAACACGGTCGATCCGCTGCCGGCGTACGCGATCCCATTCGCAGCGCGCACGGTGCGCGTGATGCCCGGCAGCGGCAGCGTCGCGACCAGCGCGGGAGGATCGACGCTGCGGTCGTACAGCGAGACGCCGTACGAGGTGGCCGTCCAGAGGTCGCTGCCGTCGATGGCGACGTCGAGATACGAGGCGCGAAACGGCACGCTGGCAACCTGGGTCAGGTTGCACTGCGGAAAGGCAACTGCAGGAATGAGGAGAAGTGAGACCGCGACCGCCACACGCCCGAGCATTGAGGAGAGTTTAACTTAGGGGCTTGTGTGGCACAGAACAGACATTCTTGTCTGTGCCACACCATCCTGCCGGCATCAACGCTCTCGAGCACCTTGTACTTCGCGCGTTGCCGGTCGATTCGCGTTTGCCGCATCGGAGCCACTCGACGCCGCGAATGCGGTCAACCGGCAACGCGCGAAGTACAAGACGGCCGGGAAACGAAATGGTTAGCGCAGGTCCGCGACTACCCGGTGCGGATGGTTCATCGCCTCCGTGAATTTGTCCATCGACACCACCACCCGCACGACGGTCGTGTCTTCGCGGTCGTGCGCGAAGACGAGCAGGGCCACGCGGTCTCCACCAAGCGGGCGGGCGTAGATCAGCGTGGTCTCGCCGTCGCGATTGGAGCGCGTCTGCACCAGCGGCTGCATCGCCTCGCCTGCGTTGCGCCGGACGATGTCCGCGAGCCCTGGCATGTCGTCGAAATGCGCGTTCTCGAACGTGGCCAGCTGCACGTCGGAGACGCCGCCCGGATGCACGCACCACAGCGCGAAGCGCACAAGGCCGAATAGCGGGATCGTGGTGCGTTGCACGTGGTAGCGCGACTCGACAGCGCGGACGATGTCGTCGAAATTCGCGCGTGCCGGCGTCGCGCCGAGGGTGAAGGCGCTGAGCGCGATCACAATGAGCAGGCGGCGGTTATTCATGACGATCGTCCTTCCGATGCTTCGAATGCGTCTCGCCCGAAATGTGCGGGATGCCGAACTGCCCTTCCAGGCCGGCCAGCTTCTCCAGATCGACAGGGCCGACGATGTTTACGACGGTGAACTCTTTCGGTTCTGCGGAAATGATCAAAAGTCCGGCGATGGCGTCGCCGCGCGTGTCGGCCCAGATGTCGACGTCCTCTTTCGTCCGGCTGGCCACCTTCACGATCTTCTTCCACGACGGTCCGAGCTGCTGGCGGATGCGCTCGGCCTGCGACTTGTCGTACTCGCCTTCGTGGTCGAACTCGTAGCTGCGCACGTAGATGCCGGTCAGGCCGTTGATCACCTCCCTCGCGGCGCGCTCGTCGGCGTCGTTGTTCGACAGGAACTTGCCGGCCAGGCGGAGCATGGCGCCATCGAGCGTGACGTCGGTCGTCTCGCTTGCTTTGGCGGCAAGGTCGGGGAAATCGAGATTGAGGCGCGTTCCCTGCGCCGAGGCGGCGCTCGGGAGCGCGACGGCAGCGACGAGGGTGAGGATGAAGTTCATCAAAAAGCGTTTCATGGTCAGTCCTTTCAGTTGGCTGTCATCCTGAGGCTGGCGAAGCGCGGCGAAGGATCTCAAGATGCGCGGCCTTCGCTGGAACCCGGTTTCAGGACAGTTTGGGAAGCTTGAGATCCTTCGCCGTCCTGCGCCGTTTGCGCGCTTCGCGCGCCACGGCTTCGGCGGCTCAGGATGACAAATCATTTCTTTACCTTCAGTCGTGTACGACGGCGCGCTGGGCGGCGCGCATCTTGGCGCTGGCGATATGCAGCGCGGTCATGAGCTCGCGGCGGGCGCGCTCCCCTTCTTCGATACGGCGGTGCTCGATGATCTGATGCGCGGTCAGACCGCCGAGCGCCGCGGTGATAACGATGGCCGCGGCGATGCGGCGGAACGTCGGGAATGTGCGATGCCGAGGTGCTTCAATACGGGAGAGGACGCGATCGGCGAATCCGTCCGGTGCGGATTTCCGTGCGAGCGCGCGGGTGAGGTCGTCATCGAAATTCATCGCTTCACTCCCAGCCACTCGCGCAGCGCGCCGAGTCCGCGCCGGAGATGGCTTTTGACCGTGTTGAGCGGCATGTCCAGCACCGCTCCGATTTCGGAAGGCGCGAGCCCTTCCTGGTAACGCATGGTGATGGCCAGCCGCTGTTGCGCGGGCAGGCGCTGCAGCATCTGCCCGAGTTTTCGCGTCAGCAGCGGATCGGTGTCGTCGGCATCGCCCGCGACGTCGTTCGCTTCATCGAGCGTGACGATGCGCCAGCGTCCGCGCCGCGATTCGTCGATGCAGCGATTGGCGGTGACGCGGCGGAGCCAGAACGTGAGATGCGCGTCCGACTCAATCTGGGCCAACCCGCGATACAACTGGAGAAAAACCTCCTGCGCTACTTCCTCCGCACGATCGCGATCGTGGAGGAAGTGCCAGGCGATGCTGAAGACCATGTCCTGGTGTTGCCTGATCAGCGCCCCGAACGCGTCGTGATCGCCTTCCGCCGCGCGGAGAAGATTCGCGTCGGTGGTCGGGAAGAGAAGCGGAGCGGCGGCGGACATCTGAGGCTATATACGGAGAAATTCGGCTTGCGAATGCAGTCCGAGAGAAAAAAAACCTTTTGAACCACAGAGACACAGAGATCGCAGAGAAATCTCTGTGCCCTCTGTGTCTCTGTGGTTTAAAGGTTTGCGTTGCGGCTGACGACGAGCAACGTCACGTCATCCGCCAGCGGCGCGTCGCCCATGTGCGACAACACCTCGGACTCGATCGCCGCGGTGAGCTCGTCCGCGCTCGTGCCGTGCATTTTCGCGAGGCGTTGTGTGACGTGCTCGAGGCCGCCGAGGTCTTCGCCGCCTTCGTTCTCGGCCTCGGTCACACCATCGGTGAAGAGGACCAGGGCGTCGCCGGGAGCGAGCTGCAGTTTCTGCTCGCGGAAATCGGCGCGCGTCACGACGCCGAGGACGAGGTCCGTTTCCACGAGCTCCTCGACGCCGTCATTGCGAACCCAGATCGGCGGCGTGTGGCCGGCGTTCGCGTATTCGATCAGGCCCGTTGCAAGATCGAGACGGCCGAGGAAGAGCGTCACGAATTTCGACTGCGGCAGCGTGTCTTTCAGCGCGTCGTTGAGCTGCGACACCAGCGCGGCCGGCGACGGATCGTTCTTGCAGAAGATGCGGAACGACGCCTGCAGACCGGCCATCATCAAGCCCGCGGTGATGCCTTTGCCGCTGACGTCGGCGATGACGAAGTACATGCGCCCGTCGGGACGGCGAACGAAATCGTAGTAGTCGCCGCTGACGGTGCGGCAGGGACGATTGGCCCCCGCGAAGGTGTAACCGTCGATGCCGGAGGGCGCCGCCGGCAGCAGTCCGCGCTGAATCATCGACGCGGTCTTCAGCTCCTCGTCCATGATCCGTTTCTGGATCGCTTCCTCGCGCAGCCGCGTCGTCTCGAGCTTGATCGCCGCAAACCGCGCGATCTGCGCCACCAGCCGCACGTCATCCTCGGAAATCTTGCGCTGGTTGAAGAGATAGTCGACGTAGAGGACGCCAACCACGGAGTCGCCAATCATCAGCGGCGCGCAGAGAATCGAGCGGATGCCCTGCATGATGATCGACTGCGCGCGGCTCAGCTTCTCGTCCATGCTGACGTCCATGAACGCCAGCGCTTTTTTCTCTTCGACCACTTCGAGGAGTACGGTGTGGCTGATACGAAGTTCGGAGGTGTCGGTCCGGTCCTGACGCCGCACTTCGACGTTGACGAACGATTTGCCATCCGCGCCGAGCAACCCGAGAGCCGCGCGCGAGGCCTCGGTGTGCTCGAGCACGCGATCGACGATGAATCCGAACAGCTCCTCGGTCGGCCGGTCTTCGATCAGCTCGCGCGCGAGAAGGTTGAGCGTCTTGAGCTTGGCCAGATCGCCGCCGGTATCGATCCGTTCGGGCTCCTCGATTTCCTTCACGGGAATGGAGATGGTCATGCTCGGCGAGGTGTCCGCGACCGCGAGCATGCGATCGGTGTTGTGCTCGGCGGTCTCGAAAACGATCTCGGTATCGCCGAGGCGGATGCGGTCTCCGGTGCGGAGCGCGTGATCGCGTTCCACGCGGTTGCCGTTCAGGTAGGTGCCGTTGGCGCTGCCGCAATCCTTGAGAATCCACGAGCCGTGATCGGCCACGATTTCGGCGTGCTTGCGCGAAAGATAGCGATCCTTGACCGGGATGGAGCAGTCGGAAGCGCGTCCGATGGAAACGGCGCTGCCCTGCAACTGCTGCCGGAAGGGCGAGAACAGCGGCGAGTAAACCGTTACCTCAGCGCGAGGGGCGATGGGTTCCATATCGATACGTTTTGCCGAAGGGGGAGTTTAACCCACGCCTGTCATCCTGAGCCGCCGAAGCGACAGAGGCGAAGCCGGCGTCGCGCAGGACGGTCGAAGGACCCCCTCGGTGCTTGCATCGTGATTGACCGCCGCCCGTCCCTGGTTACCAAGTAGGGGGTCCTTCGACCGTCCTCCGCCGCTCCGGCTTCGCCTACGCAGCTTCGGCGGCTCAGGATGACAGCGGGGCCAGCGGAGATCCTGGGACTTCGCGCAGGATAATGACCGCACCCGTGCCGGCCGACGTTCCACCCGAAACCTATTTTCAGGAAATCGAAGCGCACTTCGCGCTTCGCCGCGGGACGCCGTTCATCCTCAACGCGAAGGATTGGGCGCTGATGAAGAAGTGGTACGACGACGGCGTGCCGCTGCCGATCGTGATCGAAGCCATCGATACGGTCTTCGAAAAGAACGAGGCCAGCGGACGCAAAAAAGTGATCTCCAGCCTCAGCTACTGCCGCCATTCGATCAAGGAGCTGTGGCAGGACCGGCAGAATCTCTACGTCGGCGGCGGCGATGTCAGTCCGGAAGCCGGCCCCGAGGCGCTGCTCGATGCGTTGGCGTCGCAGCTCGAAACGTCGGACGTCGCGGCGCCGTTCGCGCCGCGCGTGCGGGCGTTGGCGTCGGAGAAGAGCGTACCGAAGATCGAAGAGCGATTGATCGATCTCGAACGGGAACTCGTCGATGCGTTCATCGCCGCCGATCCTGCGTCGATCGACACGATCCGCGCGGACATCGCGACCGCCCTCGGCGACACGTCGAAGATGGATGCGAAAACGCGCACGCGGACGGAGGAGGCGAACCTGCGGCGATTGGTAAGGGAGAAGTTCGGATTGCCGCGGTTGACGCTGTTCTGATTTTCTCCGCTCCTCCGCGTCTCCGCGTGAACCGTCTCCCTGTTCATTCGCGCGAGAAACTCGATTACCGCGATAACGCCCGATCCACCTGCTCCATCACCCCCGCCGCCACCCGCCCCGGAACGGGCGCTTCGGGGCCGGCGCCCAATGAAGGATCGACGATTGCGCACGCGGCGAGAACGTTACCGGCGCCGCGTGCGCATGGCGCGCCGCGGAGCGTCAGCAGGCGCGCGGTGATTCGGGACAATGCGCCGGCGTTCACCGGCGAGTATGGGCCGACGCGGCGCGTCACCGGGTCCACTTGATAGATGCCGAGGGCCATGGCGCGGACGATCTCGTCGCGGCCGGGCGTTTCGCCGATATCGATCGCGATCGGCGGCGCGGCGATGTTCGATGCAAAACGTACCGAGGCCACTTTCCAGTACATCAGGACGGCGAGGTCGCCGCGGGTGATCGACTCACTCTCGATTGCACGGCGGAACTGCGGCGGCATGTTCGCCTCGGCGTACTGCTGCTTGATCTCGTCGAGTCGCGCGGCGAAGCGGCCATCGCGTTTCGAAATCCGCTCGTAGCGCGCGATCGCGGCCTCGTAGCGGCCGTGGCTGATGTCGATTTCCGCCAGCGCTTCCTGCACCTCGGAGCGATCGACGTCGCCGGTGGCCAGGATCGGTTCGAGCTCCGCGCGCGCCTCATCGTACGCGTGCTCCGCGACGAGCTTCTGCGCGAGAAGGATGCGGGCCGGATTGGCGGCCGGGTTGATCACCAGCGCTTCGCGGAGGAGACGAACCGATTCTTCGTGGGGCGCTGCGAGCGCGGCGTTGTAAAGCTGATCGAAAAGCGTCGCGCGCAACTCACCGATCCGTTCGACGACAAAGTCGGGCGCACCAGGACGCGATGCGACGTCGCGGTAGATATCGTACGCCTCGCGCGTCCGCTTCTCCGCGATGGCAATCTCCGCCGCATAGACCTCGGCGGCCGTATAGCGCGGACGTTTCGCCAACGCACGCTCAACGATCGGGCGGGCTGCATCGGTCTTCTCCTGACGCAGAGCGATGGCCGCCTCGGCCAGTTGCAGCGGCGCGTAGTTCGGCTCTTTCGCGCGAATGTCGTCCAGCTTCTTGCGCGCGGTGGTGTAGTCGCCGGCCAGGATGGCGCGCCAGGCGTCGTCGAAACGTTTCGCATTCGCGGGCGTTGGCTGCGCGTCGTATCCGGTGCGCGGATCGATGAGGAAGCGTTCGTTGCCTTGCGGCGCCGGCGGCGCGACGGCCGGCGCCGGTGCGGGAGCGCAGCTCGCAAGCGCGATCGCAAGCGCCGCGATGAAGACTATGGATGTCGTTTTCACTTCGTTTCCTTTACGAGTCGCATGGCAGCGTCGAACGGGTCCGCCGCGGTCACGTCGATCCATTGCACGTTGCGCTCCGACCGCAGCCACGTCATCTGCCGTTTCGCGTACGCGCGCGTGCGGCGCTTCGTTTCCGCGGCAGCCGCCGCAACGTCCATTTCGCCCATGACGACTGCAACTGCCTCGGCATATCCGATCGCGCCGAACGGCCGTGCCGTGCGCGGAAAACGCGCCAGCAGACCACGCGTTTCGTCGATCAAGCCCGCCGCATACATGGCCTCGACGCGCGCATCGAGCCGCTCCACCAACCGCCGCCGCTCCATCATCAATCCGATTTTGATCGCCGCCATCTCGTTCGCACTGTTCGCCGCCGGACGTTCCCATTCCGAGATCGGTCTTGCCGTGACCAGCCAGACTTCGAGCGCGCGCTCGACGCGATGCCGGTCCGCGGCGGCGATTCTTCTACCACTTTGCGGATCGATTTTCGATAGCCAGCGATGCAGCCAGACATTTCCGCGCGGCCGCCCGGCGATGCGGCGGATGCGCGCGCGGATCTTCTCGTCGCGCCCCGGCATCTCGGGCAATCCGTGCAGCAGCGCACGCAGGTAGAAGAAGGTGCCACCCGCGAGGATGGGACGTTCGATGCCGGCGATGGCCGCGTGCGCGAGCCGTTCGTAATCGGCGGCGTTGAACTCAGCATCCGCATCGATGACATCAAACAGATGATGCGGAACACGCCTCCTCACCTCGGCGGACGGTTTCGCGCTGCCGATATCGAAGCCGCGATAGATCTGCACCGAGTCGTAGTTCACGATCTCGCCGCCGACCGCCTCCGCGATGCGCAGGGCCAGCTCGGATTTGCCGGTGCCGGTCGGTCCGGAAATTACGATTGGCCGCACACCCACGAGTGTATACACCGAGGGGAAAGGCGAAATGTTGAATGTCGAATGTTGAATGTTCAATGTTGAATGACGACGAGAGAGGACGCAAACGCAGATCCATTCAACATTCGACATTCAACATTCAACATTCAACATTTCGCTTTTGACTCACGATCACCCCGCCGCCCGAACCACCCGCCGCACGCCCCACGCGCTGACCACCGTCCAGCTTCCTTCCAGCAGGATGAAACCGTACTGGCGCATGGAGATCGCGGAGGCGCACAAACAGAATCCGCCGATCAGATTCAACATCTGATACGTTTTCGTCTCCGCTTCGAGGCGCTGGAACTGCTGCGCGCCGAATGCGGCCAGAATCAAAATCGCTCCAATCATCTGCAAAACCTGAAAGATCATGATGAGACGACTCTCTCTCTGCGTTTTCGTTCTCTTGTTCGCAATCGCGTCGCAGGCCCAGACCGCCATCCCCACGCCTGACGAATTCCTCGGCTACACGCTCGGCGACCGCTTCACGCCGCACGCGCGCATCCTCGACTATTTCCACCTGCTGACGACGCGGTCGAATCTGATCACGATGCAGCAGTTCGGCGAAACGTACGAGCATCGCCCGCTGATGCTGGCCGTGATCACGTCGCCGAAAAACCG
>JAFAOU010000123.1 GCA_019247495.1 Acidobacteriota bacterium
GCGGCGGAACGGGAGCGCGGAACTGATCGCTCCGATCGAGGGCGAACGGTTTCACGCGATACCAATGCGGCGTGAGAAAGCCCGGCGTGACGAAACCACCCTTCGGATTGACGAACGGAATCGGCTGCCACCGGTTCGGATCGGTGACCTTTTCGGGAGTATTCACCGGCGCGTAGTAGGTGTAATCCGAATACGGAACGCCATTCGATCCGACCTCGTCGCCGAACTGATTCGCCCCATCGTGATGCCGGTACGCGCAAACCGCCTTCGCCGCAAGATTGCCAACGCCCTGAGGCGTAGCCGGATCGACCGACGCATCATCCGGATCGAATCCCTTGCCCCGCATCTGCGAATCGATCCACGCCTTGTCGTCCGGATACACGTCAATCAGCGCCCGGTACGTCGCGTACGCGATGGCCTTCTCCTTGTTCGCCACCGTCCGCTCCGCCGCCGGCCGCCGCAGCGACGCCCCCAGCCGCGTCCCGACCGCCTTGTCGTCGTACGCCGCCCAGGCGTCGTACATCGCGGTCAGCGCGATGGCGAGAGTGCGCGAGATGATCGTCGGCCGCGCCCCATGCCGGTCGACCTCGCGCGCGGTGGCCTCCAGCGAGATATCCAGCCAGTCATACGCCGCCGAGGGCCTGCTGAAATTCGCCGCCTTCGCCGGCGACAAAACCAACACCAACATCACCACGGTGACGGCCGGACGAATCGTTTTCATGTGTGCTGAGAAAGGTACGTCGAAGAGGGTGGGGGAGGCAAGGGACGGTGTTGTTTGGATAGGTCATCCGATGAATCCGACTAGAATCGCTGCATGAGCGAGCCGCGCCGACTTCATCGCTACACCTACGCCGATTACGTTGCGCTGGAACCTGGAAGGCGGTGTCCGATGGTTCCGTCGTCGCGAAGTTCGATGAGGCGCTGACGCTGGGCGGTCGTCGCGCCTGACGCTCGAATTCGCTGCGCAAAGGTAGGGAAAATCACGCAGCGCACACTCCTTCTATGGTGTTTTGGGATTCCCAGCCCGTAGTTTACCGACCACGTACGCTTCAAGGAGGCGTCTCTCCTCCTGTCCCCAGGCCGTGGACCATCGTCGACTTCAACGGTGAGGACGCGTTTGCTGAAGTGGCCTCGTTTCTCGAAGAGAACTACGTTGCCGATCGAAGCGAGTCGCTGCGCCTCACCTACTCCGAAGAGTTTCTCCGGTGGGCGCTCAGCCCATACGCGACGCGGCGCGCCTGGCGCTTTGGCGCGCGTGCGGACGATGGTTCCCTTGTCGGATTCATTGGCGCGACGGAAATACCGCTGGTGGTGTGCGGTGACCGGGAGAACTCCGCGGTCGTTAATTTCCTATGCGTGCGCGACGATCATCGCCGTGCAGGCCTCGCTCCGGCACTGATCGCCGCGCTCACCAAAGCGGTCAACGCCACCGGCATCTTTACGGCGCTCTTTACGACGTCGATGGATATTCCGGTGGAGCCCGTGGCCACCTGCCGGTACTGGTGCCGTTTGCTTGATCCAACCGTTCTCGCAGAGGCGGGCTTCTTGCCGCAGCCTCGCGATCTCGAGGTCTTGCGTGCCGCGCACGCACTGCCTTCGGTCACGCCCGAGCGCTTCCCGGCGCTCGCGCCATCGCTCGCGGGCGCTGTAGCGGAGCGCATGGAGCGCTGGAGCTCCCGTTTTGCGTTGCGAGCCGCGTGGGGCAAGGAGGACATCCTGCGTTGGATCAGCGGTGGGGTTTCGGTGTTCGCGGACGGGAGCGGCATCGGCGCGTACAACCGCGTATCGATTCGAACAGCTGGAAAAAGGACGATTAACGCCGCATATCTAATCGCACTGACATCCGATGGTTGCGCGCCACAGGAGCTCCTCAACAGGCTCATTGTCGAGGCGGCACGCGCCGATTGCCACGTCTTCTTCGCGCTCCCGGTAATGTCATTGGGCGATGCACTCGGCTGCGCCGGCTTTCTTCCGACAAACGCCCGCCTGAGCTACTACCTTTTCAACTGGCCGCAAAAAGCCTTCTGCGGCCAGGACGTCGCTTTCATGCACTGGTGAGGCTAATGGGAAATTCAATTGGTACGCCCAACACTGTCGAAGAGTTCCAGAAGAAGTACGAGAAACGGTGCATCTCCAACCACAACCAGATGGACCACAACGAGGATGTCTGTCACGGCATGAGTCTGGATTGGATGCAGTCGATGCTCAATGAACAAGGAAAGACGTTCATCACGGTAGGCCAATCGAAGCATGGAAGCCTGACCCGAAAGCTACTCATCAAGCAGAACCGAATCACGCACAACGCCTACATCGATGCACTGGATAAGTTCAATCAGTCCTTTGAGCCCTTCAAAGAAAAGTACATCAAGAACGTCATGCAGATGGAGGACATCGGGCCGAAGATCGACCGGTTCCGTCGTATCGAGGCGCTCGATCTCGCCGGCAACGTATCAAACACGACGAAGTACCGCCGGGCGTTAAAGCACTACGGCCCGGAAATGCTCCAGCTGGAGTCGAAACAGCTGGGATTCGACCAGAAGTTGCGCTGGTTCCAAACGCGGTTCGACGAGAACGCCAGAAATTTTCATCACAACTACAACTACTTCGTTCAGTGCTATCAGGAGCGCAAGGGACTGTTTGAGAACATCGAAGTCAGGCCGAGGAATAGTACGATCCATGAGGATGCGGAAGAGGTTCTTGGGATGATCGGCACATGCATCGACCAGCTCGAAAGTGGCGAATGTGCGGTGGTGAACTTTCAACGAGAGGGCGGTGGGCACTACGTAGCGTTCTACCGCGGCGGCGGCGTGTACCACATGTTCGATCCGAACGTCGGCTGGTACTCTGAGATCTCGAAGACTAATCTCTGGACGATGTTCAGCGACCTGTTCGCGGTGGACTATCTTAAAAAGCCCTACAAGACGCTACAGTGGTCGATCTTCAAGAAGAATTAGAGAGGCCGGTGAAGACACAGTAGGAGCGGACGCGCTTCCGGCCACCGCTGAGTTTGGCGGAGGGGGTGGGATTCGAACCCACGGTACCGTTACCGGTACGGCGGTTTTCAAGACCGCTGCCTTAAACCACTCGACCACCCCTCCGGGATTCGCGGTAACGCTCGCCTACGAAAGTAAATTCACGTCCAGCGTGATCTTCAGGCGCAGTCTTCGATGCTGGCGGAGCTCGTCCATCGTCAGATTCAGAGGGACGGTTACTTCCTTCACCAGGCCGTCGGTGGCGCGGCGCTGGGTGGAGGCCGGCGCACTCAGGTCGGGGAGCGAATTGAGGATGCCCTCGGGGAGCGGGATTTCGATCGAGCGCATCGGGACGTCGCTCGAGATCTCCGCGAATGCGGTCAGCGCCGAGGCGCTGCCGCCGCGGACCGAGATGCCGGACGATGGCGGCTCGTCGTCCTCGGGTTCCGGCTTCGTGGCGAAGTAGTCGCGGAAATCTTCGAACGGCTCCTCAGCTGGTCCGGGAATGGCGGCTGGTTGGGGAGCGGCGGCGGGCGCGACGCCGATCAGTTCCGTCGGAACGAGCGGGATGTCGTCGGCGTCGCCGGCGTCGTCGAGTGTGAATGCCGAGGCGGGCGTCGGCGGGATGTCGACGAAGGGCTCGTCTTCGTCCCAAAGCGAATCGTGCGGGCGCGGCTCGGCGGCGACTGTCGGATTCAGGATCTGGATCTCGCGGTCGAGCGGTTCCGATCCTTCCAGTCCGTACTTCTTGATCAGGTGCTGGAGGACAAGCTGCGTGACGCCTTTCAGCGTTTCTTCGACGCCGAGGCCGTTTGTCGCGACCGACTCGAAGTGCGGCACGCCGAGCTTGTTCACCTCGGCATCCAGCTCCGCGACCGGCAGCGCGTTGGCCAGATCGCGTTTGTTGAATTGCATGACCAGCGGGATCTCGCGAATGCGCACGCCCTGACGTTTGAGGTTGTCCTCGAGATTCTGCAGCGACTCCAGGTTCGCGTCGATGGCGTGGTCCTGACTGTCGGCGACAAAGACGATGCCGTCGGCGCCTTTGAGCACGAGCTGGCGCGTGGAGTTGTAGTAGACCTGCCCCGGCACGGTGTAGAGCTGGAGCTTCGTGCGCATGCCGCGGATCTTGCCGAGGTCGAGCGGGAGGAAGTCGAAGAAAAGAGTGCGGTCGGTCTTCGTGGCCAGCGACAGCATCTTGCTTTTGTTGTTCGACGGCAGCGAGTCGTAAACGAACTGCAGGTTCGTCGTTTTGCCGCAGAGTCCCGGACCGTAGTAGACGATCTTCGCGGTGATCTCTTTCGTGGCGTAGTTGAAGAGGACCATGGGAGCGGGTGAGCGTAGCGAAGGGGGATGTGGGAGTCAAACGATGCCGCGGGAGTCGCTTGTCGGGAGTCGGGCGTCGTAGATGACGCGATCCGAAGTTTTCCTCTCCGACACCCGACCCCCGACAAGCGACTCCCGTCGCACCGGCTATCATGTCGCGCCGCGGAGGTGCGAATGTCCAGACGTTTCCTCTGGTTTCCCGTTTCTCTCCTTCTTTTGATCGCTGCGTGGCCGGCGCTTGCCGACGCGCCGGGCGTGTATGCGATTACCGGCGGAACGGTGCATCCGGTCAGCGGGCCGGAGATCGCAAACGGCGTCGTGATCATTCGCGACGGCCTGGTCGAATCGGTGGGCGCGAATGTCGCGATCCCGGCTGATGCGACGGTGATCGATGTGAAGGGCGGGCACGTTTATCCCGGCCTCATCGACGCGCAGACGTCGCTCGGGTTCCCGAGCGCGACGGCACCGCGTCGTCGCGGACCCGCAGCCGCCGGTGCCCGCACGCCGGAAGCGTTGCCGGAAACGGGGCCATCGTTCGTCGCCTTTCGCGAGGCCAAGCTGTCGGACGACGACCTCGAAGCTAAGCGCGCTACCGGCGTTACGACGATCGTCACTGCGCCGTCGTTCGGCATCTTCAACGGTCAGTCGGTGGCGCTGAACCTCGGCGGCGGGACGATGGAGTCGCGCGTGATCCGCAATCCGGTCTCGCAGCAGATCTCGTTCAATCCGCGGCCGGCGTGGACGTATCCCGATTCGCTGATGGGCGTGATCTCGTACATCCGCCAGACCTTCATGGACGCGCAGGAGTACTCGGCGGCGCGCACGATTTACGACAAGAATCCGGCCGGCTACAAGCGGCCCGACGAGAGCCCGTCGCTCGAAGCACTCGGCGGCGTGTTGCGCCGCGACGTTCCGGTCGTCTTCGTCGCAGACAGTGAGTTGATGATCCGGCGTGCCGAAGCGATTGCGAAAGAGTTCAACGTAAAGATGATCGTCGCCGGCGCGCGGCAGGGTTACAAAATGGGCGATGAGTTGAAGTCGCTCGGCGCACCGGTGCTCGTGTCGACGAGATGGGCAACGGCGCCGGCTGCGAAGGAAGATCGCGAGGAGCAGCCGCTGCGCGTGATCCGCGACCGGCAGCTTCAACCGACCACTCCCTCGGTGCTGGCGAAGAACGGCGTGCTGTTCGCGCTCGTCAGCGGTGCGGGCAAGACCAGCGACTATTTTGCCGGCATCCGCAAAGCGATCGAGAACGGGCTCTCGGCTGACGACGCGCTGAAAGCGACGACCATCAATCCCGCGAAGATCATCGGTATCGATCGCCAGCTCGGATCGATCGACAAGGGCAAGATCGCAAACCTCGTCGTCACCGACAAGCCGATCTTCGACAAGGAGTCGAAGGTGAAGCGGATCTTCGTCGACGGCCGCGAAGCGAAAGTGCCGGCCGAGGATGAGAAGAAAAAATCCGCATCAACATCGTCAGGCACCGGCGTCGACGGAACATGGAGCTTCGTCGTCAAAGCAACGTCCGGCGAAGTGAATATCACGGCGACGCTGCACGTCGAGAACGGCCAGATCAGCGGCACGTACTCGGGGGACCGCGGCGCCGGCGAGATCGGCAACGGAACCTTCGACGGCGCGACGGTGCAGTTCTCTATCGCCGGCCGCGGCCAGGAAGAGGCGGGCGACTGGGTCTTCCACGGCACGCTGCACGGCGCGAACATGGACGGAACGGTATCGACGACGCTCGGTACGTTCCCGTTCACGGGGAGCAAGAAATGATGAATCGTGAAAAGGGTGTCGGCTCTCGGCTGTCGGCTGTCGGGGAGAACGTTCCCTCGCGCGGCCTCACTGCTTCTGACAGCCGACACCCGACACCCGACACCCGTTTTCTCGCGCTGGCGGTCATCTTCATCGCGATCGCCGCATCTGCATTCGCTCAGGACATCGTCATTCGCGACGCCACGATCCTCACCGTGTCGCACGGGAAGATCGAGCATGGATCGATCCTCGTGCACGGCGGGAAGATCGCTGCGGTCGGAATGAACGATCAGGTCACGGCGCCGGCCAACGCGACCGTCATCGATGCCGCGGGCAAGTTCGTGATGCCAGGCATCATCGACACGCACAGCCATACCGCGGTCGAGGGAAGCGTCAACGAGATCTCGCTGCCGAACACCGGCATGGTGCGGATTCGCGACGTCCTGACCAACGAAGACATCGATGTCTACAGGCAGCTCGCCGGCGGGACGACCACCGCGCTCGTGCTGCACGGTTCCGCGAATCCCATCGGCGGCCAGTCGCAGATCGTGAAATGGAAGTGGGGACATCCCGTCTCCGAATGGCCGGTCTCCGATGCCCCGCGCACGATCAAGTTCGCGCTCGGCGAGAATCCGAAGTCATCGAACTTCCGCCCGCCGCCGGGCATCCCCGCGCAATATCCGCAGACGCGCATGGGCGTGGAGGAAGTGATCCGCCAGTCGTTCACCGACGCGAAGGATTACATCGCGCGCTGGGACGACTACGACGCGAAAAAGAAGCGCGGCGAGAATCCGATCCCGCCGCGGCACGACATCCTGATGGAGACGATGGGCGACATCCTCAAAGGCAAGATCGACGTCCACTCGCACTGCTATCGCGCCGACGAGATCATGATGCTGCTCAACGTGGCCGACGAGGAAGGCTTCAAAATCCGAGAGCTGCAGCACGTGCTCGAGGGCTACAAAGTTGCGAAGGAGATCGCCGCGCACGGAGTCGGCGGCGGCACGTTCATCGACTGGTGGGGATTCAAAGCCGAGGCGTATGACGCGATTCCGTACAACGTCGCGATCATGAACAAGGCCGGCGTGCTCACGTCGGTGAACTCCGATTCCGCGGAGCTGGCGCGCCACCTCAATCAGGATGCCGCGAAGGCGATGAAGTACGGCGGATTGTCCGAGGAAGAAGCACTGAAACTCTGCACGCTGAATGGCGCGAAGCAGCTTCGCCTCGATCACCGTATCGGATCGATCGACGTTGGCAAAGACGCCGACATCGTGATCTGGACCGGTCACCCGTTCTCGACATATTCGCGCGTCGAGACCACGCTCGTCGACGGCGAGATCCTTTTCGACCGTTCGAAAGACCTCGCCATGCGCAAGCAACTGGCGCAGGAGAAAAAGGATCGCTTGAAGAAGGAATCCGACGACGAGGCGAAGAACAAGAAGAAACCGGGCAAAAGCGACGACGACGCGAAGCCGGAGGTGGCCGTTGAAAACTAAAACCTTCGTTCTGGCGATGTTCGTCGCGTCATCTGCCTTCGCGCAGTCCGTCATCATCAACAGTCCCGGCAAGAAGGGAACGGTGGCGATTAAGAACGCCACCATCGTCCCGGTCTCGTCGCCGACCATCCCGAATGGAACGATCGTTTTCTCCAACGGCCTGATCACCGCAGTCGGTGCAACCGTCAACATTCCCGCGAACGCCACCGTCATCGACGGCACCGGCCTATTCGTCTATCCCGGTCTAATCGACGCCGGCTCGCACGTCGGCCTCGAAGAGATCAGCGCCGTTCCCGGCACCGTCGACACCGCGGAGCTGGGCGACACCAATCCGAACGCGCGCGCCGAGGTTGCGGTGAATCCGCATAGCAACGTCATTCCGGTGACGCGGGTGAACGGCATCACCAGCGTCGTCACCGAGCCGGAAGGCGGCATCATCTCGGGCTCGTCGGCGATGATCAACCTCGCGGGCTGGACGCCGCAGGAGATGACGCTGAAGGCGCCGCTGGCGATGCACATCCACTTCCCGCGCCTGCGGACGAATGGATTCGATGAACAGCCGCAGGACGAAGAGGCAACCAAGGAAGCGGCGAAGAATTACACGAAGCAGATCGACAAACTGCGCGACATTCTCAAGGACGCACAGGCGTATTCAAAAGCGTCGGCCGCACACATCAAACGCGTCGATCGTGACCTCATCCTCGAAGCGCTGGTCCCGGTCGTCGAAGGCCGCGAGCCTGTCGTCATGCACGCGAATCTCGAACGCGACATCCGCGCCGCGCTGAAGTTCGCCGACGAATTCAAGCTGAAGGTGATCCTCGCGGACGCTGAAGACGTAGCGCGCGTCATCCCCGAACTGAAGTCGCGCAACATCCCCGTAATCCTCGGCCCGATCCTCTCCATGCCGCCGCGCGAGGACGATCCGTACGATCTCGTTTTCTCGAACGCCAAGACGCTCAACGACGCCGGCATCCCATTCGCGATCCAGTCGCAGGACGCGCACAACGCCCGCAACCTGCCCTACAACGCCGCCGCCTGCGCCGCGTTCGGACTACCGAAGGATGTCGCCCTCCGCTCGGTCACGCTCGCCCCCGCGCAGATTTTCGGAGTGGCGGACAAAGTGGGATCGCTGGAAACCGGCAAGCTCGCCAACATCATCGTCACGGACGGCGACCCGCTGGAGATCGTCACGCACGTGAAGCATCTCTACATCGGCGGCGAAGAAATCACCCTCGATACAAATCAAACCCTTCTCTACGAGAAATTCAAAGCTCGGCCATAACTCTCCGCGAGCTCCGCGCCTCCGCGTGAAACCGGTTCCCTCGCGGAGCCGCGGAGAGGTAGACTTCGAAAAGTTCTTTCCCAATTTCCTCTGAGTCAGTGAACGGGAAGCCGGTGTGATGCCGGCGCGGCCCCCGCCACTGTGACCGGCGACGACTCGCGCCACGACAGCCACTGCATCGCTCGATGCGGGAAGGCGGCGCGACGAGAACGACCCGGAAGCCAGGAGACCGGCTGGCTCGGAACCCACTTTTGATCGGCCTTCTTCGGAGGGAAGGAGTCGTCATGAAGAGAGTTCTGTTCGCTGTTTTTCTCGCCGCCCCCGTCTTCGCTCAGTCCACCTCGCAACCACCACAAACCGCAGTCACCATCGTCGTCACCGCCTCATCGCTGCCTGAAACTCTGGGCGAGACGCCGGCCTCGGTCACCGTCATCACCCGGAAGGACATCGACGAACGCGCCGCGCTCAACGTCGCCGACGTCCTGCGCGAAGTTCCCGGCCTCGCGCTGGCGCGCAGCGGATCGCCTGGCAAGGCCACGTCGCTGTTCACCCGAGGAGCCGCGTCGACGCAGACGCTGGTGATGTGGAACGGGATCGTTCTCAACAACCCCTACTTTTCCGGCTACGACTGGGGACGCTTTTCAACATCGGGAGTAGAGCAGATCGAAGTCGTCCGTGGTCCGTACTCCGCGCTCTACGGATCGGAAGCGATGGCCGGAGTGGTCAACGTGTTGACGAATCCGCAGACGAGCGGACTTCACGGCGATGTTGAAAGTGGCAGTCACGGACTGCGCAACGCCATGCTCAATGCCGCCATTGCCAGCGGATCGCTGTCGGCGGCCGGCACGTACGAGCACCGCACCGACGAAGGCTTCAATCCCAACGACGATTTCCGCCAGAACAGCGCCAGCGGCAACGTGAAGTGGTCGCTCTCCGACGCCTTCTCCCTCGGCGCGGCTGCCCGCCATACGTCATACAACCTCGGCATCCCCTTCAACACCAATGCAGCCGGCACCGCGCTCGTCCCGAGTCTCGATCGCCGCCAGAACGGAACCGAGACCCAGATCGCGATTCCCGTCACACTCACTCTTGGCCGCTTCATCACCGACCTGACGCTCAGCGACAATCGCCGCCGCGATGACTTTCACGATCCAGCCGACCCGTTCACGACCTCGACGTCCACCGACGCGAAGACCCGCCGCGGACGCCTGACCACGCGCTTCGCTACGCCGATTGGCACGCTCGTCGCCGGCGGCGAGTACCAGCGCGACGTCGTCAGCGACGTTACCAACTTCGGCCCGAACTTCCTCGACCAGCACCGCACCGACCGCTCGTGGTTCGTCGAAGATCGCTATACCCATGAGCTGACCCAAAACTCGCACTTCGAGCTGAGCGTCGGCGTCCGCAACGATCACTTCGACGTCTTCGGTGGACAGACCTCGCCGCGCGTCGCCGCCGCCTTCGTCCGCGGCGGCACGAAGTGGCGCGCCGCCTTCGGCCGCGGTTTCCGCGCACCGTCGCTGGGCGAGCTGTACTACCCCTTCTTCGGCAATCCGAAATTGAGCGCCGAGAGCAACCGCAGCTACGAGCTCGGATACGACGCCGCCATGGGCCGCGACGGAGTGTTCTCGCTGACGTACTTCAACACCCGCTACCGCAACCTGATCACCTTCGATCCGGCCACGTTCATCTCTCAGAACATCGGCCGTGTCCGCAGCGACGGCGTCGAGCTCGGCGCCACGAAACCCATCAGCGCGAACGTCTACACGCAGCTCAGCTACACCTACCTGCACCGCAACGAAGACGAGTCGACCGGACTGCGCCTCCCGCGCCGCCCCAAACACTCCGGCTCCTTCGCCCTCGGCCGCCGCAGCGGCGCGATGGACACGAACATCGTCATCCTCCACACCGGCGAGCGCGAAGACTCCCTGGCCATCTTCCCCTTCACCCGCACCACCAACCGCGCCTACACGACCATCGACGCCAACATCCAATACCGCCTCTCGCGCGTCACGCCGTTCGTGAAAGTGGAAAACGCGACGAACAAGAAATACGAGGAAGTCGTCGGCTACGCCTCCCCAACACGCCGCGTGATCCTCGGCATCAAGTTCTAAATCTGCGTTCCTCTGCGCCATCTGCGGATAGAGCTTTTATCCGCAGATGGACGCAGATTTACGCAGATGAAAACCAGTGAGCGTTTGCGCGCGAAGGCGCGCTTCACAATCCAGCCCCGCGCTCGGCGCGGGGAAACGAGGGCGTGAACGAAGTTCGTGGCCGCGGAGGCGGCCACCGCAAACGCTCGCCCGGATCTTGTAGCGGCGGCCTCCGCGGCCGCCAACTTTCACTCACGCCCCAAAACCCCACGCAGAGCGTGGGGATGGATTGTCGTGCGCGCCTTCGCGCGCGACCTTACCCCGGCCACGCCATCGCCTCGGCGAAGCCGGGCAACGCGGACGACAACTCCTCGATGTGGGCGCTGGCGATGCCGTCCAGTTCGCGGGCGAGCACGCCGCTGACGGTGGTCTCCTGCTGGTCTGCGCGGTACTCCAGCATGTCGATGTGATGCCGCGGCAGCCGGACGCGCAGCTCCGCGGTGCGGATGGCCTGCGGAAGGATGCCATCCGCCTCGGCGCCGAGCGCTTCTTCGATCACGTGCAGCGGCCAGATCTCCAGCGCCTTGGCCATCATCTCCGTCCGAGGGAACCACTTCCCGACCGGCGTCGTCCAGAGCTCGACCTCGCCCGCTTCGATGGCGTCGGACATCTCGAGCCGCGTCCACCCGAGGAGCGCCATCGCCTGGGAGATGCTGACATGCGGCCGTGGGTGTAGGAAGATGTGACGGATGCGGTCGATTTCGTCGGTTTCGAGCATGGTTTGGTACCTCGCTGACTGGTTCTATAGTGTAAGTTCGCGGTCGACGAAACGCAAGAGGTTTTCGTCGCAATGACGCATGTTCAGGCAGAGGGCGAAGTCTTTGGACGACGCCTGCGCGAGCTGCGTCAGAAGTACGGCGTGACACAGCAACAGCTATCGATCGCAACCGGCCTAACCGAGGGTTACATCAGCAATATGGAGCGAGGACTGAAGGTGCCGAGCCTTACTACCATTCTCCGTCTCGCTGTCGCCCTCGGGTGCAAGGTCACGGAGTTAGTGGCGATCTTCGACAAGACCGACCTGCCGTCGATACTCCGAGGTGATCAGTAGCAATCGCGTATAATTTCTAGCTCGGAATGCTAACGTTCTTCACCAGCGCCGCTTTCAAATATTTCCTGTATCCGCTTTTCGGTGCTGCTCTCGGTATCTTCGTGAAACATGCAACGCGCAATGACCAGTATGCCAAGTTTCGCAAAGAGGACGTGGCGGTTGGCCTGGATCTTCTCAAGACGGCGTGTCTCACACTCCTCGTCTTTGCGACGGACAAATCTGCCGCTCTCGTAGCGTCGAATAACTCATTGGCGACGGCCATTATCGCTAACGTAGCAAATGCTCAACTCGTAGTACTTCAAAGGGCGAATACATCCTTACTCCGGCAAGTTACCGACGCATGGATAATCATTGTTCTCATGATTATAGGCTTGTGGAGTCTTTCTACTCTCGTTCGCAAGCTCGGATGGAAGAATGAAACGGAACAGCATGTGATGCTGGGCATTGCGATACCGCTTAGTATCGGCATCCTTTCTTTGGTTCTAGTAATGGCAAAGGCAACGACGTGAAAAGTGAATTCAAGAAAGTCGAAGTCGCCGTCGCGGTTGCAGGCGCGCTAGCGTCAACGATCGGGCTGCTAGCCTTCTACTTTCAACCGTTGAGCTTTCAACCGTTGAGCCTTCAACCGTACAGCGGGTTTCTTGAGAAGCTATTAATGATAGCCGGTCCTATGATTGGTCTTCTCTTGGGCTGGCAAGCTAATGCTATAGCGTCTAACTTGCGGAAGTTGCAACGCGCGCGACGTGTCTTTTTATCGTATACCGCAAATGATCGCCAGTTTGCTTTTAAAGTAGCCGATCGCCTAAAAGCAGCCGGCATGAAAGTATGGGCTGCTGGAGAACACATTACTCCAGGTACCTCTATTCGCGCGGCTGTCGACAAAGCTCTCGGTGACGCCGACGTGCTTGTCGCCGTTCTGTCGCACGACGCGAGCGCTTGGGTAACCTACGAAGTAGCCGAGGCCCTGCGCCGCGGCGTACGTGTTATTCCTGTGTTGATGCCGAATACCGAACTCCCGAGTGAGCTTCATGACGTCGTGTATGTCGACGCGACAGAGAGCGAACAAGAAGCCATCAATGGAGTAGCCGAGGCACTGGCGTAGCGGAATGCGGCCCCGGTGATTCATGGCCTTCTGCCGCCATGAATCCGGCTCGTTTCTTTACGTGCTTTGCGTATCACCTTTCTGGCAAAGATGCCGATGAGGGCGTGAGCTCTGTTCATCGCGATTGAGTTGGGAAACACCTCAGCCACGTCTGGCGCGAGCACGGCCGCGTTCGCTCCTTCCGCGTAGCGCGCAGGTACTTACCGCGAATGCCGTCTGAGAAGTCGTACTGACGTCGCATCTCGTCGTGCTTCTTTTTACGCCGCCATGTTCGCGCATTCTCCCTCGGTGTTCCTCCGAACCGCGCACAGATCGTGCTTCGTCACGATCCATGGCGAAAACCACATCGGACTTTCTTGTCGAACGGCTCCAGGCCTGGGGCGTCAACCGCATCTACGGGTATCCCGGGGATGGCATCAACGGGATCATGGGGGCGATGGAGCGGGCAGACGGGGCTGTTGACTTTGTGCAGGTGCGGCATGAGGAGATGGCGGCGTTCATGGCTTGTGCGCACGCCAAGTTCACGGGGGATGTCGGTGTTTGCATGGCCACCTCCGGGCCGGGGGCGATCCATCTGCTGAACGGGTTGTACGACGCGAAGATGGATCATCAGCCGGTCGTGGCCATCGTCGGACAGTCGTCGCGGCTGGCGATGGGAGGGAGTTACCAGCAGGAAGTCGATCTGCAGAATCTGTTCAAGGACGTAGCCAGCGACTATTGCCAGACGGCGATGGCGCCGGCGGCGCTCAGGCATCTCATCGATCGCGCCTTTCGCATCGCGCGGGCGCAGCGCAGCGTCACGTGCATCATCATTCCGAACGATCTGCAAGAAGAAGCGTACGCTGAGCCGCCGCACAAACACTCCACCGTGCACTCCGGAGTCGGCTACACCAGTCCGCGCATCGTCCCCGAGGATGCGGATTTGCGGCGCGCGGCCGAGGTGCTGAATGCGGGCGAGAAGGTGGCCATGCTCATCGGCGCGGGCACTTTAAGAGCGAGCGACGAGGTCGTCGCCATCGCCGACATCCTCGGCTGCGGCGTCGCCAAAGCGCTCCTCGGCAAAGCGGCGCTGCCGGACGCGCTCCCGTTCGTTACCGGCACGATCGGCCTCCTTGGCACGAAGCCGAGCTACGAAATGATGGCCGGCTGCGACACGCTGCTGATGGTCGGGTCGAGCTTTCCGTATCCGGAGTTTCTCCCCGAGGAGGGACAGGCCAGGGCGGTACAGATCGACATCGATGGAAGGCAGCTTTCGATCCGCTATCCGATGGAGGTCAACCTCATCGGCGACAGCAAGGAGACGTTGCGCGCGCTGATCCCGATGCTGCAGCGCAAGACGGAGCGGACGTGGCGCGAGAAACTGGAGGCGTCGATCCGCGACTGGTGGACACTGATGGATGCGCGCGCGATGGACGACGCGGTCAACGGCATCAATCCGCGGCGCGTGTTTCACGAGCTGTCGAAGCGCTTGCCGGATGACTGCATCCTTTCCGCCGATTCCGGATCGACGGCGAGCTGGTACGGGCAGCATCTCCGATTGCGGCAAGGGATGATGGGATCGCTGTCGGGCAATCTGGCCACCATGGGGCCGGGCGTTCCGTACGGCATCGCAGCGAAGTTCGCGTTTCCGGACCGCGTAGCCATCGCCTGCTGCGGCGACGGCGCGATGCAGATGAACGGCACGGGCGAGCTACTGACGGTGGCGAAGTACTGGAAGGAGTGGCGCGATCCGCGCTTCATCGTCTGCGTCCTCAACAATCACGACCTGAACATGGTGACGTGGGAGGAGCGGGTGATGGCCGGCGATCCGAAGTTCAAGGCGTCGCAGGAGCTGCCGGAGTTCAACTACGCGGCGTTCGCGGCGTCCATCGGTTTGAAAGGGATTCGCGTCGAGGATGCATCGCGCGTCGGTGCGGCGTGGGATGAGGCGCTGTCCGCGGACCGGCCATGCGTCATCGACTTTCGAACGGATCCGGAAGTCCCGCCGCTGCCGCCGCACATCACGTTCGAACAGGCGAAGAATTTTGTGACGTCGCTGCTGCACGATCCGAGTCGCAGCGCGATCATTCGCGATTCGATGCGGCAGTTGATGGACACGTTTACGAAGTAGCAGCCCTGTCATCCTGAGCAGCCGAAGGACGGTCGAAGGACCCCCAACCTGCTAACCCGGGAGGGCGGCGGCTTTTTCATCACTCGTTATTGGCAAAGGCGGGCGGTTTTTCACATGCAAGCACTTGGGGGGTCCTTCGACCGTCCTGCGGCGCTCCGCCTTCGGCTCCGACGCCTGCGGCGGCTCAGGATGACAGCGCTACCGCTTCAGCGCTTCTTCGTACCTGGCCCGGACGATCCGCACGTATTCGCGCGTCTCGGGATACGGCGGCACGCCGTTGTACTTCTGCACGGCGCCGGGGCCGGCGTTGTAGGCGGCGAGGGTGAGGTCGAGATCGCCTTGGAAGGTGTCGAGGAGGGTGCGAAGGTAGCGAACGCCGCCGAAGACGTTCTGGCGCGCGTCGAAGACATTGTCGACGCCGATGAATCGCGCCGTGGCCGGCATCAGCTGCATGACGCCCGAGGCGCCGGCCGGTGAGATGGCGGCAGGGTTGTAGGCTGATTCGCGCGCGGCGATCGCGGCGACAAGACGCGGATCGACGCCGTGTTGCTTCGAGGCGTCGGCGATCAGCGACGAAAGATACGCAGGCATAGGAGTCGTGACGGTCGCGCTCGAGTTGAAGAGCGCAGCCCCGAACGGTGTGTAGTGCAGCGCGGTGCGCATCGAACGCAGCGAGAAGAGTGACTGACGGATGTCGCCGAAGAAGTGATACGCGGTGATGCCGCGCCGGTCATTCTGAATCACAACCTTGCCGGTCTGGCGGATGTGCGCCGCGGGAACGTCGGCGGCGCTGAAGGAGGCCGCGGAAGCGGAGCCGGCGACGAGCACCGCGGCGAGCATGAACGAAGTGCGCAAGGGCACGCAGCAACGGTCGCCGGGACGGAGGCATTCCGATACGATTCGCGGATGACGTCCAAGCGATGCGCTGCTGCGCTACTCTTACTCGCCCTTACCGCCTGCAAGATGCCGAACTCGACCACGACCGTACCCGCGACCGAAACGATTTTCGCCGGAGGAACCGTGTTGGCCGGACCGGCGCAGGCGCCGCAGGCGAACTGGTCGGTGGTGACGTCGAACGGCAAGATCGTCGAGGTCGGGCCTGCTGACTCGATTCGCGCCGCGCATCCGCATGCGCGCGTGATCGATGTTCACGGCACGACGGTCATGCCCGGCCTCACCGACGCGCACGGCCACCTGTACGGACTCGGACTGTCGCTCGACACCGTCAACGTCGTCGGCGCGCCGTCGTACGCTGAGGTGATCGCGCGCGTTCGCGATCGCGCGCAACGCGCGGCGCCGGGCGACTGGATCCTCGGCCGCGGTTGGGATCAGAACCGCTGGCCCGACAAGCAGTTCCCGACTGCCGCGCCGCTCGATGCAGCGATCTCCGATCATCCGGTTTGGATTCGCCGTGTGGACGGACACGCGGGCATTGCGAATTCTGCCGCAATGCGCGCGGCAGGAATCACGGCCGAGACAAAAGATCCCGAGGGCGGCCGGCTTCTGCGCGACGCAGCCGGCAATCCGACCGGCGTTTTCATCGATGGTGCGATGCATCTGATCGATTCGAAAGTGCCGCCGCCGTCGGCCGAGTTGCGCAAGTCGCGCGTCCTCGCCGCGGCGCAGAAGATCGCCGAAAACGGCCTCACCGAAATGCACGACGCCGGCGCGGAGCAGTCGACGATCACGGCCATCCAGCAGCTCATCGATGAGCACAAGTTTCCGATCCGCGTGTATGTGATGCTCACCGACGAGGCGGCGCTGCTCGACGCCTGGCTGAGGCACAAGCCGCTCATCGGCTACGGCGATCGCCTCACCGTCCGCTCGGTGAAGATGTACGCCGACGGCGCCCTCGGCAGCCGCGGCGCGGCCATGCTCGCGCCGTACAGCGACGATCCGGCGAACAGTGGCCTCATCATCAGTAAAGAAGAACACATGCGCGACGTCGCGACGCGCGCCCGCGCCGCCGGCTACCAGGCCAATACGCACGCGATCGGCGACCGTGGCGTCCGCAACGTGCTCGACGCGTACGAGCAGGCCGGCGCGACTCCCGCCGATCGCTTCCGCGTTGAACATTTCCAGATCGTCGCGCCGTCCGATTTTCCGCGTCTCGCGCAGCACGGCATCATCGCCTCGATGCAGCCGACGCACGCGACGTCCGACATGCCGTGGGCGGAAGCGCGCGTCGGTCCTGATCGCATCAAAGGCGCCTACGCCTGGCGCACCGTCCTCAACTCCAGCGCCCGCATCGCCCTAGGCTCCGACTTTCCGGTCGAGGACGTGAACCCGTTCTTCGGAATCTACAGCGCCGTCACGCGTCAGGACCAGACAGGCAACCCGCCTGGCGGCTGGTACCCCGAGCAGAAGCTGACCCTCCCCGAAGCGATCCGCGGCTTCACCTCGGATGCCGCGTACGCTGCCTTCGAAGAGTCGTCGCGCGGCACCATCGAACCGGGCAAACTCGCGGATCTCACTATCGTCGAAGGAGATCTCTACTCCGCCCCGCAATCGCAACTCTTCGCGACGAAGGTGCGCTACACGGTCGTTGGCGGAGAGATGGTGTATTCGGCGAAGTAAGAACGCAGTTTCAAATGGCTTCTGGACGCGGGTGCGTTCTGGAGCCTTGAGCAACCTACGCTGCTGGCCGCTACTGCTCGTGATCGTCGAAGTGCGTGAGCGCGCGGAACTCCTGATAGCGGTCGTAGACGTCGTTGAGGGTGATCTCGCGCAGACGATCGAGTGAGAACTTCTCGACGGTGAACGACGCCAGGACGCTGCCGAAGATGATGGCGCGGCGGAGATCGCGGTCCGTCACCTCGGCGCGCGAAGCGAGGTAGCCGAGGAAGCCACCGGCGAAGGTGTCGCCGGCGCCGGTCGGATCGAAGACCGCTTCGAGCGGATAGGCGGGCGCGGCGAAAACGGCATCGGCAGTGATCATCATGACGCCGTATTCGCCGCGCTTGACGACTAGCGTCTTCGGCCCGAGAGCGAGGATCTGGCGCGCGCCCTTGATCAGGTTTGCCTCCTCCGTGTATTGCCGCACCTCGGCTTCATTGATGACGACGAGATCGACCTCACGCAGGATCCGCGTCAGCGATTCTTTCGCCGTGGCGATCCAGAGGTTCATCGTGTCGAGCGCCACGAGCCGCGGACGGCGGCACTGCTTCAGAACGTCGAGTTGCAGATCGGGCTGAATGTTGGCGAGGAACAGCACGTCCGGATTGCGATGCTTCTCGCTGAGCTCCGGTTTGAAATCGGCGAAGACGTTGAGCTGCGTGTCGCGCGTCTTCGCAACGTTCAGATCGAAACCATACTCGCCACTCCAGAAAAACGTCTTCGCGCCGGCGACGCGCTGCAGGCCGTCGAGGTTGACGTTGCGGCCGCGGAAGATGGATAGATCGTCATCGGTGAAATCGTCGCCGACCACGGCCACGAGATCGACCTCGGTGAAGAACGATGCCGCCACCGAAAAGTACGTCGCCGATCCGCCGAGGCATCGATCAACTTTCCCAAAAGGCGTCTGAATGGCGTCGAACGCGACGCTGCCGACTACGAGGATGCTCATGAATTCTCCCTGGTTAGTAGATTAGTGATCAGTGGATTCGTAGATTAGGAAGGCTTGATCGCGGATCGACTCATCTAATCTACTAATCCACTAATCCACTGTCTCAACGTACTTTCTGATGATCGGCGCAAGCCGGCGTTTCGCGTCCGCTGTGATCGCCGAGCGCTGCGTGATGATCGCGTACTGCAGCGCGCTTCCGCAGGCGCAGTCGCGGTTGCGAGTTGCGGCGGGGACGATCGAGTTTCGCAGGATCTTCTGCGCGGTCTCGGCGTTCTTGGCGAGGTAGGCCAGAACCGTTTCGACGGTGACGTCATCGTGCGACTCGTGCCAGCAGTCGTAGTCGGTGACGAGGGCCATGGTGGCGTAGCAGATCTCCGCTTCGCGAGCCAGCTTCGCTTCCTGCAGGTTGGTCATGCCGATCACGTCGACGTTCCAGGAGCGGTAGAGGTGCGACTCGGCGCGCGTGGAGAACTGCGGGCCTTCCATGCAGAGGTAGACGCCGCCTTCGTGTACGCGCGCGCCTACCTCGCGCGCGACCTTGCTCATCGTGGACGATGTGGCTGTGCAGATCGGATCGGCGAAGCCGACGTGCGCGACGATGCCGTCGCCGAAGAACGTGTCCGCACGATGCCGGGTGCGGTCGATGAACTGATCCGGGAAGACGATGTTGGTCGGCGCGTACTCCTCTTTCATCGAGCCGACGGCGCTGGCGGAGAGGATGGTGTGGACGCCGAGGAGCTTGAAGCCGAAGACGTTCGCGCGATAGTTCAATTCAGTAGGCGAGAGGCGGTGACCGCGGCCGTGGCGGGAGAGAAAAGCCACGCGCACGCCGTCGATTTCGCCGATGACGTAGGCGTCCGATGGATCGCCGAACGGCGTCTCGAGTTTGCGTTCGTCGAGGACGGTCAGCCCTTCCATCTGGTAGAGGCCGGAGCCGCCGAT
>JAFAOU010000092.1 GCA_019247495.1 Acidobacteriota bacterium
GCCACGATCTCCGCGCCGATCCGTTTGATGCTCGGCAGGAGCCGCAGCAACTCCTCGGTCTCGCCGGAGTTGGAAATCGCGAGCACGATATCGCCGCGAACGATCATGCCGAGGTCACCATGAATCGCCTCGGCCGGATGCAGAAAAAAGGACGGCGTGCCGGTCGACGCGAGCGTCGCGCTGACCTTCTTGCAGATGATGCCCGACTTGCCGAGTCCCATCGTGATGACGCGGCCCGACGACGTGTTGATCAGTTCCACAACGTCGACGAACGTGCCGTCGAGATGATCGATCAACCCGAGAATCGCCGCCGACTCGACCTCCAACACGCGCCGCGCCTCGGCGATCGCAGGATGGATTTTCGCGTCACGGATCGCGGCGGACTTCCGCGGTTTCGGCATTGCCCGGCATGGTAGTACGGCGGGTTGGATCGTACAATCTGCGCCGATCACTGAGTTAACTCTGGCTTTCGTTCTTTCACTCATCCAGCGAAACCGATGGTTTCCTCTGGGATCCTGGCGACGCGAGGATCGGCAACGGGCAACTCAGACCTGGTGCTGACGAAGCCGATCAACGTGTTCCCGCCGCTTCCCGCGAACGATCGGCGAGCGCTGGTCGTTGTGCCGCTTGCGATTATTGCGATCGCGTTCGTGCCACTACTACGCGCGCGACGAATCGGCAACGATCAAAAGTATTTGGCACGCGCGCTTGACATCGCCCGAGGTACCGTCCTAGATTACCTTACACACTTAGTGCTATCCGCCCCTCGGAAACTATAAGTAGCTGGAGGTCGCGATGAAGAAGCTGTTCTTCCTGGTTGCTCTGGGTCTGCTGATCAGTCTCCCAATGACGTCCGACGATTGTTACCAGTACCCCAACACCCACGTTCAATACTTCCAGGACTGTCGTTGCTCTGCGTGTGCCGGTACGGGCCCCGGATGCACGGCATGTACGAACGGCTCTGACACCTGCTACACCGACGGTGCGACCTGCGGCCCACTGAATCCGATGTAACCCCGGCACATGGGTTACTACCGCGGGAGAGTGGCGCTGGTCGCGCTATTGGCGACGATTTCGTTTGCGACGTCTGTTATTGCGGCGTTGCCTGTTGTTCGTGTCATTACTGATACCGCCTTGACCGGCGCAGCGGCGGAAACCGGCGGCGTCCGATGGGCTTCCGCCGATTCGGTGTACCTGACAACGATGGCCGAGGGCGTGCTGGAGTTCGATCTTCACGCCAAAACTCCGGCCAGGATCGTATTTCCGGCCACAAGAGGAAAATGCTTCACCTGCGTCCATCTCGGCACGTCGTCGCGCTACATGGTCACAGCCTTTCCCGCGTTCGCGATGGCCTGGAAGCGCATCACCGAACCGTCGATTCATCCTGTACCGTTCGACGTCATTTCCGCGCTCGACGTGCGCGACGACCGTCTCGTGTTTATCGGATCGCGGCGAGAGAAGGGACAGTGGGCACCGGATGGAGCGATCGCCTGGTCCGGCACATTGAGCAAGGATCTCGCCGATCTGCATCCTGTCCTTTTCTCTGCATTAGGTCCCGACGCGCAAATTCTCGGTGACTGCGGTTTCGGCGACGTCAGTGCCGCGCGTTATCTGCGCGATGGTTCTTACGTACTCGTGCCGGGCGTCGAGCCCGGTGTCTTTTTGTATGACCCGGACGGAAAACTGCTGTACACATGGCAGACGGATCGACTCGGCTTTCTGGATCGATGCGACATCTCGCCACAGAACCGGCTCTTATACGCTCGAGATCCGGAAGCGCGCTACCAGTGGCTGAATCACTACCGGACCGTCGAAGACATCCTTCCGCTTCCGGAGGGGCCGGCGTTGCTGCTGCGCGAAGTCCAGAGCGGCAGCACAAAGTGGAGTCTTCTGATTCTGAAGCGCAATGCACCGCCCTCGAAGATTGATCTTCCGATCCGCGCGCCGTCAGACGTGGCGATCGCTAAGGCGGATATTCGGGGCAAGCGCATTGTCTTTCTGATTCGCACCTACGGTGAGTGGCGCCGCGGCTGGAGGCCGCAGCCGGCACGTCTCATCGTCGCGGAGTTGCAGTGAGGCGAGCGCATGGCATCTCGCTGCTCTTGATTCTCGCGTGCAGCGCGGCGCGTGCCGAAGAGTTCACCATCGCGGCTTGTTCGCATGCGGTTTGCGCGTCGAAGATCGAAGCGGGCGCGAAGCCTGCGTACGTTTGGAGCTGGTCCGATCAATCGGCGCCTGTCCGGCTGGACGGTGATGCCACCTCGTCGTCAGCCTCTGCAGATCATGCCCTCAGAATCGCCCTGCGCGTGGTGCGACCGAGATCTTCATCCGACCATCCGTTGAAACTCATCGCGGCTCCAACGCGAATGTGGGTCGAAGTTCCGGAGACGATGCTGCCGCGGTTTGATGTCCCGAAGAGCGGGATCGTCGAAATCCCATTTGCGAAGGGGACGGCCTGGCGCGTGCGCGTCGTTGGGGATACCGAGGGAACGTGGTGGACGGATATGAGCGGAGCGAAGCCGTTGATTCCGAGCAACGCTTCGCGGCGGCGCGTACGAATCATGACGCCTGATGGCAAGCCAGCTGAGGCGGGCGTGACAATCATGGCGGCCCGTTCGATCGGCGGCGAACGCACCGTGATGGCGCAATTGCGCTCGGACGGCGGGGGGTGGTTCGTTCTCGA
Source organism: Acidobacteriota bacterium (assembly GCA_019247495.1). Classification (GTDB taxonomy): domain Bacteria; phylum Acidobacteriota; class Thermoanaerobaculia; order Gp7-AA8; family Gp7-AA8; genus JADGNZ01. The sequence goes on from JAFAOU010000092.1 coordinate 2,684, forward strand.
TGCCGTTCCGGATCAATCGGTGACGATCATCATCTCCGACGACACGAACGCTCCCGTGACCATCACCGCTCCGATCAGCGAGATTCCCTCAATCATCACAATGGCGCCCGGCGTCACGGTCAAAGGAAAGTTCGTCAGCCGGGAGAAGCGGCCCGTGCCCGACGTCAAAGTCGAAGCGGAAGGATGGCTGGGTGATAGCGCGATCATTCATCGAGTGGCCGCGAGCGACGCGGCCGGCAACTGGAGCCTCGCGCAACTTCCCAGGGACGCGCATGTCATCGTAGCGGCGCATTGCGCCGGATACGCACCGATGCGGAAGGAACTCGCGCTCAGCGAGCGGCTCGACCTCGGCACGTTGACGCTGACTAAAGGGGAAACCCTGTCGATTCGGATCATCGATGACGCCGGGCACAAGGCGATCGCGGACGCGACGATCGACGCGCATCTGGACCGCAAAGCGACCACAAACGCAAATGGCGTCGCGACCCTGCGCGACGTATCCACCGATGAACCGCTCAACCTCACCGTGACCGCGAGCGGTTTTCTCACACGGGAGATCGCGCTCGCGCCACCGTTCGCCAAAGAGGCCTCGGTAGCCCTGACACGTGCGTTCTCCGTCAAGGGCCGCTTTGTCGACGCGGCCAATCAGCCGATCGCATCCACCAGCGTCCGGGTGACGAACGGCAAGGCATTCCGCGACGTGCACCTGAGCGACGCGTCGTTCAGTCTTACCCTCGATCCGGACCAACGCGCGGAGCTGGAGTTTCTTTCGCCTTCCACGCGGCCATTGCGCGTCGCCGTGGAAGGCAAGCGTGGCGAGGAGCGCGATCTCGGAGTCCTGCAACCACCCGAAGGTATCGCGATACGCGGGCGGCTAGTCGACGAAGCGGGTGCAGCGATTCCGAACGGCGCAGTGTGGGCGCCGCGACAGTCGGCGGGAGGAGCGATCGTGGCCTGGCGCACTGGCGCGGTCGTGCGCGCCGAGAGCGATGCCGATGGAACGTTTGTGCTGCGCGGGGTCGGTTCGGAGCCGCTCCTCTTGCGGGTCGATGCCGCGGGATTTGCGCGCTCTTTCGTCTCCGTCATGCCCGAGCGTGACGTTGCCGAAGCTGACCTCGGCAACATCACGCTGCGGTCCGGGACAACGGTACGAGTCACCTCGAAACCTGGAAGCAGCGGTGTAGCCCGCATCGCCCTTCGCAGTGAGGCGGGCGATGTCGACACGCTGACCTCCGCGATTCAGGACGGCGTGGCCAGCGTGGCGCACGTGCCAGCGGGACGTGTGGTTGTATCGCTGGTCCGCGATCGGTCAACGACCTGCGAAAAGGAAGTTGACGTTCCTGCGCAATCGGAACCGTTCACCGTCGACTGCGCGTCGGGACTCGTTCACGTTCACGGACGTGTACTGGTCGGTCAGCATGCGGCGCCGGGTGGAGTACTGGTTTGGTACTCGCCCCACCAAACGGAAACCGAAGGACTGATCATGAACCAGGCGTCGAACCTCGGCGCGCAGCAACAGCAGGTCTACGGCGCGCCCTCGGAAGTCACGCTACGCGTCGCTGCGAGCGGCGACTTCGATTCGGATGAATTGCGATCCGGCGCGTGGAGCGTGCGATGGATCTCGCCGGACAGCGGATCGACTGCGCCGCGTGATGTCACCATTCCCGCAGAGGAGCAGCCGGCGGTCGTCATCCAGTATCCGGACGCCGTCGCGCGCGGTCAGGTCGTCGATCAGGATGCCCATCCCGTACGGAACGCCAATGTGCGGGAGGTCGGTGGGAGCGCGTTTGCCATGACCGCGGAGGGCGGCGAGTTTTCGATCAGCGGCCTTCTTCCCGGCCCGCACCGCTTCCAGGCCCAGAGCGGGAAGCTCACCAGCGAGACGGTTGAGGTACGCATCGAGCCGGATCGCGAGCCGGCGCCCCTTCGCCTGGTCGTGCAGCAGCAGCCTTCGAACGACGTTGCGATCCATGTCTTGACCGCGGCCGGACAGCCTGCGGCGAATGCATTTGTCTTTGTCGATGCCCTCGATGGCACGACGCGAATTGTCACTACGGATCTTTCCGGCAGCGCCACGGTTTCTTTCACCGATCCACCTGAGCGCGTTCGTTGCGCCACCCTGTACGACGGGCAATGGGGATTCGATCGGTGGCGCGAGCGGAACGAGTGCCGCACCGGCGTAACGCTTCAACTGGGTGAGACAGGCTCGCTGCGGATATCGACCGAGAAGCTGGGAGGTGCGCTGAACGTCGAGGGTCCCAATGGATGGAACGTGTCGATGCTTCTGAGGCGAATCGGCACGGGAATGATGTTGAGCGCCGATCGGTCGATGAATCTCACCGGCCTTCCGCCCGGTCTGTACAACTTACACCTCGGTCCAGGTAACGATCAGGCCGACGTCCGCCCGCGCGAAACGACGTTGGTCACGTTTAAGAACTGACGGCCCTCGCGCGATTCCAGGAGATTCGCAAGATCGGATCGTACAATCTGCGGCGATGAAGGCGTTAACTCTTGCTTTCGTTCTTTCACTCAGCGCCGCGGCGGCGTACGCCATCAGCGCGTGTACGCAGCCGTCGCCGGCGAACACGAGCATCAGTTACTTCGGCTTCGACTCGAATTGCGCGAATGGCAACTCGTTGGTGTGTACGCCCAACGAAACGATGGTCTTCTCGGCAACCCCGAACGGCTACTCGTTCGGCTGCGAGGGTCACACCTACCTTTGGGATTTTGGCGATACGACGATCGGCAGCGGGATCAATGTGTTCCACACGTTTACGGCTCCGGGTACCTACGTCGTGAAGCTGACGTTGACGAGCGAGCTCTCGCAGACTCTGGTGCTGACGCAGACGGTCAACTGTTCCCGCCGCTTCCGGCGATCGATCGGCGAGCGCTGATCGCCTTGGCGCTGGCGATGTGCGCGATCGCGTTCGTCCGACTACGGTAGCTCGCCGCGCGCTTTCCGTTCCTGCGGCAACAGGAGACCGAGGAGCGTTTCGCAGACCGGCGTTGCCACGTTGGTCTCGCGGCCGAGGCGAACGACGGCGCCGAGTTGGGCATCGAGCTCGGACGGTTTGCCGTCGATGATGTCCCGCTGCAGCGATGACGTGGATTCGGGCGGCAGGCCGTCGAAACGGGCCAGCGTGCGATCGATTGCAGCGTCGCCGCCGAGGTCGACGTCGCGGGCGCGAGCGACATCGACGATTTCGCGGATGGCGCTTATCGCGAGTTCGCGCGGCTCGGGCATCGCGCGCCAGACGCCAATCGGGACGCGTGTGGCCGCGCCGATGCCGCTCATCGGCGCGATGAAGACGAATTTCGACCAGAGCGCGTGCTGAATGTCCGAGGGAATGTCGGCCTGCACGCCGGCGCGCAGGCATTCGTCGCGCAACGCCTCGACACGCGGCGTGCGCCGGTTGTCCAACTCACCGAACATGATGAATGGGTCGGCGCCGGCGTGGCGGATGTGACCCGGCGCGGCGATGAAACTGACGATGCCGCACAGGCCGCCGAGGACGTGTTCGGGTCCCAGGATTGCCGCGAGCTGGTCGGGCGCGTCGATGCCGTTCTCGAGCGGGATGACCATCGTGTCGTCGCGGAGCATCGGTTTGATCTGTTCCGCGGCTTCTGCGATCTGCCAGGCCTTGACGGTGACGAAGACCGCATCGACTTTGCCGGCCGAGGTTGGATCGTCGGTCGCGTTGGGATGCTCGATGACGAAGTCGCCTTTGATGCTGTCGACTCGCAGGCCGCGCGTGCCCATCGCCTCGAGCGTGGCGCCGCGGACGATGAAGACGACGTCGGCGCCGCCACTCGCGAGCTTCCCGCCGAAGTAGCCTCCTACGCCGCCTGCGCCGATGACTGCGATTCGCATAGCCAGATTCAACCACAGAGACACAGAGGGCACAGAGAGTCTCGGTGATCTCTGTGCCTCTGTGGTGAAAGCCTTTTAGACGATCCGCAGAATCTCTCTTCGGCCGCCTTCGACGAGGTCCATGTACCCCGCCATCGCTTCGCGGACGTCGTCGCGGCGGCCGTACTCGGCGAGGTGGTGCTCGAAGTCGGCCAGCGACTCGAATTCGCATTCTAGGACCACCGTCCAGTAGTTCGCGACGGCATCCACCATCACGCGGCAGTTGCGGAAGCGGTCCTCGGTCTCCATCGACGGGAAGGTCTTTTTGAACTTCGCGGCCAGCTCGCCGGCCTTACCGGGTTTGCACTGAAAGATGTCGCGGACGAGATACATACGGCCTCCTGCAGGATCGGGCGCATTCTATGGTTTCGTGTAAAATCCCGCACCTTCGCGCCCGTTCCGGCGTAATCCTTGCGTCGAACCAAGCTCACACAAATCTGATCCGTCGAGAGGACGAATTTCATGACCGAAATCCTGACGCTGCCCGTCGAGCCGAAGTCGGTGGTGTGGAACCCGACACCGGAACAGCTTCGCCGCTTCACGGAGGAGATGCCGAACTGCCGCAAGACGGAGTTTGGGAACGTGAACGTGGCCACGAAGGTGGTATCGCGCTCGAAGGGCTCCACGTACGTCGCCACCGACACGCCGGAACAGCACTCCGATCAGACCATCAGCCGCGCCGAGTACGAGCGGATGGCCAAACTGCAGAACGACTACATCCGCACACGCGACATGCTTGTCGTAGACGGTTTCATCGGCAACGATCCGCAGTTTCGCGTGGCAGCGCGCCTGATCATGGAAAAGGCGAATGCGAACATCGCCGGCATGCAACAGCATCTGTACTATCCGGCCACTCCGGCGGAACTGGAAAACTTCGAACCGACAGTGACGGTGATCTACACGCCGAATCTCAAGGCCGAGGGGTATCCGGACGAGCGGCTGATCGCGGTCGATCTCGAGAACTTCATCACACGCGTCTTCAACTCCGACTACTTCGGCGAGTCGAAGAAGGGCGGCCTGCGGATGTGGAACAAGATCGTCTACGAACGCGGCGGCCTGGCGCTTCACGCGGGCTGCAAGGTCATTCCGGTCGACGGCGTGAACAAGGTTGGCCTGATCGTCGGACTCTCAGGAACCGGCAAGACCACCACGACCTTCACGAAGCAGAACAATTCGCAGCCGGTGCAGGACGACTTCTGCGCGCTGATGCCGGGCGGCAAAGTGTACGCGACCGAGAACGGCTGCTTCGCCAAGACGTTCGGGCTCAATCCTAAGGATGAGCCGACGATCTTCGACGCCTGCGCGTCGCCGCACGCTTACCTCGAAAACGTCTCGCAGTCGGACGACGGGAAGATCGATTATTTCGATACGTCGTACACGCCGAACGGCCGCGCGGTGATCCGTATGGACGACGTGGCCGGCGCATTCGATGCGCGCGAAGTCAACAACGTCGACTTCCTCCTCATCCTCAACCGCAACGAGAACATCATCCCGGCGGTGGCCAAGCTCGAGGGACCATTGGCGGCCGCGTACTTCATGCTCGGCGAGACGAAGGGCACCAGCGCGGGCGGCGCCGCCGAGGCAGGCAAGTCGCTGCGCGTTCCGGGGACGAATCCGTTTTTCCCGCTGCTGCACGCCTTTCAAGGCAATCGCATGCTCGAGCTGATGAAGCAGAGTCCGATGGACGTCTACCTGATGAACACGGGACGCATCGGCGGCGACGACAAGGACGAGCGCTCGAAGAAGGTAAAGATCCAGCACTCGTCCGCGGTGGTGAAGGCGATCGCTGAGGGGACGATTAAGTGGGAGAAGGACCCCGACTTCGGCTACCTGGTGGCGACGGAAGTCCCCGGCATCGACGACGCCGACTACCTGCAGCCGAAGAAGATGTACGAGCGGCAGGGGAGAGGCGAGGAGTACCAGCAGCTCGTCGAAAAGTACAACTCGGACCGCCGCGCGTACCTCCGCAAGTGGAAAGGACTGAGCGAAGAGATCGTGAACGCGATCTGAATGAAAGAGTGAAGGGTGAAAAAAGGCGAACGGCCCTTTTACTCTTCACCCTTCCGGTCCGGGCCGCTCGACAAAGTTCGCGTCCCGACTTACTCTATCCACTGTTTCGACACAGCGGAGGACAAGGGATGCGACTCCGGGGGCTCGTTCCGGCAATGATCCTGGTCAGTACCTTGGCGGCGCCAATGCGCGCCGACCGCTCGCCGGCTGTCCCAACCACACCGGCTCCGTCAGCCATCGAGCACGGTCCAACTCTCGGAAAACTGCGTGTCCGCACGTCACGCGTCCGCCGCAACGTATCCGACCTCGATTCCCGCGTCCTCGCATCACTCCTGGCGATGGAAGCACCGAGCGACTTCGATTTCGAAGTCCGCGCCGGCGACGTTTCCTGCGATGGTCACACCTGCACGGTCGCGCTCGCGGTGAAGTTACCGGAGTCGCTGCCGCCGATGCGCCTGGCGATCGCGGTGTCAAATTCGCGCGGCGAGCTGTCGGAAGTGAAACATGCCGATTGCTTGGCCTCGACCTGCAATGTCTCCCTCGTCGTCGAACGCGGCCGCAACACGATCTCGGTCGGCGCCGCGGACGGCCTCCTGCAAACCTCGGCGTTCGTGCTCACGAGCGTGGTGGCCACACCGCACCTCGAAGCGAGCAATCGCGGCCGCAGCGAGTGGTTCTAGCGCTGTCATCCTGAGTCGCCGGAGCTGCGTAGGCGAAGCCGGAGCAGCGCAGGACGGTCGAAGGACCTCCTGACTGCTAACCCGGAAAGGGCGGCGGGGAATCTCGATGCAAGCACTTAGGGGGTCCTTCGACCGTCCTTCGCGACTCCGCGCTTCGCGCTACGTCGCTCCGGCGGCTCAGGATGACAGGCTACGTTTCGACGTTCAAAAACAAATACACGGCCGCGATCGCGAACAGGATATTCGCGCTCCAAGCGGACAGCATTGCCGGCAGGTTGCCGACCTCGCCGAACTTAGTGAAGACTGCGAAGATCATCCAGTAAAGGATGCCGAGGACCAGGCCGATGCCGACGCCGTAGAGGGCGCCGCGCTTGCCGATGCGGAAGGCGAAGGGGAGTGCGATGAGCGCCATGACGGTGCTGATGAACGGCCACGAGGTCTTCGTGTAGAGCTTCACCGACAGCTCTTCGGCCGCGTACCCCGACTTGCGGATCGTTTCGATGTATCGCCGCAACTGCGCGAAGGTCATCTGATCCGGTGCCCGCGCCTCGGTGGCGAAATCCTCGGGGCGCTCGCTGTAGTAGAGCCGCAGCGGGCGGGTGATTGGCGCGAACGTTGAGCTACCGTCGTCGGCGAACGAACGCATCCAGCCCTTCGAAAAGGCCCAGCCCACGCCGTCCCATCGCGCACGCTCCGCGTAGACGCGCCGCGTCAGGCGGAACTTCGCCGGATCGAATTCGAACACCTGCACCTGCGACAGTTCCTTCTCCTCGCGGTCGTAGGCCAGGAAGTTGATGATGTAACGTCCCTTGCCGAGAAACCACAGCTTCTGCTGATGCGGCGCCGTCACGACTCGCGTTGCTGTTCGTTTGGCTTTGATCCTGTTCCGCAGCTCTTCCACGCGCTGATTCGAGTACGGCAGGATGTAGTCGAGCTGCAGGTACGCCAGAAAGCTGATGGCCAACGCGATGCCGACGATTGGCAGCGCCGCGCGGTAGAGCGACATCCCGCCCGACTTGAACGCCGTCACCTCGTTATTCTTCGAGAAGATGCCGAAGGTCACGAGCGTGGAAACCAGCACCGAAATCGGCAGCGTGTAGTTGAGGATCTGGAAGATCGTGAAGCGGTAGTACGCGCCCACGATGTGCAGCGGGATGTGGTTCGTCCGGATGTCACCGCTGATATCGGTGTAGTCGACGATGATGAAGAGCGCCGCCGTGGACACCAGCACCAGCGTCAGGATCTTGAGGAACTCGCGGATGATGTAGCGGTCCAGCGTGTTCGGAAATGTGATGTCGAACCGGCTGAGAATTGAGGATCCTTCGCCGGCATTCGCGACCGCGCCGGCGACCTTCCGAGCCTTGAACGCCTGCACGACGCGCTTCACGATGCCACCCTCGGAGCGCTGCGCGCCGGTGTCACGGTTCGCGCGGATCAGGAGGTAGATGCCGAGCGCCAGCAGGACCACGTTGGGTGTCCACATCGCCACGGCCGCGCCGATTTTCCCCGTGTCGGCGAGGTGCTCGCCGTTGTTGATCATCACGTAATAGACAAGGATGATCGCGATACTTAAAGAAAATCCTGAGCTCTTGCCGCCGCGTCGATTGGTGATGCCCAGCGGCAGGCCGAGGATGCCGAAGACGATGCACGCGAACGGGATCGCGAACATCTTGTTCATCTCGACCTTCGCCGCCCAGTACGTTTCCCGTGCGTCGATGTCGTGCGAGTACTGAGACCAGCGAGCCTGTTCCATCAACTCGCGAAAGTTCATCTCACGCAACGAGCGCTGGTAGCCGCCGTTGTTGTCGCCGTATTTGTCCGGCAGCCGCATTCGCTGCGTGGCGTTGCTGTTGAGGTCGTATCGGTCAGGCTTTTTCGGATCCCAGAGGTGTGTCTGCGCCGTTTTCAGATTCAGCCAGACCTGGTTGTGCGGCTTGAGAATCGACAGGTTGCCACTTTCGGCGACGATGATCTTGTTGCTCGACCGTTGCGGCAGTATCTGCGCCGGCTGCGCGGCTTCGGCTTTCGCACCCTGAATCTGCTGCGCGATCGTCACCGGTCCGCTGCTGGTGCCGGTGCGCGTCTCATCCGCGGTCCGGCTGTCGGCCACGAACACGCCCTTCCACTGCAGCGTCTTCGGATCGACATCGTTCACGTAGATCGTGAGGTTCTCGTAGTCGTCGTAGAAGACGCGGGGCTTGAGCTCCTTTTCAATCTGCGACGTGAAAATCTCTGAGCGCAGCGACGCGAATTCGGCGTTGCCCTTCGGCAGAACGAAGTTCATCAGGTAGAGGTTGATCAGGAACACCAGGAAACTGAAGAGGAACACCGGCCGGTAGATCGTGCGCGTCGAGATGCCGAGGGCGCGCATGGCGATGATCTCGGAGTCGGACGACAGCCGGCCGATGGCGATGAGGATTCCGAACAGCAGCGACATCGGCACGGTCAGCACGACGATGTGCGGCAGCGACAGGAAGAGCAACCGGCCGACCGTCGCCGCCGGCAGCGAGCGCTTGATGATCATGCCGGCGAAGTCGAAGAGGTTCTTCATCAGGATGATGAAGGTGTAGAAGGCGAAGCCGAGGGCGGTAGGCCCGAGCATCTCTTTGAAGATGTAGCGCGTGAGGATCTTCATCGGCGTCGCGATTGTAACCGTCTGACTGAATTGAGGATTCGGCGGCCTGCGGATGGTTTCCACAAAGTCCGGTAAGATAGATTATGTTAAATCGAAGAGATGATTCTTTTAGCGCTTCGCTTTCTTCTTGCTCGAACTGTTGAACGCGACCGCTTGGCGAACGAGCGCCTTGAACGCAGTCGCGCCAATCTCTTCCCCTTCATGGATATCGATCGCGCGCCGCACGTTCCCGTCAAGGCTGGAGTTGAAAAGATGGGCCGGATCCTTCAGAGACGCGCCCTTTGCGAAGGTCAGCTTCACAACTTTCTTGTACGACTCGCCGGTGCAGATGATGCCGTCGTGCGACCAGACCGGCGTGCCCATCCACTTCCACTCCTCGACGACGTCCGGGTCGGCTTGCTTGATGAGCTTGCGCATTCGGCTGAGCGTTTCCCCGCGCCAGTCATCGAGTTCGGCGATTCGTTTCGAGATCAGCTCTGATGCCGGCTGGTCACTTCCGTCCGACTTTTTCATGGTGTCATCGTAGAACATGCGGCAATCTCGATCACGTCCGACAAGACTGCCGCAGCCGTTGGCAACGAGCCTGCGCCTTTCCCTTGAAACATCAGCTCGCCGACGGCTCTCCCGCGAATGACTACGGCGTTGTTTTCGTCGCGGATGCCCGCCAGCGGATGAAACTCCGGCAGTTCACGCCGCTCGACGCGCATCTCGATTCCGCCGCCAACCTGGCGCGCGGTCGCCACATGTCGCACGACGCAGCGTCTTGCTCGCGCCTGTTCGATCTCGGCGTGCGTGACGTCGCCGATTCCGTGCACGCGCATGTTCACGTGCTGCGGACCAAACGCCAGCTCGCCGAGGATGCGCAACTTCTGCGCGGCGTCCTCGCCGCCGACGTCGAGCGCCGAATCGGCCTCGGCGAACCCGCGCTCCTTCGCCAGACGCAGCGCCCCGTCGAATTCGAGATCGTCCTGCTCCATGCGCGTCAGGATGTAGTTGCACGTTCCGTTCAGGATTCCGCTGATCGATTCGATGCGGTCGCCGGCCAGCCCGAGCCGTAGCGCGCGGACGATCGGAATCCCGCCGCAGACACTGGCCTCGAATCCGATCCGAACACGATTGCGCTCGGCGGAGGCAAACAGTTCGCGGCCTGAATCCGCGAGCAGCGCTTTGTTCGCCGTGACCACGTGTTTCCCGTTCGCCAGGGCTCTTCTTACAAACGCTCCGGCCGAATGCACGCCGCCGACTAGCTCCACGATGATGTCGCAGCCGTCGTCGAGGATGTCGAGCGCAGCGGTGCTGAGGAGCGAGGGATTGATGCCGGGACGCGGTTTGTCCGCGTCCCGCACCAGAATGCGACGCACAGCGATGTCAACGCCGTCGCGCCCGCGAATGCGTTCGCGTTCGCGCGCGAGCAGATCGACGAAGCCGCGGCCGACGGTGCCGCATCCGAGGAGACCGATGTTTATCCTGCGCATGCGGCCCTCCTCGGCGCGATCGCCTCGAGCGCCTGATCGAGATCGTCGATGAGGTCGCGAACATCTTCGAGTCCGACTGACAGCCGGATCAATCCGTCTGCGATGCCGACTTTGCGCCGGACCTCGGGCTCCACCGAGGCATGCGTCATGGTCGGCGGATGACAGAAGAGGCTCTTCACGCCGCCGAGACTTTCGGCGAGCGTCCACAGCCTCAAGCGTTTCGTGAAGTCGATCGTGTCGTCGACGGAAGCGTCGATTTCGAATGAAACAATGGCTCCGAAATCGGGGTAGTGAATCCGCGCGATCTGGGCGTGATCTGTTAGATACGCGACCACTCCCCTTGCGTTCTCGCAATGCCTTGCCATCCGCAACGGAAGCGTCTTGAGCCCGCGCAGGATGAGGAAGCAGTCCTGCGGTCCGGGCACGGCGCCGATCGCGTTCTGGAAAAACTTCAACTCGGCGAAAAGCGATTCATCGTCGGTGATCACCGCGCCACCGAGTGCGTCGCAGTGTCCGTTGATGTACTTCGTCGTCGAATGCACCACGACGTCCGCGCCGAGCGCGATCGGCTGTTGCAGGACTGGCGTGGCGAATGTGTTGTCGACGACCGTGCGGATTCCGGTGCGCCGCGCAATCGCGCTGCACGCAGCGATGTCGGTGACCCTCAGCAGCGGATTCGATGGTGTTTCCAGCCAGAGCAGCTTCGTCTCGGGACGGATCGCCTGTTCGACGGCAGCCAGGTCGCTGCTGTCGACGAAGGTGAAGTCGATTCCGAATTTCGCGAAGTACTTCGTGAAGATACGCCACGCGCCGCCGTAGAGATCCTGTGTCGAGACGACGTGATCGCCGTGCCGCAGCAGCGACAGCACGTTGTGAATCGCGGCCATGCCGCTGGCAAACGCGAGCCCGTATCGCGCGCCCTCGAGCGAGGCCAGACACTCTTCTAGTGCGCGCCGGGTCGGATGCTCGGTGCGCGCATAGCCGAAGCCGCGATGCACTCCCGGCCCGAGTTGTTCGAAGGTTGAAGTTTGATAGATAGGAATGGTGACTGCGCCGGTGGCAACATCATTCGGCTGCCCCGCGTGAATTGCGAGTGTGTCGAAGCGGTACATGTTTCCCCTCCTGCCGCACAAATGCGGCGGACCTCACGCTGCTGACATGTCGGGGAGAAAAGCTTAAGGAGGGACCCGGGTCGAGGAGGCAGTCAGTCTACGCGTCCGCGCCCGGGCGGGGCATCAACATTCGGCGCGTGGTGCGGCGTGACATGCGGGCGGGAGAGTAATTTCGTTTTGGTTTGATGTCAACGGGGAGACGGTTCACGCGGAGACGCGGAGGGGCGGAGAAAAACATACAAAACCGGCTTCTCCGCTCCTCCGTGTGCTCCGCGTGAACCCGTCACTCTTTTTCCAAACGCCGCAGCAACTCCTGCAACGCCGACACAATCTCGCTCTTCTCCACATTCGCCTTGCGGAAACTGAGGTTGACGCTGAACGGGAGTGCTTTGTCCTTCACCTGCCAAGTGAAGTTCTTCGGACGTCCAGCCTTTTTCGGCTCCGGCTTCGCGGTCTGTTTGCGGACTTCATCGCGCGTCAGCTCGCCGGCGGCGTAGCGGCGGACGACGTCCTCCATCGCCTCTTCGTCGTCTGCGCGCGCGATCTGCACGAGGATCGATTTGTTCGTGATGCCCGCTTCGCGGCACATCGCGCGGATGCGCTGCGGGATGTCGTTGATCGACAACGTCTCCGTGATGGTCGTGCGCGACTTGCCGATCACGTGCGAAATCTTCTCGTGCGTGTAGCCGAATTTCTGCTGCAACACGTAGAAGCCTTCTGCTTCTTCGAACGGCGTTAAGTCTTTGCGCTGGATGTTTTCGATCAGCGCGATTTCAAGCTGCTCCTTGTCGTCGACGTCGAGCTCGATGGCAGGGATCTCGTCGAGTCCCGCCAGCGACGCGGCGCGGAAGCGGCGTTCGCCGGAGATGATCTGGTAGCGATTCGGTCCGATGGCGCGCACCAGAATCGGCTCGAGAACGCCCTTCTCGCGGATCGACGCGGCCAGCTCTTCGATGTTGCCGAGCGTCGTGCGGGGCTGTTCGGAGTTCGGCTCGACGAATTCGAGCGGGATCATCGATCCGATGTGCCGTCCGGAACGGCGCGTCAGCTCTTCCACGAAATGCGCGTCGTGGCGCATTGTGGCTCGCTCCGGTAATCCGCGTTTCATGCTCATCGGGCTTCCTCAGACTCGGGACAGGATTTCCTCGCTCAGCGAGTAATACTCCATCGCGCCGCTCGATTTCGGCGCGAAGGTGAAGATCGATTCCTTGTACGCCGGACTCTCTTCGAGCCGGATCGACTTCGTGATCACGGTGTTGAACAGACGCTCGCCGAAAACCTGGCCGATCTGCGCGTGGATGTCGCGCGCCAGCGTGGTGCGTTTGTCGTGCATGGTGATGACCACCCCGAGCAGTTGCAGGTTGGGGTTCGGACGCGCTTTGATCTTCTCGATCGTTTCGAGAAGATCGTCCGTCCCTTCGAGCGCGAAGTATGACGACTGGATCGGGACGAGCACGTGCGTCGACGCAACCATCGCGTTCACGGTAATCATGCCGAGCGTCGGCGGCGTGTCGATGAAGATGTAGTCGTACTCGCTGGCCGCATCCTTCATCTTGTCTTTGAGGCGGAACGGGCCATCCATCTCGCCGATCAGTTTCGACTCCAGTTTGGCGAGCGCGATTTTCGACGGTGCCAGGAAAAGATTCGGCAGCGGCGTCGGCACGATGACGTCGTTGAATCCAAGCTCTTCGCTCACCAGCACATCGAACATCGAGCGCGAAATGCTGCGCGGATCGACGTAACTCATCGTGCTGTTCGCCTGCGGATCGAGGTCGATCAGCAGCGTCTTGTTGCCCTTGTTCGCGACGGCGGCGGAGAGGTTGATGGCGGTGGTGGTCTTGCCGACCCCGCCCTTTTGATTGGCGACGGTGATGATCATCTGGACTGGGGCGGATTGTACCTGCGCGGCTACATCTTGTACTTGCCCAAATCCTCGCTATCGAGATTCTCGAACCACTTCTTCGTCTTCTCTTCCTGGTCGTCGGCGTCGGGCGTGATCGTCTGCGCTTGATCCAACACAGACTGCGCGACGTAAATCGGCGCCTCGGTGCGCAGCGCAAGAGCGATGGCATCGCTGGGACGCGCGTCGAGCTCGAGCATCGTGTCCGATCCGGCGCGGTTCACCATCATCCGGATCTGAGCGAAGAAGGTGGAGTCGCGAAGGTCGTGAATGACAATGCGCGTCACGCGGCCGTCGAGCTGGGAGATCGCGCTCTTGAGAAGGTCGTGCGTCATCGGCCGCGGCGTTTCCACGTTCTCGAGCTGCAGCGCGATGGCGTTGGCTTCGAAGATGCCCACCCAGATCGGCAGGAAGAATTTCTCTTCCTCATCTTTCAGCACGACGATGGGCGAATTGGAAACGGGGTCGAGCATCAACCCTTTGATCGACATCGGTACGAGCTCACTCATGCGACGGCCTCCCCGCGCAGCGTGTGATGCTGCGCCTGATCGATGCGCACGCCCAGCATACTCCCGGGCGGCGTCGATGCGGCGGCGCTGAAGTTGACGACGATGTTGTAGTCGGTGCGGCCAGTGAGCATCGAGGCGTCGTGCTTGCTCGGACCTTCGACCAACACGGGCAGGATGCGCCCGCGATACGACTCCAGGTGCTCGCGCTTGATGCGCTCGTGGAGGTCGAAAACGCGCGTGAGGCGTTCCGATGCGATGGCGTCATCGACCGGCGCGCCGATCTTCAGCGCAGGCGTTCCCGGCCGCGGCGAGTACTTGAACGCGAACATCGATCCGTAGCGGACTTCTGCGATCAGCGACAACGTCTGCTCGAAATCGTCGTCGGTTTCGCCGGGGAAGCCGACGATGACGTCTGTCGAAAAATGAATCTCCGGAATGGCTTGGCGGATCCGCGCAATCGTTTCGAGGTAATGCTCACGCGTGTACAGCCGTTTCATCCGCCGCAGGATTTTCGACGATCCCGACTGCACCGGCAGGTGGAGGTAGCGCGAGATGTTTTCGTGATCGCGCATTGCCGCAATCATCGAATCATTCACCTCGGCGGGATGCGAGGTCATGAAGCGAAGGCGCGCGACGTAATCGATCTCGGCGACCGCAGACAACAATGCTCCGAAATCGCGCCCTGAGATCGGACAGCGATAGGCATTGACGGTCTGTCCGAGCAGTTCGATCTCGACGCGTCCCGACTCGACCGCAGCGCGCACTTCGCGCAACACGTCATCGAACGGACGCGAGACCTCGCGGCCGCGGGTGGTCGGCACGATGCAAAAGGTGCAGTTCTTGTTGCAGCCTTCAATGATCGTCACCTGGGCTTTGGTGGCCGAGGGACGGTCCACGGCGAGATAGTCATAGTTGCGATCGTCGGGAAAATCGATGGCCACGCGGCGATCGCCCGAAAGAATCTGATCGAGATGCCCGACATTGCCGGGCCCCATCACGAAGTCCACCCACGGCGCGCGGTGAAGAATGGCCTCCCCTTCCTGCTGCGCCACGCAGCCACAGACGCCGATCTGCAACTCGCGCTCGCTCTTCATCTCGCGAAGCCGGCCGAGGCGTGAAAAGACTTTCTGCTCCGACTTGTCGCGAATCGAGCAGGTGTTGAGAAGGATGAGGTCCGCCTCTCCTTCCGTGTCGACGCGCCGATAGCCGCGCAGCTTCAGGCTGCCGGAGAGCCGCTGGCTGTCGAGATCGTTCATCTGACAGCCCCAGGTTTCGATAAAAAAGGTTTTGGTCATTGGATGGAAAGCGTTTCACCACAAAGACACCAAGAGCACAAAGAGACTCCTTCGTGTCCTTTGTGGCTTTGTGGTGATAAAGCCTTTTCAGCTCACTTCGTTTTTAACTTCTCCAGCGCGTCTCTCGCCTCGGCGAGTTCCTTTCGCGCCGAGTCGAGTTGTTTCTTCGTCTGCTCGAATCGCTGCGCGATCGTCTTGTCGCGATAATTCGGATCGTTTTCCGCGTAGTACGCCTGCTCCAAACGATCGAGTTCTTTATCGAGATCGTTCACTTTCGCCTGCGCCGCGTCCGTGCGCTTCTGCGCGGCTGCGCGATCGTGCAGGAGTTTGTCCTGATCGGCGATCGACATCGGCGGCGCGGCCGCCGGAGCTGTTGACGTCGCGGCAACCGAAACCGTTGCTACCTTGCCGGACGACTTTTTCACGTCGGCATTCGTGATGACTTTCTTCGTCGACTTCTTCGGACCGCCGTTCGCCTTGGCCGCCTTCACCAGCGGCGAATCATCCGCGAAGCTCGCGGCGGCGACCAGGAAGATGACGAGTGCGAATTTCATGGCGCGTTCGTTCCAGTGCGTCCGTATCGATCTTCGAGTCTTACGACATCCTCGAGCTCCGGCGTGGAAACCTCGGCGACGTCCGTGTCCTCGATTGCTTCCATGCGATGAATCATCCGCGGCGCGATGTGAAAAGCCTCGCCGGCGTGTAGCGGCAACTCGCGCCGGTCGCCGTCGATTTCGATTGTCAGCTTCAGCTCCCCGGCCACAACAAACAGCGTCTCTTCTTTGATTTCGTGGTATTGCAGGCTCAGGCTCTCACCGCGATTGATGTGCAGGATCTTACCGACGTAGCGGTCCGTCTTCGCGAAGATCAGCTCGTAACCCCACGGCTTCGGAACCCGTTTGATGGGCAGGTTCGCAAATCGATCGTCGCTCATGACGCCTTGTTGACCAGCCCCTCGGGGAAGCGCATCGCGACGCTCTCGATGACGAACTCCTCGATCTCCTGCGCTGTCTTTTTCGTCAGTGCAACCTCGGCGATGCGCCGGCAATCTTTGTAGCGCACCGACCGCACGATGTTCTTGATCACCGGAATCGACGACGGATTCATCGAGAAAACTTCCAGACCGAGGCCGAGGAGGACGACGGCGAACAGCGGGTCTGCCGCCATTTCGCCACAGAGGGACACCGGGATGTTCGCCCTGTGTCCCGCGTCGATCACCATCTTCAGCAGCCGGAGCAGCGCCGGATGAAGCGGCTCGTAGAGATAGCTGACGTTCTCATTCGAGCGATCGATGGCCAGCGAGTATTGGATGAGATCGTTCGTGCCGATCGCGAAGAAGTCCGCCTCGGTGGAGAGGATGTCTGCGATGATCGCTGCAGACGGCACCTCGATCATGATTCCGATCGGAACATCGGGATTGTTCACGATTCCCTCGGCATCGAGTTCCGCGCGCAACTCGCGAACGAGCGTCTTCACCTGCCGCAACTCCTGCACGCTGGTGACGACCGGGAACATGATCTTGATCTTGCCGAACGCCGAGGCGCGCAGCAGCGCGCGCAACTGCGTCCGGAACATGTCGCGGTGTTTCATGCACAGCCGCAGACCGCGCAGCCCGAGGACAGGATTGTTTTCTTTGCTGCCGATGACTTCCTTGGCCAGCTTGCGGCCACCGAGGTCGAAGGTCCGGATCACGCACCACTGCGGCGCAGTGGCCTCGGCCAGCGCTTTGTAGAGCTGGAAGTGCTCTTCCTCATTCGGCAGCAGCGGGCTCTTCGAAATGTAGAGAAATTCGGATCGATAGAGCCCGATGCCCTCGGCGCCGAAACGGATGGCGTCCTTCAACTCTTCAACCAGTTCGATATTGGCCTGCAGCGTGATGCGGCGCTCGTCCTTCGTGACTGCTACGAGATCGCGATTTTCGAGCAGCCGGCGCTCGGCTTCTTCGTGACGGATGACCCGCGTCTGGTACTCAGCGATCATCGCCTGCGTTGGATTGACGAGCACCGTCCCTTCGTAGCCATCGATGATCACCATCTCATCGTTGTCGACGACTTTGGTCAGGCGCGGAACTCCGATGATGGCCGGCATGAAAAGCGATTTGGCGATGATCGACGTGTGCGACGTCCGCCCGCCCGCCTCGGTCGCGAACCCGACGATCGGCCGGCGATTGAAATGGATCGTGTCGGACGGCGTCAGATCATCGGCCAGGATGATCACGTCGTGCGTGATCTCGGAGACATCGTGATGTGCGATGCCCTGGAGATTCTTGAGCACCCGGTCCGCGACGTCTTTCACATCGGCGACGCGCTCGCGCAGGTAGACGTCGTCGAAGCTGAGAAACCGCGCCTGCAGCTCTTCCTGCACCTCGGCCATCGCCCACTCGGCGTTGACCTGCTCGGCCTCGATCTTCTGGATCACTTTGTCGGCGAACGACGGATCGCTCACCATCATCGCGTGCGCCTCGAAGATCTGCGCGTATTCGTCTCCCATCGAGCGCTTGACGCGCTGTTTCAGCTCCTGAAGCTGCGTCTTCGTTTTCTCGACCGCTTCGAGAAATCGATTGACCTCGGAAGGCACCTCGTCATCGCGGATGGGAACGCGATAGATGGCCGCCTCGCGCCGCTCGATGATGACCGCGCGCCCAATGGCGATGCCCGGCGACACGCCGATCCCTTTGTAGGTCCGGATGGCGCTACGCGAGGCGGTAGCGAGTCTGGCAGTGCCTTCGGTGAGCATGAAATGCGGCTTCGAATGAGCCGCAAGTCATTCTACTTCATCGAATTTAGCGTCGATGAGCTTCTCGATCGCTTCGACTGCCGCGGCTTCGTCCTCGCCGTTCGCTTTGATGGTGATGATCGTGCCGCGGCCGGCGGCGAGAAGGAGGATGCCGAGGATCGACTTGCCGTCGACCTCTTCGTCGCCTTTGCGGATCTTGATGTCGGAACGAAACCGCGCGGCGCAGTGGACGAGCTTCGCGGCGGCGCGTGCGTGCAGGCCGAGCTTGTTCTTGATCTCGATGTCGTGCTCGATCACGACGCGGCCCGCCGTTCCGCGCTAAGCAGTTCCGAGGCGACGCGAATCGCTTTCGACCCCTTCTCGCTGATCGTGTGCGCGACCGCGGTCAGGTCCTTGCCATCCTGCTGCAGCGTCGCGAACTTCACGACCATCGGCAGGTTGACTCCGGTGATGATCTCGACGCGATCCTTCTCCAGAAACGAGAGGCTGATGTTGCTGGGGGTCCCGCCGAACATGTCGGTGAAGATGATGACGCCGCCGTCCGTGCCGACGCGGTCCAGCGCCACGCGGATTTTTTCGCGCGCTTCGTCGACGCTGTCCGTCCACTCCAGCGGCACAGCCTCGATGACGATATCCGTCGATTCAATCTTGCGGGCGGCGTTGAGCAGTTCACTCGCCAGGTTCCCGTGCGTCACGATCAAAGCACCAATCAATCAACTCTCCTCTGCAGCGGGCGAATGATAACCGTCCTACCGCTTGCAGTCGCGGTGGACGATCTCGATCGCGTATCCGCGAGCGGCAAGATCGTCGGCGAGGCGCTGTCCGATGGCGACGGAGCGGTGCTTGCCCCCAGTGCAGCCGATGCCGATCGTCAGGTAGCTCTTCATCTCTTTCTGATACTCGGGCAAGAGGTAGGTCACGAAGTCGAGGAGCTTGCCGTAAAAGACGTCGTATCCCGGTTGCGCTTTCAGGTACGCGACGACCTCGGGATCGAGTCCCGTTTTCGGCCGCAACGATTCGACAAAATGCGGGTTGGGAAGAAAGCGAACGTCGAACAGCAGGTCGACGTTGTACGGCATCGCGTATTTGAATCCGAAGGTGACGATCGTGACCAGCATGGTCACCTTCTCGTCCTTCAACTCGAAGCGCCGCATGACCTCGGCCTTCAGTTCGTGAACTGAAAACTGCGAGGTATCGAGCACCATGTTCGCCAGCGACTTGACCTCGGTCAGCGCGTCCCGCTCGGAGGCAATCGCGTCGATCAGCGGCTGATCCTTCGCCAGCGGATGCGGGCGCCGCGTTTCGGAATAGCGCCGCGCCAGCACTTCATCGCTCGCTTCAAGAAAGATCAGGACGACGTGCGGTACGAGCTTCTGAATCCGCTCGCGATAGAACGTCGGGAAGACGTTCGCGAAGTCGTGCGTGCGCACGTCGACGACGATGCCGACGCGATCCGCGTTCTCATGCTCCCCCACTTCCTCGAGAAACGGCTCGATCAACGCGATGGGCAGATTGTCCGAGCAGTAGAAGCCGACGTCTTCCAGCGTCGACTGCACGTAGCTTTTTCCCGAGCCGGAAAGGCCGGTGATGATGACGAGGTATTCGGGGCGCGGCATTCACATCGAAGTTTATCCTGAGCGGAGACTCAGGATCTCCGGTGGCACGCATCATGGCCGCATCTGACCGGCCGCGCGCGAAGGCGCGCGTCACAAACTTAGCCCCGCGCTCTGCGCGGGGTAAACGTGCGGTCGGATGTTGGTGGCCGCGGAGGCGGCCACTACAAAATTTCGCGCAGCGCGAGATTTTGTGGCGGCCGCCTCCGCGGCCGCAAAACCGGCGGCGCCACCCAACCCCGCGCAAAGCGCGGGGCTACATTTGTGAAGCGCGCCTTCGCGCGCAATGGCGCGGACGAAAACCTACCGCTGTCTTCTCGTCCGATCCAGCACGTCCGGCTGAAACCGTATCTTCGTGTTCATACTGCGCAGCTCGGAGCTGGCCATCTCATTCGGATTCGAGTGCGGCAGAGAGTCGCCGGCACTCCCCTGCTTCGCGATCTGCGCGTCGATGCGCTGGAGGAAAGCGCGCGCGGAATCGTAGCCTTGCAGTTTCATCAGGTGATTGCGTGCCGCGATCTCAACGAGGAGCGCGAGGTTGCGTCCCGAGGCCACGGGGAGGCGGACATACGGTTTCGAAACTCCGAGCATCTCGTAGGTTTCGCCGGTGATGCCGAGGCGGTCGTACTCCGTTCCTTCCACCCACTTCTCGAGGCGGACTACGAGATCGATGGGCTTCACGTCGCGCGTCGAGGCGACGCCGAAGAGATCTTTGATGTCGATAATGCCGATGCCGCGCAGCTCCATGTGGTGGCGGAGCAGATCGTTCGAGTAGCCGAGGAGGACGTCGTTCGGATGGCGTTTGATGATCACCATGTCGTCGGCGATGAGCCGATGGCCGCGGTAGATGAGATCGAGAGCGCACTCGCTCTTGCCGATGCCGCTGTCGCCGAGGAGGAGCACGCCGATGCCGTAGACGTCGAGCAGGCCGGAGTGCATCGTGACCTTCGGCGCCATCGTCTCTTCGAGGAAGTAGGTCGTGCGCGTGATCGACGTCGACGACATGGCCGGCGTGGAGAAGAGCGGCACCGACCGTTTCTCGCACTCGTGTTTGAACTCTTCGAGCGGCGTGATGCCCTTCGTGACGATGAAGCACGAGACGTCGAGCGCGGCCACGTCGCGCACGCGCTTCTCGCGCAGACGCGCAGGAAGGCTCTGCAGATATTTCGTCTCCGACTCGCCGATGATCTGCACGCGCCACGGCTTGATGTATTCGTAGTAGCCGGCGAAGGCCAGGCCGGGCTTCTGCACCCGAGGACGGAGGATGGTGCGATCGAGGCCGTCGTCGCCGGTCACGATTTTCAACGCCAGCTCGTCGAGCTCGCCGCCCATCAATGAGCGGACCGTGGTCTCGATGAAATCGTCGTTTTCGCTCATGCGGCGTTACGGCGTCGCGGGCTTTGCTGCGGCGAGTTTTGCCTGCGCCGCCAGTTCATAGACCTTGTCGAGTTCTTTTTCCGCGCTATAGGAGGACAGCCGATCGGTTTCTTTTCCCGGATCAACCTCGATTTTCACGGTCAACGCCTTGCCATAAGCAGGTGGCAACGCAGCGGCCGGATACGTGTAGGTGTATTCGGTGATGAACGTCGTCGCATTGCCGGGATCGTTCGTTGCGGCCTGCATGTCCTGCATGGTCGGACCGGATAGATCGGTGCCCATCACGGTTCCCGGGGCCATGTGAACCTCGCCGGCCTTCTTCTTTTTCGTCGCGCTGGCCGGAGCGGCCGGGCCGAGAAGAATCATCATCTTTCCGCGCACGGTTTCCGATCCGGGAGTCTTCCCGATGCTCAGGTATTTGTCCGCCTTTTCGGCGTTCTGCGCGACCTCGCGGGTAAACGTCTCACCGCCGCGTCTGGCGATGAAGTCTTTGATGAACCGTTCCGCCTCCGCATCGGTCTGCAGGGCGGACCACTGCTTCTTCTCATCGTTCGTCATGTAGTAGCCGATCGGTGTTTTCGGCCAATCCTTGTAACTGCGCGAAACGCCAGCCAGCGCGGCGCCCGTGCACAGCACAATTGTTACGGCGGCGGCGATTCGTTTCATGTGGAGGGTCTCCCTGGTCAGATTTCGGGCGCGATCAGCCCGAGGTTGTTGTCGCGGCGTTTGTACATGACGGAGATGCGGTCGTTGTCGAGATCGCGGAACACGATGAATTCGTTCTTTGATCCATCGAGCGACTCGGCGGCGTCCTCGATCGTCATCGGCAAGATCGGAAGATCGTTCGTTTTGATGATGCGCGGCAGCCGCTTCGGACCCGGCTTGCGCAGTTTCCCGGGCTCGAGGACCTGCACGGACCACTGCGTCACCAATCCGGTCGCTTCCTTGTTGCGGCTGCCGTCTTTGCGATGGTGATCGCGGATCGTGCTGCGATTTTTCTGCGCCTGCCGCTTGACGTGATCGAGGGCGCTGTTGATCGCGTCCTGCATCGAGTCGTCCGACTGCTGCACCGACTTTACGTCGTGCTCTTTGCCGGTGATGAGGATCTCGCAGATGTTGCGATACTTCTCGACCTGCAGCACGACGCGCACGTCGATGACGTCGTCGAACAGTTTCTCGACGATCTTGTCGAGCTTCTTCGTGATCAGGTCACGGATGTCCTTCGTGACTTCATAGTGGCGCCCGGTGATTGACGTAGCCATGGCGCCTATCGTACTCCGAGGCGTTGAACCACGGAGACAAAGAGGTCACAGAGAGTCTTCTCAGTGTCCTCTGTGCCTCTGTGGTGAAAGCGCTTTTCAGCTTAGGCGCTCTTCATCCTCGGCCGGCACGTCGCCATGCCGATGGTGATCGCGGATTTTCTCGCGATTCTTCTGCGCCTGGCGCTTGACGTGGTCGATGGCGGAGTTGATGGCGTCCGGCATCGACGACTGCGACTCCTGCACCGACTTCACGTCGTGCTCTTTGCCGACGATGAGGATCTCGCAGATGTTGCGGTACTTCTCGACCTGAAGCATGACGCGGACGTCGATGACGTCGTCGAAGAGGCGTTCGATGATCTTGTCGAGTTTCTTATTGACGAGTGCGCGGATTTCGTCGGTGACTTCGAAGTTACGACCGATGATGCCTGTGGCCATGGGTGCCCCTTAAAAAACGAATTAGAAGATCTGTTTGCGGTCCGTCGACGAAGGAATGTTGAGCTCGTCGCGATACTTCGCAACGGTCCTACGTGCGATGTTGATGCCTTCGTCGTTGAGGATCTTCATGATCTTCGAGTCGGAGAGCGGCTTGCGCGGGTCCTCCGCCTCAATGTAGCTCTGAATTTTCTTTTTGACCGTCAGGCTCGAGATGTCCTCACCGGTATCGGAATCGATGCCGCTGTGGAAGAAATACTTCATGAGGAAGAGGCCGCGCGGCGTGTGCATGTATTTGTTCGACACGACGCGGGAGACGGTCGATTCGTGCATCTGGATGTCGTCGGCGACGTCGCGCAGGACGAGCGGGCGCAGGAAGTCGATGCCGCGCTCGAGGAACTCGCGCTGGTGCTTCACGATCGACTCGGCGACCTTGTAGATCGTGCGCTGGCGTTGATCGAGTGATTTGATCAGCCAGACCGCCGATCGGATCTTGTCCTTGATGTAGTTGACGGTCTCGCCGTCGGACTTCGAATCCATCGAGTTCAGCATCGCGCGATAGCTGCCGTTGATGCGCAGCTTCGGCATGCCGTCCTCGTTGAGCACGATCATGTACTCGTCGCCCACCTTGTGGATGTAGACGTCCGGCTCGACATAGATCGCGCGCTCGTTCGAGTACTTGCGGCCCGGCTTCGGATCGAGATGCTTGATGATCTCGACGACGCCCTCGAGCGTCTTGAGGTCGATGCCCAGCGTCTTCGCGAGCTGCACGAAGTGACGCTGCATGAACATGTCCCAGTAGTCGCGGATGATCGTCTCGACGAGCGGATTGTCGACGTCGAGGAAATCGAGCTGCAGCAGGAGGCACTCGCGAAGGTCGCGCGCGCCGACGCCGATCGGGTCCATCGACTGGATCGTCTGCACCGCCCGGTCGACCTCTTCCGGCGTATACGGTCCGGCGTTCGCGATCTCTTCGTCGCTCGCGCGGAGATAGCCGTCCTCGTCGATGTTTCCGATGATGAACTGGCCGACTTCCTTCGTCCGCGGCGAGGCGTCGCTCATCGACAGCTGCCACTGCAGGTGATCCGTGAGATTGGGCGGCCGCGTCAACGTGTTCTCGATCGGGAACTCGTCGTGCTCCTCCCCCATCCTCGGGTTGTAGCCGTACTCGATGTAGTCCTGGAAGTACGCGTCGTAGTCGATCTCGTCGAAGGAGTCTTTCTCTTTGTCCTGTTCCTTCGCTTCGACCTTCTTCGCTTCGTCTTCCGCTTCCGTCTTCTGGTCGGTGGTCTCGGTCTCCGGCTCTTCAGCCTTCGCTTCTTCAGCGGTTTCTTCGAGCAGCGGATTTTCGAGGAGCTCCTGGTTGAGCACTTCCTGGAGCTCGAGCTTCGACAACTGCAGCAGCTTGATCGCCTGCTGCAGCGACGGCGTCATGATCAGCTTCTGGGAAAGTTTGAGGTGGAGTTTTTGCTCGAGTGCCATGGTCCGTTGCGCTTGAATCTAGCTCAGATTGAACGACTCACCGAGGTAGATTCGCCGGACCTCTGCGTCTGCCGAGAGACTCTCGGGACCTCCCTGACGGAAGATCTCGCCTTCTTTGATGATGTAGGCGCGGTCGGTGATTTTCAAAGTTTCACGCACGTTGTGGTCAGTGATGAGGATCCCGATCCCGCGCGCGCGCAGCTGCGAAACGATGCGTTGAATTTCGAATACGGCGATGGGATCGATTCCTGCAAAGGGCTCGTCTAGCAAAATGAATGCCGGGTTGATTGCAAGCGCCCGCGCGATCTCGACTCTACGCCGTTCGCCTCCCGAAAGCGAGTAGGCGCGGTTCCTCGCGATGTGGGTTACGCCGAACTCCTCGAGGAGCGATTTCGTGCGGCGTTCCCTCTCGGCGAGCGGCAGGTTCATCGTCTCGAAGACGGCCATCAGATTCTCGGTCACGGTCAGCTTTCGAAAGACGGAAGCCTCCTGCGGCAGATAGCTGATCCCCTTCTGCGCGCGGAGATACATCGGCAGATCGGTGATGTCTTCATCGCCGAGCGTGACGCGGCCGGAGTCGGGACGCACCAGGCCGACGGTCATGTAGAACGTCGTCGTCTTTCCCGCGCCGTTGGGACCGAGGAGACCGACGATCTCACCCTGGCGGATGTCGACGGAAACGCCGCGGACGACTTTGCGCCCCTTGTAAACCTTCTCGAGATTCGTTGCAGCGAGCCGGAGAGGCTCGACGGTTTCCTTCGCCGTGAATGGGAGAACTGTGGAATCGGGCATCTGCAGGCGAGAATGTATCAAACATCAAACTTCAAACTACGGTTGCTTATAAGTGCCCTGCGTAGGCGCCGAGCTGCTCATGACGTCGACCTTGTTTTTGGCGAGGTCGATGGCGAAGTTCTCCGCGGTCATGGTGCCTCGCGCGTCGGTGACCGTCGCCGGCGAGCCGTTGAGGTAGATGAGGCGCTTGGCGACGAGGTAGGTAGCCTTTTCCCCGGTGCCTTTACGCGCGGTTGGCTGTTGTTCGAGAAGGACGACCTTCTGTTCGGCTTCGATGCGCTCGGCCTTGCGGTTCGCGTCGAAGAACAACGTCGCGTGCTCCGCGGTGAGGTGGCGCTGCTCGTCGTCGATCTTTACGTTGCCGGTGAGGTCGATCTTGCGGTCGTTCTTATGCGCGAGCAGCGCGTCGCTGCTCGACAGCACGGGCGTCTTTCTCTGGTTGTCCGCGCCGGTGTTGTAGAGCGTCATGCGGACGTTGCCGCGCGCGGAGATCTGATCGCCGGCGCCACGCACCTGCAGCTCCTGCGCGAAGATCGTGTTCGTCTCCTGCCACGCCTTCACATTGCCGGAGAAGATCGCGGACTTGTCCGCCTGCCGCATGCTGACGCTGTCGGAGTTCACGAAGACCGGCTTCCCCGCCGGGAACACGTTC
>JAFAOU010000181.1 GCA_019247495.1 Acidobacteriota bacterium
TCGGGAACGGTTGGAGGCGCGGCGTTGGCGGGACCTTCGATGGAGGCGCCATCATCGTCAGCGGCTGCGACGATTCGTTGCGGAAGTGCTTTGCGTACGCGTGGAACTGCAGGTAAAGCACGGCGTGCGTGACGAACGCGAAGACGATGAAGATCACCACGGACCACAGCAGCGCGCGGACGTTGACGTCGCTGTCTTCGTGACGCGTCTCGGGGTTGACGATGTCGTCGTCGCGGTACGGAGCGTGTTCAGGCATTGACCTTCAGCGCTCCTTCCCGAATGGCTTCTTCGACCCACGTCTCGTGAATCGGGATGATGGTCTGGCCGCGAAGCTGGCCGATGAAGGCCCAGATCCAGACGCCGCCGATGCCGACGAGCGAAGTCAGATCCATCCACGACCAGGTGAAATGCTCGCCGTACCACGACGGCGCGACGAGCCAGTAGAGAACGACGTAGCGCATCACGATCACGATCACCGCCACGATGGCGATGGTCTTCGGTTTGTCTTTGATCGGCCGCATCAGCAGCAATCCGAACGGCAGGAAGAAGTGGAACATGGCCACGCTGAACGCCACCGCGCCCCACATGCCCGTGTTGCGCACGAGGTAGTGGGGGATTTCTTCGTGAACGTTCGCGTACCAGATCAGCAGGAACTCGGAGAAGGTCGTGTACGCGTAGAACATGACGAACGCCAGCATCAGGTTGCCGAGGTCGCGGAAGTGGTTTGGCTTGAGGACGCCGCGCATGGCGTCGGTGTTCGCGAGCTGCGCGAAAAAGAACGTCACGAACGCGAGGGCCGAGAGTCCGCAGCCGACCACGAAGGTGATGCCGTACATCGTCGAGCTGAATTTCGGCTCGGTGGAGAGCATCCAGTCGATCGAGGCGAAGGTGAGCGTCAGCACGATCATGGCCAGTCCGGAAGCGGCCCACTTGCGGCGTTTGAGCTCCGTGAAGGGCGAGCGGTCTTCGTAGAACTTGAGCGAGAGGATGCGGATGCGCCACGCCCAGAGGTTCCAGAGCGCGAAATAGAGCGCGGCAAAAATCAGGAAGCGCTTCCAGTTCAGCCAGTCGAGCTTCTGCCGCACGTTTTCGTCGGCCATCGCCCACGCGGTGTCGGACCACGGGTAGAGGTACTTCATCCCGAAGACGATGGGGATGAAGAAGAGCACCATCCACATCATCGTGCGCGCGGAGGCGCCGAGCGGGCGGCGGATCATCAGTCCCCATTCGCCGCCGGTGACGTACTGCAGCATCAGCACGGCCAGCGAGCCGGCCACGATCGAAAACCAGAAGAGGAAGCTCGGGAGGTACGCCCGGAAGAACGTCTGCGGATTGACGAAGTAGCCGGCGATGCTGAGCGCCAGTCCGATGATGCCGGCGATGAGCGACGGCATCCGCCAGCGGGCGATGCCGGTGACCGGCGTGCTGCTGCGCACGTCCGGCGTCACTGCGCACCTCCGAGCTGCGCGCGCTGCGCGGGCGACAGATCGCTGACCGTGCCGTTCTGGCTCAGTTGCAGCGCGCGGATGTACGCGATGATGGCCCAGCGATCGTTGACCGGAACCTGCACGTTGTACGGCGGCATGGCACCGAATCCGTTCGTCATCACATCAAAAAAGTGCCCCGTCTTCGCTGCTCTCAACGCCTCGGTGTGGAACGACGGCGGATGCCGCAATCCGCGCGACGGGATCATGCCGTTGCCGTCGCCGCGCCGTCCGTGGCATGGCGAGCAGTAGATGTTGAAGCGTTCCTGCCCGCGGTTCATGACCTGCGCGGTGATGGCGAAGGGGAAGCCGTCGCCGTCGGCGTTATTGATCTTGCCGGTGACGAGGAAGCCTTCCAGCGGCAGCTCGCCGCGCGCGACGGTGCCGGGGATGCGCGGGCGGGCGGACATGCCGTCGGCGAAAAAGTCGCTCGGCTCGAGCGGGTCGTATTTGGGTTGATTGGACATCTTCTGCCGGCAGGCTGCGAGCGTGGCGAGCATCAACAGCAGCGCGAGCACATGCCAGCGAGCCGCTGGCGGTACAGCCGGCGGGCCGCCGGCGCTACGTTCGCGAGCACTGCGTGTCGATTTACCAGGGAACATCGACGACCTCGCGTGGGTGGAGTGCCTCGAGAAACTTCCAGACGCGATCGAAGTCGAACTTCGGATCGCGGGCCTGGATGACGAGGAAGAACTTGTCGCGCGAGGCCTGATCGAAGCGCCGCACGTTGAAGACGGGGTGATACGGCATCGGCAGGCCGTTGAGGGCGAGCATGCCGAAGACGGCGGCGAAGGCCGCGAGCAGGATGGTGCATTCGAAGGTGATCGGGATCCAGGCCGGCCACGAGTTGTATGGCTTGCCGCCGATGTTGAGCGGATAGCTGATCACGTTCGCGTACCAGCACATGAAGAATCCGCTCAGACCTCCGATGATCCCCCCGCCGAGGACGAGCGCAGACATACCGGTCGACTTCATCCCCACCGCTTCATGCAGTCCGTGAATCGGGAACGGCGAGAAGGCATCCATCTCCGTATACCCGGCGTCGCGCGCGGCCTCGGCTGCGGTGACGAGGTCCGCCGGCGAGGTGAACTCGGCGATCACGCCGTACAGCCCCGTTCTGACTTTGCCGATCGCCATCGCGCTACGCCTCGTGTCCTTCCGGATGTGATTGGGCTTCCGGCAACAGCGTTCGCATCTCGAAGATGGAGATCATCGGCAGGAAGCGGACAAAGAGGAAGAGCAGGAAGAGGAACAGACCGATCGAGCCGAGGTACATGCTCCAGTCCCAGCGGGTGCCGTGGTACATGCCCCACGATGACGGCAGGAAATCGCGGTGGAGCGAGGTTGGGATGATGACGAAGCGCTCCAGCCACATGCCGACGTTGACGAACATCGCGGTGATGAAGAGGCCGACGGTGGACGTGCGCATGCGCCGGAACCACATCAACTGCGGCGCCAGGCCGTTGCAGACGATGAGCATCGCGTACATCTTCCAGTACGGTCCCTGCACGCGGTTCAGCCACATGTAGCGCTCGTAGCCATTGCCGCTGTAGAACGCGAAGAAGGCTTCCATCGCGTAGGAGTAAAAAACAATCAGGCCGGTGGCGAGCATCACCTTGCCCATGTTCTCGAGGTGCTTCATGGTGATGAAGTCTTCGAGCTTGAACATCTTCCGCGCCGGAATGGCCAGCGTGAGAACCATGGCGAAGCCGGCGTAGACGGCGCCGGCGACGAAGTACGGCGGGAAAAACGTGGCGTGCCATCCGGGGATCTGGGCGACGGCGAAGTCGAAGGAGACGATGGTGTGCACGGAGAGAACGAGCGGCGTGGACAAACCGGCCAGCAGCAGATACGTCGACTCGTAACGGAACCAGTGCTTGGCCGAACCGCGCCAGCCGAGGGAGAGCATGCCGTAGATAGCGCGAGAAACGTTGCCGCGGGCGCGGTCGCGCAGCGTGGCCAGATCGGGGATCAGTCCGACG
>JAFAOU010000131.1 GCA_019247495.1 Acidobacteriota bacterium
CGATTTTCCCGGCCAGCCGTATCGCTTCACGATCTGGCGCAGACGCTTCACGTGACGCTCGTCGAGCTGCTGCATCTCCGCGTTGAGGGCCGGATTCTTCTGATCTTTGATCCAGCGCTGGCGGACTTCCTGATCGGCCTTGTTCATGGCCAGAAGCTCGTCGCGCAGCATGTCCGGATTCAACGTCCGGCAGGCGGTAGCGGCGAGGAGGAGAGCGATGGCGAGCGTGCGCATCGCCGGATGCTACTACGGCTGTAGTAACTTCGCCAGCATGCGCTGGAGTTGCGGCAGCAGCGAGGCGCCTACTGCGACTTTGACGATGTCCGCGAGAATGAACGGGCGAACGCCGCCGAGCCACGCGTTTTTCGCACCGACGAACGCGGCCAGCCATGACCAGCCGCCGAGGTAGATGATGCCGAGGGCGACGAGCATGCCGGTGATGGCGCGAAGGATCGTCGAGCCCCAGCCGCGCTCGGAGAACCAGCCGGCAACGAATGCGGCGAACGGGTAGGAGAAGAGATAGCCGGCGGTCGGTCCGGCCAGCCAGATCGCTCCGCCGTGACCTTGCGCGAAGACCGGCATGCCGCTGAACCCTTCGAGAAGGTAGAGCGCGGCGGCCGCTGCTCCACGCGTCGAGCCGAGCGTGATGCCGACCAGAAGCACGGCCAGCGGCTGCATCGTCAGCGGTACGACAGTACCCGGAATCGGAATCGCGATCTGCGCGGCGATGGCGATGATTGCCGAGGCGAAGACGACCAGAAGAACATCGAAAGCAGCGCGGCCGCGCACGAGGCGGGTCAGAAGTGTGTTCGGAATCGTCCTCGCTCTAGCGTTCATCGTTTCGCCGTCCCATCACCAGAATTGCCGGCAGCAGCGTGATCGCGGCCAATCCGCTCAGGCCGATGCCGAAGGTCGAAGCATACCCAATCGATCGCAGACCCGGATAGTGCGAGAAGGCGAATGCGCCGTAGCCGACGATGGCCGTGAGTGAGGCCATCACGATCGCTTTGCCGGTCTCGTGCGCGCTGGCGCGGAAGGCTACCGGGTCTTCCTGGTACCGCTGCAGCATGTAAATCGCGTAGTCGGTGGCCACGCCGATGATCATCAACCCGACGAAGATGTTCATGAAGTTGAACTGGAGGTTGAGCAGCGCCATCAGTCCGAGCATGCCGACGGCGCCCGCCACGAACGGCACGAACGAGAGCAGCGTCAGTTTCAAATTGCGGAAACTGACGAACATGAGCACGAGCACGGCGACGAAGCCGATGATCGTCGATCGCGTCGCGTCCGCTTTAACGATGCGGCGCAGCGTGCCGCTGACGAGATTGACGCCTGTGAGAACGTCGCCGGGATGGCGGTCGGGAACGGCCATCAGTTTGGCGGGAACGTCGCGCGGCCATTTGCCGCCGGTCGGGTAGACGTTGATGACCGACATCCAGCCGCCGCCGACTTTCTTGACAAAGCGTGTGGTGAGCTTGGTGATGTCTTCGTTACCGATGGTCTGCAGCGTGATCGGTTGTGGCGGCTGCAGCGTCTGCGCGAACAGTTTCAGATAGTCGTCATACACCTCGGGGCGGAATCCGTTCGCGACGAGCGCCGCGCGGAACGTCTTCTCGATGCGTGCGATGTTGAACTCGTTCGCGGCGCCGGCGTGCAGGCGGGCGATGATCTTTTCCTGATCGACGACCGGCGGCAGGAACGTTGAGATCGACTGATACGAGGCGATGGTGTGGTCGGCCACGAGCGCGTCGAGATCCTTCGACGCCGTGCGCGTTTTCTCCAGCGCTTCCTCGAGCGTCTTCCCCTCGCAGACGTACATCATAAAGTCGAAGGACTGACCGAACTTCTCGGTGATCCGCGACTGATTGACGACGCCCGGATTTCCCTTCGCGCGCAGATCCTGGATGTTGTCGCTGAAGCGGACGCGCGTGGCCATGATCCCGCAGGCGACGATGAAGACAGCCCACACGCCGATCGTGACGAGCGGCCTGGCGACGGAGAGGTCGATCAGTTTGCCCGCGCCGAATGAATGCAGGTACAGCTTCGGTGCGCGGCGCGATTCTTTCCGTTCCGAAAAAACGATCAGCGCGGGCAGCAGGAACATCACGCAGAGCAGGAAAAGCAGGATGCCGACGCCGGTCAGGAAGCCGAGCTGCGTCATGCCGCGGAAGTCGGTGGCCAGGAACGCGAAGAACGTTCCTGCGGTCGTGATCGCGGCCACGAACACGCCCGGCATCGTCGAGCGCATGATCGTGCGGATCGACTCCTGCATCGACGTGCCGCGGTTGCGCTCGTCGACGTAGCGGCCGTAGAGAACGGTGATGAAGTCGATGCCGAGTCCGGCCAGCAGCGCCGCGAATCCAGCGCTGGCCTGCGAGAGCTTGCCGTAGGTCACGCCGGCCATGCCGAACGTCAGCAGCAGTCCGAGCGCGAGCGGCGCGCCGGCGTAGATGATGGAAGCGGGCCGGCGGAAGGCGTAGAGGAACAGCGCCAGCACGCCGAAGACCGTGCCGAGGATGTTGATGATGACGTCCTGGCGAATGAGGTCGGCGTCGCCGGCGGCGATCTCGTATCCGCCGGTGTGCGAAATCCTCGGCAGCGGCGTTCCCGGCGCCGCGGTCTTCTGAAAATCGCGCAGCGCCTCGGCCTCGATCAGCGTCCCCTCGTTCAGCAGCTTCTTGCCGAACGGAACGTCCTGCGCCGGCCGCCGCGGCTTCGTCAGGATCAGCAGCATGCTGTGATCCGACGACATGTAGTAGCCGCTGGAGGTATCGATGCTGAAGCCGCCGCCGGCGGACTGAAACTTGCGAAGGAAGATCGGCAGGAAGTTGAAAGGATCGTATTGAACGAGCGGCTTCATGGCCGTCGCCTGCGGCGTCTGAAGCATGGCGGCATTCCGCGCAACCGACGCGCGAATGCCTTCATCTGTCAGTTTCGCGGAAACCTGGTCGAGCTCCGCCGGCGTCAGGAAGAGGAACGCCTTCGGCAGGATGATCTCGATGAAGTCGAGCGGATTGGGGATCTTGTACGTCACATCCTCGATCCGCGGATTCTTCCGATACCCCTCGGCCACGGCGTCGATGAGCGTGTCGTAGTCGTGGACGTCGCGCCCTTTGGGCATGTCCATGAGCACGATGTGATAGTCGATCGTGCCGAGGTCTTTGAGGACTTTGCGGAACTCGTTGACCTGCTTGTTCTGCTGCGGGATGAGGTTGAGCAGGTCGGGATCGAAGGAAAGGCGCGTGGCGCCAAGCACGGCCAGAACCGCGAGCACGAAGGCCGCGATCAGGATTTCTTTGTTGCGCCGCAGGCAGAGGCGCGCCAGCGCGTCGAGGATTCGGTCGGTCAATTCAATTCTCGCGGTATCGTGCGCGTCGCGCGGAAAGCCGGGGGATAACAACATGCGCGGTCGAACGAGTCAAGTTGCATGCGCGGTCCTGCTCCTGATGGTTGCGTGCCAGAAGGCAGAACCGCTGACGGCGGAGAAGGCGAATCAGATCATCGAGGGCTACCGTTTCGCGGCCGAGCCGATCTACGCCGAGGTGCCGCAGAAGGTGTTCTGGAATCCGCGGTTTCCGAAGGATGAGTACGACGAGCGCTCGCTGCGCACGTTCGACAACCTTCGCAACGCGGGTTTGATCACAGTCACCGGCGGTCCGACAGCGGACGGTGCCGAGTACATCGCTCATGTCACTCCGAAAGGCTTCCCGATCCTCGGCACATCACCAAGCGCGCGCGGCCCGGTGTATCGCGGACTGATCTGTTACAAGGTCTACGACGGTCTCCGCAACTTCCAGCGCCATCCGACCGAGCCGACCACCGGCCACGGCGAGCTGGCCTGGCACTACACGCGTCCGACGCCGCTCTACCCGCTCTTCGAGACGAAGCAGAACAAGCCGCTCGACAAGACCTTCGTGTCGCTGGTGTCGTTCTACTACAAAGACCACCAGTACCGCTTCGACGTGACGGTGCGAAAGACGGAGTAACAGCGGGGACTAGGGACGAGGGACTAGGGACGAGGGGAGGCCCTGCTTCATCTCCCTCGTCCCTGCTTTTTCCCCTGATTCCCTGGCAGGATTCTTGAGTTATTTGAATCGCGAAGGAGACTCACACATGCGAATCAATGACGACGAAATCAAAGGCAACGTCGACAAGGCAGCAGGCACGGTGAAACAGAACATCGGACGCGCGCTCGGCGACCCGATCCTCGAAAACGAAGGCGCCGATCAGCGCACCGGCGGCGATATCCAGGCCGGCTTCGGCAAGGCCCGCCGCAAGGTGGGCGAAGTGGTGGAAGACCTCGGCGAGAAGCTGGGGAAATAACGCTTGGGCAAGGAGGGAGCCAACGGGCTCCCTCCTTGGAGACGGTAGACGTTACGGAATCACTTCGACATCAGGATCGAGTGTCGGCGTTCCAGACGCCGTGACGTCGTACTTGATCGTTCGGGGAGCTCCATTGAACGGCCCGGCCGTACAAACCCACTTGTTGCCTTGCCAGTCGCAGCTGACCGCCGGTTCGCCTGCCGGCAAAACAATACCGAATTCCTGTTTGCTCTTTGTCGACTTCCAGGCGATCGTGTCAGTACCCTTCTTCACGCTGACTTTGTTGACGTCGACTGTAATGCCCACGCCGGGATTGACGGTTACATCAACCGGTTTTTGCGCCATGGCGACTACCTCCGTTGTTGTTGTTATCGAGGACCCGGCACAATTGTAGTCGAAGCCCGCATGACTTCATGGAAGACCGGCTTCTGCCTCAAAATGGCGAATTCTGGATCTCGCTCGAGTTTTGCTTTGTTGAAGCCATGCTGTACGGCGAGCGTTAACCAGCGAGCCGCCTCTTCGTAGTTCTCCGCAAGCATCGATACGATCGCTGCGCGATGCATCGTTTCGAGATCGTTTTGGTCGATCGCTATCGCCGCTTTGAGTTCGCTGCGTGCATCTTGGAACCGCCCGCGTTTCGCCAGACACTCGGCCAGCCGTGACCGAGCGTCGAGATCGTGCTCGTTCATCTCGATCTGTTTGCCGGCTAGATCAATTGCATTGTCGTACGCGTCATGCGCCTTTTCCTCGGAGTTTGGAATCCAACGGTATGCGTCGCCGAGGTTTGCCCAGTAGCGGTAGCTCTTAGGGGTCATATTGACGGCCTTTGCGTAGACGGCGGCTGCGTCCGAATAGCGGCCAAGGTCGTAGTAACAGGTGCCGAGGTTCGAGTACGCCTGAGGTGTCGGTTGGTTCTTGATCGAGGCGAGATACGCGGCGATGGCCTCGGGATAGCGTCCCATTTCCTGGTAGGCGCCGGCTAGGTTGTTCCGAGGGCGATTGCTATCCGGCAGCAGCCGTACGGCCTCTTCGAATTCCTGTGCGGCTTCCGGGTAGCGGCCATGCGCAAAATAGAACACGCCCAGCTTGTTGTACCCGGACCAATAGTTAGGCTGCAGTTGGATCGCTCTCTTGTATGCCTGTTCCGCCTGAGCGAGGTCGCCGCCGGCTTTGTACGCCTCGGCCAGCTCCAACGTCGCTTCCGCGCTGTTCGGTTGCTGTGCGAGTGCCTGCTTCAACTCGGCGATGGCTTCGACGGTCCTGCCGGTATGCCGTCGCAACTGACCGAGCGTAATGTGCATCTCGAAGTTCTGCGGGTCATTGCGCAGGCCACGCTCACAGGCGGCTGCCGCCGGAACCGCCCATTTAGGATCGTGCGTTAACTGGAACTTGTAGAGATACGCGCGTCCCAACGCGGCCTGCACGGATGCTGACGAACTCTGCGCCGCCAACTCCTCAAGGATGTGGATCGCGCTGTCAACCGATGTTTCCTGATCGTAGCGGCGGAGGTGGCCGAGGGCTTCGAGGTAGCGGGTCTGGGAGACGCTGCTGTCGGGGACGGACGCACGGAAAGCGGGAGCGCCGAGTTGGAGCGAGGCGGCTATGCTGTCGGCGAGCTTGTCCTGGATTGTGAAAAGGTCGGAGGTTGAGCCTTCGATCAGATCGCCGGGACGCGACGTACCCTGCGCGACGTCCAGCACTTCGTACGCGACGCGGAGGCGGTCTCCGGCGCGTTGCATCGAGCCGGTCAGGACGATGTTCGCGCCGAGGTCGTGGCCGACTTTCTTGGGATCGCCATTTGCGGCGGCGGCGTCCGCAGCAGCGGGACGCATCACTTGCACCGAGGTGAAGTGAGCGAGACGAGCGGACAACGTTTCCGCGAGACCATCGACGACGAGTTGGCCGTTCGGTTGGTTGGTCAGATCGCGGAACGGCATGACCGCCAGATACTTTTTCTGCGCGGCTTGCGACTCTGCCGGCGCCGCCGTCGCTCCGCGCCGCGCAATGACCGCGACGCCGCCAACGAGCAGCAGTGCCGCCAGCACGCTCGCGGCGATCGTGATCGTCTGGCGCGACACTTTCGGCGGGCGCGGGATGTCGTCGGTGGAGTTCGTCATCGTCGCGAAACGGTCGCGGATGTTGCGGAGGTCGCGAGCGAGATCGCGCGTCGATGAGTAACGCTCGTTGACGTCTTTCGACAGCAGGCGATCGACGATCCAGCAGAACGGTTGCGGCGCCTGACCGTTGAACTTCGTGATCGGCGCCGGCTCCTCGTGCAGGATCGCCGACAGCGTGTCGATTGCGTTGTCGGCTTCGAAGGCCGGTTTGCCTGTCGCCAGCTCGTAGAGGATCGCGCCGAACGCGAACTGGTCGGAGCGGAAGTCGAGCGGCTTGCCGGTAGCCTGTTCGGGCGACATATAGCCGACGGTGCCGAGAATCGTGCCGGGGTTCGTGCCGGGCATGTCCAACTGCGCGGTGTCGTCGTCCTCGCCGGCCGGGCGGATGATCTTGGCGAGGCCGAAGTCGAGCACCTTGACGTACCCGTCTTTGGTCACCATCACGTTCTCGGGTTTGAGATCGCGATGGACGATGCCTTGCTCGTGCGCCGCCGCAAGACCGTCCGCGATCTGCGCGGCGATGTCGAGCGTCTTGCGATTCGGAAGCGGACCGTTACTCAATAAGCTGCGCAGATCGCGGCCGTCGATGTACTCCATGACGATGTAGGGCGAGCCGGAACCCTGGTCCATGCCTACTTCGTGAATCGTGACGATGTTTGGATGATTGAGCGCCGATGCCGAGCGCGCCTCACGGGTGAAGCGGGCAAGCGTCTCTTTGTCGCCGGAGAGGCGCACCGGCAGCAGCTTGATCGCGACTTTGCGGCCGAGGGAGGGGTCGCGGGCGACGTAAACCTCGCCCATCCCGCCCGCGCCGAGCGGCGCGAGAATCTGGTACTGGCCGAGTTGCTCGCGCATCACCGTCATGTGAGAGGGGACCTGCGCGCGATTCTACCTTTAAGGGAGACGGAGAACTCCTCCGCCTCTCCGCGAGCTCCGCGTAAACCCGTTCTCTTTCGCGCTTACGCCGCTTGCGGGGCGCGCCGCAGTGTTCGCACGACCCACTTCCACTGACGGCGCGACTGCTGGACGTGCCGGCGCGAGCGGCGGCGGGTTTGCCGCCACGACTTCGAAACGCCGGCTGCCTTTTCTTCGGCATGCTGGCGCCACAATTTGAGCGCCGTCTCGAGGTGTTCCATCGCCACGTGCGCGCGGCGGCGGATCTCGTCGCCGAGAGTGCCTGGCGTCGCGTCGATCTGCGTCTTGACCATTTTCAGCGCCGCCTGCATGCGAGCCTGCTCGATTTGCGGCAGCGGCGCGGTGCGAAGGTCGGTCGCAAGTCCCACGGCCTTGAACGCGCTGATCAGCCACTTCGACGGATCCCATTGATACCAGCGGATGCCGTTGCGGAAGTCGGTCGGAAAGCGGTGGTGGAAGCTGTGGTACCCCTCGCCCAGCGTCAGCATGGCCACGAACCAGTTGTCGCGCGCCGAAACCTCGGCGTTGAACAGCGGCTTGCCCAGCGTGTGCGCCAGCGAATTCACGAAGAACGTGGTGTGGTGGATGACGGCGATACGGAGGAAGCCGCCCCAGAGCAGGCCCGCGATCGGATCGCCGAACGCCGCGCCGATCAGCGTCGGGATGCCGAAGCCGGCCACGATCAGGATGACCTTGTGCCACTTGTTCTGCCACATCACCACCGGGTTCTTCAGCAGGTCGGGCGAGTTCGCGAACGTGTCGTCGAACTGTTCGTTCTTGTTGAAGATCCAGAAAATGTGCGCCCACCAGAATCCGCGCTGGATGTTGTACGGATCCCACTCTTTGTCGATGTACTTGTGATGCACGCGGTGGCTCGATGACCACCAGAGGATGGAGTTCTCCGCCGCCATCGCGCCGAAGAATGCGAACAGCACCTGCAGCACCGGCGAGGCTTCGTACGTCTTGTGCGAGAAGAAGCGATGGTAGCCGGCGCAGATCGAGAAACCGACCAGCGCATACATGACCATCATCAGGATCGGCATCCAGAGGTGGAAGCCGTGCGTCCACGTCCATGCGGCTGTTCCGGCGATTCCGATGATGGGCGTGAGAGAGAGGAACGCGATGTTCACCCAGTCTTTTTTCTGCTGCTTCACTGTTTCGCTGATGACGACACCTCCAAGTGCGGAGCCACGATAACTGAGATCGGGGGAACCGTATTGCTAAAGTCGCGCCCGCCGGAAAATCGTTGAAACTATCTACGAAGTTCTTCGTTGACATCTACGACTTGTTTCGTACATGATGCATCGACGAAGGAGAACTCCATGAAAACAGCGATCCTCATCCTCCTGGCCATCGCCATCTGCTTCACCGTTTACGCCGCCACCGATTCGCGGAACGGCGTCTGGACAGCAGAGCTGAACACCGACGGCACCACGCTGCAGATGACCGTTTTCCGTGGCCGGGACCAATCCGAGCGAGGCCGGCACAACTGGAACCATACGATGGGCTTCGAGCTGTCGCTGGCGTCGCTCACCGGCCTGTCGATCGCCGATATCAAGTCGACGGCCGCGAACGTGAACTTCACGATGACGCGCCCGGCCGGCACGATGAGTTTCGAAGGCCGCTTCGCGAACGGCAACGGCGCCGGCAATTTCAAGTTCGCCCCGAGCGAGCCGTTCGTGCATGAAATGGCCACCCTCGGCTACACCGATTTCAAAGATGACGATCTGATCGTCTTCGCCACGACCGATTTCGCGCCGCAGACCGTCCGCGATCTTCGCGCCCTCGGCTACCAGCCGACGCAGAAGGAGATCGAGGAGGTGGCGATCTTCCGCATCAACGCTCCTGCCATCAAGGAGTTCAACCGTCTCGGCTTCACGAACCTGACGCTGCGCGAGCTGGTCAATCTCCGCGTCGGCAACGTCGACGCGGCCTACGTGAACGGGATGCGCGAGCTCGGTTACACCGACATCTCCGCCCGCAAACTCGCGAACCTGGCCATCCTCGGCGTGACGCCGACCTACGTCCGCGAGCTGCGCGCCGCGGGCCTCGGCAATCTGACGCCGCAGGAAACCGAGAACCTCCGCGTCGGCAATATCACCCGCGAAAAAATCGACGCCTACAAACGTCTCGGCTTTACGCTCACCGCGAAGGAGCTGAGCGACTTCGGCATCCACGGCGTGACACCTCAGAACATCCAGGAGCTCCGCGCGATGGGCTACACGAACCTGACCCCGCATCAACTCATCGAAATGCGCATCTTCGGCGTGACACCTGAGTTCATCCGCAAGATGGAGTCGAGCGGATACAAGGCAGTGCCGGTGGACAAGCTGATCAAGATCAAGATGAGCGGTGCGGATGAGTTGGTGACCGGGCGGCGATAAAAAGGCGTTTCACCACAGAGGCACAGAGAGTTTTTCTCTGTGCCCTCTGTGTCTCTGTGGTTTAAATCATCGGCAAGTCGACGCCACGTGAGTTAGCAGCCTCGATCGCGATCTCATACCCCGCATCCGCATGCCGCATGACTCCCGTCCCCGGATCCGCGGTCAGCACGCGCTCCAAACGCTCGGCAGCGGAAGAAGTTCCATCCGCCACCACCACCATCCCCGCGTGTAACGAGTAGCCGATCCCGACTCCGCCGCCGTGGTGATAGGAAACCCAGGTCGCGCCGGCGGCGGTGTTGAGCAGCGCGTTGAGGATCGGCCAGTCGGCGATTGCATCCGACCCATCCTTCATCCCCTCGGTCTCGCGATTCGGCGACGCGACCGAACCCGCGTCGAGGTGATCGCGTCCGATCACGATCGGAGCGCTAACTTTGCCCGTGCGGACTAGTTCGTTGAAGAGCAATCCCGCTTTGTCGCGCTCGCCGTAGCCGAGCCAGCAGATGCGGGCCGGCAGTCCCTGAAACTCCACGCGCTTCTGCGCCATGCGGATCCAGCGATGCAGCGCGGCGTCATGCGGGAAGAGATCGAGGATCGCTTCGTCGGTGACAAAGAGATCGTTCGGATCGCCGGAGAGCGCCGCCCACCGGAACGGTCCGCGGCCTTCGCAGAACAGCGGGCGGATGAATAGCGGTACGAATCCACCCACGTCGAACGCATCGCTCACACCGGCCTTCAGCGCCTGGCCGCGGAGGTTGTTGCCGTAGTCGAACGTGATCGCGCCTCGGCGTTGCAGATCGAGCATCGCGCGCATGTGGCGCGCCATCGTGTCGTACGACAGCTCGATGTATGCGTCCGGGCTGCTCTCGCGCATCGCCAGCGCAGCCTCGTACGACATCCCGGCCGGGACGTAGCCATTCAGCTCGTCGTGCGCCGAGGTCTGGTCGGTGAGGATGTCTGGGACGATGTTTCGTTCGATGAGTGCTTCGAGCAGCTCCACAGCGTTCGCGACCACGCCGATCGACACCGCTTCCCGTCGGTCGCGCGCTTCGAGCGCTCGCTTGATGGCCGCATCGAGCGACGGCGCCGATTCATCGAGGTAGCGCTTGTCGAGCCGTCGCTGAATCCGCGATGGATCGACTTCCGCGACTAACGCGGTCGCCTCGTTCATCGTGGCCGCGAGCGGCTGCGCGCCGCCCATCCCGCCCAGCCCCGCCGTCACCACCAGCTTTCCTCGGAGCGAATTGTCGAAGCGCGTTTTCGCCACCGACGCGAAGCACTCGAACGTCCCTTGCAGGATTCCCTGCGTGCCGATGTAGATCCACGAGCCGGCCGTCATCTGTCCGTACATCGTCAGGCCGAGAGAATCGAGGCGGCGGAACTCGTCCCACGTAGCCCAGTGCGGGACGATGTTCGAGTTGGCGATGAGCACGCGCGGCGCGTTTTCATGCGTGCGGAAAACGCCGACCGGCTTGCCCGACTGCACCAGCAACGTCTCGTCATTCTTCAGGCGTTTCAACGTCGCCACGATCGCATCGAAGCACTCCCAATTCCGCGCCGCCTTTCCGATTCCGCCATACACGATGAGCTGCTCCGGGCGCTCGGCCACCTCGGGATCGAGGTTGTTCATCAGCATCCGCAGCGCCGCCTCCTGCTGCCACCCGAGGCAGGAGATCTCGGTGCCGCGGGGGGAGCGGATGACACGTGTTTCTTCGATGGCGGTGGTCATGGCGGGATTCTAAGAGTTTTCGGTGGCACAAAGCGTAGTGCGGACGTCCTCGTCTGCATCCGGCGTGGCGTCTCGCCCGACGGTAGGTCGTGAGTCAACACCAATCCTGCGATTGAATCCAGAAACCCCCGCCGGGCGAGACGCCCGCCGGTTGCAGGCGGGACGCCCGCACTACGCCGGTCTCTGTGGTTGAATGCCTTTCGATGGCCACGAAGAAACAGGAG
This sequence comes from Acidobacteriota bacterium, assembly GCA_019247495.1. Lineage (GTDB taxonomy): Bacteria > Acidobacteriota > Thermoanaerobaculia > Gp7-AA8 > Gp7-AA8 > JADGNZ01. The sequence goes on from JAFAOU010000131.1 coordinate 11,690, forward strand.
CGCGCCAACGACATCGTCGTGCGCCTCAAACAGATGTACAAGGCGAAGTGCTCGCTCGATTTCACGAACGCTTTTGAGCTGCTGATCGCCACGATGCTCTCCGCGCAATCGACGGACGCGCGCGTGAACATCGTCACCAAGTCGCTCTTCCGCAAGTACCCGAACCCGCAGTCGTTCGCGGACGCGAGTCAGGTCGAGATGGAGCGCGACGTCAAGCAGACCGGCTTCTTCCGCAACAAGGCCAAAGCCGTCATCGCCGCCTCGAAGGCGCTCGTCGAACGCCACAACGCCGAAGTCCCGCGCACGATGGAGGAATTGACCGCCCTCCCCGGCGTCGGCCGCAAGACGGCGAACGTCGTCCTGTCAAACGCGATGAACATCTCCGTCGGTATCGTCGTCGACACCCACGTCACCCGCGTCTCCGGCCGCCTCGGCCTGACCGCAAACACCGACGCCGAAAAAATCGAGCAGGACCTGATGCCGCTGATCCCGAAAAAGGAATGGACGAACTTCTCCCACCGCCTCATCGCCCACGGCCGCACGATCTGC
>JAFAOU010000095.1 GCA_019247495.1 Acidobacteriota bacterium
GTGTCATTCACCGCCGCCCGCGTCGGCGTGGTCTTGCGCGGATCGGCCGTGTGCTCGCGCGACTCGCGATCCGCTCGATCGAGAATGGCTCGCGGAAAGGTGACGTGCAGCCCCGCATCGTCTTCAACGACTTCGAGCGATGCGTTCCCTGTGAACTGCTGGTTCGCGAAGCGCCCTTCATTCTTCCGCGACCGCTGCACGTCGATCGCGACATGAATCGGCTTTGTCGCATGAAGCTGCGCGACCGCGGCGCGCATGTCGGTGACGACATCCGCGCGGATGTTCAGCGTGAGAAGCAGAGGGACAGAAGCGGCGAGGCGTCGCATGGCTCAAGTATGGGACAGAGACGGTTCACGCGGAGAGCACGGAGGAGCGGAGAATTTCGTTGTGGTGTTCGATCGCGCCGCGCAGTGAGACTGGGAAGGTCGTCGTGAACGCCGTGAGCGACATCAGTTTCCACACCATGTCAGGCCGGCCGATTACAAACCAGAAGATGATCCAGGCGCCGGTGAGCGCGGCACAGAAGGCGATCCGGCGCGGCTTGGCGTACGCATGAGGCCGTGAAGAGCCTCCCAGTAGAACTTGAGATGCTGCGTCACTTCCAGCGACGCGAGTACGCCTTTGATACGCGTCGAATCGACCTTCGTCTGCTGATTGTCATGCGCCGAGTCGCCCGGCGAATTGAGCCAGCGATGGTGAGAAAGGTGCGTGGCCCGGAACAGCTCCAACAGGCCGAACATCAGCATCAGGCCGTCGAAGAACGCCAGAACGCGAAGACAGTTCACGTAGCGTCGGAAAGGGATGCCGTGAATGTATTCGTGCATCATCACGCCGATCCTGTGCGTGAGCAGTACGGCCGGGATGAATGCGAACTTAAATGGGACGGTCAGCAGAAGCGCGAATAGAGCGCTCGTCATGACGATTCCGCAACCGTGCGTCAGCCATACAGAGTGCCGGCTCCGGAGGAGAGCATTCGCGTTACTCATGATTGCCGCGTGCCGTAATTGTGGCACGTCACCGCACTGCACGCCGGCGCACGACGCCGCGCGGCAGGATCTTGTAGACGATTCCCCTGGCGACATCCATCACGTACAGCTCGCCGCTGAGGTCTTCGCCGAAGGCGCTGATGCGGAGCGTGGTCGCGAGCAGAGTGCTCGGAGACCAGTTCGTCCCGAATTGCGTCCCCTTGAAGATCGTGCCGGTGCAGTAGTCGCCGTAGAGGTACGCGCCTTTGAGCGACGCGATTTGCGTGCCGCGGTAGCGATAGCCGCCGCTGATGGAGCAGGCGCCTCCGGCGTGTGAGTATTCGAGCAACGGAAAGACGACGCCTGGATCGACGCAGTTCGACGACGGGTTGTAGCAGTGCTGTCCCTCCATCTTTCGCCATCCGTAGTTTTCACCGCCGATGCTCGTCGCCGGTTGGAAGTCGACCTCCTCGAACGCGTCCTGACCGACGTCGCCGATCCAGAGATCGCCGGTGACTCGATCGAAGCTGAAGCGCCACGGATTGCGGACGCCGTACGCCCAGATCTCGCCGCGCGCACCGGGACGCGTCGCGAAGGGATTCGACGGCGGGATCGTGTACGGCAATCCATGATCGACATCGATGCGCAGGATCTTGCCGAGGAGTTGATTGAGGTTCTGGGCGTTGTTGTTCGGATCGCCGCCGGAGCCGCCGTCGCCGGTGCCGATGTAGAGAAAGCCGTCGGGTCCGAACTGGAGCTGGCCGCCGTTGTGGTTGGCGAAGGTCGGATGCGGAATGGTCAGCAGGATCGTGCCCGACGCAGGATCGGCACGGTCCGGATCGGACGTGACCTTGTAGCGCGCCACGTTGTTGTCGCCGTTGCGGTTCGTGTAGTAGACGAAGAAGAGGCCGTTGTCGCGATACTGCGGATGGAAGGCCACGCTGAGCAGACCGCGCTCGCCGCCGCTGAGCACGATCGAGCGGATGTCAAGGAACGGTGTTGCTCGCAGCCCGAGCGCGTCGTAGATGCGAATCGTTCCGGTCTGCTCGGTGATGAAGAGGCGCGTGTCGCCGGCGTGCGTCAAGGCCACCGGCTGATCGAGTCCGGTGGCGATCGGCTGCAGCGCGACATCCTGCGCGAGTGCGCTGACAGCGAAAAGCACGAAAACGAGAGAGATGTTGCGGGACATGCCGCTCAGCGGATGCAATCGGTTGGCCGAGTGCGCTTCACGCTGACGGGCTGACCGCCGTGACGCCGTTCCCGCAGCACTTCTCGACCTCGGCGTCCATCTTCCCGGCCATCATCAGGAAGAGCATGCGGTAGTCGGCGGCGAGCGAGTAGAAGGGGTGCTCGAACGTGGCCGGCTTGTTGTGCTCGACGAAAAAATGCGCGTACCAGGCGAAGGCGTAGCCGATGAGCGGGACGGCGATCAGGAACCAGAGGTTGACCGCGAACGCGAGTCCGAGCATGACCACCGCGAGCACGGAGCCGATGGCGTGCAGCACGCGCGTGCGTTCACGGGCGTGGGCGCGCACGTAGTCCGGCCAGAAGTCGGCGAAGCTCACACTGTTCATGGACCGGGGGGATTCTCCCACGACTTTCCGTGGCACTTCAATTGCTCGGGTCCGGTACATGCCGAACGACTTCGAACAACTGTTGAAAGACCTCTTTGGCGAGCCGCTCAATCGCCTCACGCAATTCTCGTCGGAACAGACGCAGCGCATGCAGACCCGGCTCCAGGAATTCGCCCGCGAGGCGGTCAAAGAGGAACTGACGAAGATCCATACCGAGTTGAATGACCTTCGCGAACGCGTCGCCGCGTTGGAGAAAGAGCGCGTCGACAATGCCGCGGATCTGGTCTAACCCGCGCGCCGCGCCTTCAGGTACGCCGCCACCTCATCGGCCGGCTTGGTGTTGAAAATCTCCTTCGGCGTCAGGCCGGCTTTCCGCGCAACCCAGGTGCCGCTGATTAGCGCCGCGTATTCGTGGATCGAATGCGCATCGGGTGTGATGGCAAAGCCGACGCCGAGGTCCATCGCGCGCCGAATGTGACGCCAGTCGAGATCGAGGCGATTTGGATTGCCGTTGATCTCGATCATCACGCCTCGCTGGCCCGCTTTCTCGAAGATGCGCTCGAAGTCGACGCTGTAGCCGTCGCGTGAGAGCAACTTGCGGCCGGTGAGATGGCCGAGGAACGTGACGTAGGGGTTGTCGAGAGCGCGAAGCATTCGCTCGGTCATCTCGTCCTTCGGCATCTGAAACCGCGAATGGATCGAGGCGATGACGAAGTCGAATTTCTTCAGCGTCTTCTCGTCGTAGTCGATCGTCCCGTCGGGAAGGATGTCGGCTTCCGTTCCGCGAAAGACGCGCATCGGCGCGACTTCGCGCTCGTTCGCGGCGATCTCCTTGTGCTGAAGCTTCAGCTGCTCGACGCTCAACCCGCCGGCGTAGAACGCGGCCGGCGAGTGGTCGGAGATGCCGACGTATTCGAAGCCGCGGTCGCGCGCCGTGGTGAGCATCTCGTGCACGGTGTTGCGGCCGTCGGAGAAGGTGGTGTGGACGTGAAAGGTGCCGCGCAGGTCGGAGACTTCGATGAGGCGGCGGTGCCGTTTGCGTTTGAGGTCGTCGCCATTCTCGCGGCGCTCGGGATCGACGTACGCGATTCCGGCTTTGTCGAAGAGCTCTTTTTCGGTGCGCGCGCGGCCGAGTTTTCCGCCGCGTTCGAGGAAGGCCGCGACAAACTCCGGCGTGCCGGTGGTGACGAGCAACGTAGCGCCGAACGCTTCCGGCTTGGCGAAGTGAAACCAGACGTCGATCTCGTTTCGCGCGAATGCCTTCACGGTGTCGTCGTCGATGCGCTCGATCTTTTCGACGAACTTCGACAGCGCACGAACGACGGCATCTTGATCGCGCGTGGCGATGACGATATTGACGTTGCGGATGATCTCCAGCCGGCGGCGCACGCTGCCGGAGACTTCGGCATCCTCGATCTCCTCGATCGCCGCGAGGTGCTCGCGAATCTGTTCGCCGGTGTCGACGCCGACCGGCAGCAGGAAGTGAGACTCCCGGCGTCGTGCTTTCTCGATGCCGCTGAGGATGTACTGCTGCGTCTTCGGTCCGAATCCCGGCAGTGGCGCGACGCGCCCATCGCGGGCGGCTGCTTCGAGCTCGTCGAGATTTCCGATCCCGAGTTTCTCGTGCAGGATGCCGATCTTTTTCAATCCGAGTTTCGGAATGCGCAGCAGTTCGAAGATACCGGACGGATATTGCGTGCGCAGTTCCCCGAGGTACTTCGACTCGCCGGTGCGGACCAGTTCTTCGATGATTGCCGCCGTGGCTTTGCCGATACCGGGTGTCTTGACCAATTCACCGCTGGCGATGAGATCGGCCGGCTCGGCGTCGAGCGCGCGAATGCTATGCGCGGCGCGCTCGAAAGCCAGCGCGCGGAAGCGGTTGTTTTCGCTCAGCTCGAGGTAGCTGGAGATGTCGTCGAGTGCGCGGGCGATGTCGAATTTGTTCATGCGGTGGCTATCATGCCGATTATGCAAGCAACTGACCGTTTGATTGTCGCGATCGATCGTTCGAACCGCGACGACATCCTCCGCCTCGCCGACGCGCTGCACGGCGCCGCCGGCGTGTTGAAGATCGGCTTGCAGGCCTTCGTCGCGAACGGGCCGTCAATCGTGCACGAGGTGACCGGCCGCGGCGCAAAGGTTTTCCTCGATCTGAAGATTCACGACATCCCGAACACGGCGAAGAATGCGGTGGCCGAGGCCTCGTCGCTCGGTGCGGCGATGGTGACGGTGCATACGGCCGGCGGCGAGGCGATGCTTCGCGCGTGCGCCATTGATTCCACGCTCATACTGGGCGTCACCATCCTGACCAGCCTGGACGACGCGGAACTCCAGCGCATCGGATTCCGCGGAACGACGCTCGACAATGCCGTGCGGCTGGCGAAGCTGGCGCAGCAATCAGGACTTCGCGGCGTCGTTGCATCGCCGCACGAAGTCGCGGCCATTCGGGAGGCGTGCGGCGCGTTGAAGCTTGTCGTTCCGGGCATTCGCACCGATGGGAGCGAGGCAGGGGATCAGCGCAGAACGATGACGCCCGCCGCGGCGATTGCGGCGGGCGCGGATTACATCGTGGTCGGACGTCCGATCACCGACGCCAGCGATCCGCGTGCCGCGGCGCTGGCGATCGTCGATTCGTTCGCGTGATTGCGCGACGGAGCGCTGCCGTCTCGGCGGCTGGCCCGGCGGCGTCCTGCGCCGCCGAATGGGAGGCTTGCACAACGTCGTGTTACCAGCGAGATCTGAGAGTTTGCCGGTTCGGCAGCGAGGACGCAGCCGGACCAGCCGGCGTGACGCCAGCGTTCCGGCCGCAAACCGCTGTCCGCATGATTTACACCGCGCGGCGGCGCGCGACGCAGTTCGATCCGGGGCCGGGGAAGAAGATGCGCTGGCTGGAGAACTGCCGGCGATTTCCGGCCGCATCCGTTCCGATTGCGCGCAGCACGTGCTCGCCTCTGGTGATCGCGTCGAGGTTGGCGGAGACACGCCACGTCGATACCGGCGTCGTGGACGGAATGTCGTTGCGCGGCGGCCCGGACAGCGACGCAGATCCGAGCGAGCCACCGTCGAGCAGCAACTCCACATTCGTGATCTTCAACGTGCCGGTGACCCAGCCGTGGATTTCGGCGCCACCGCAGACGGTGCCGGCGATCGTGTCGAACTCGATCTTGCCGGTCATGAGTCCGCAGGCGCCGTAGGTCTGCGTTCCCGTCATCTCGCCGACGACGTAAACGAGCGAGCCGACGGAGAGCGGGTTCCACTTCACCTCGTCGCCCTGCGTGTACGAGACCTGCTCGTACTGGCGCGGATCGCGGCCTTCGAGCATGGCCGTGGCGTAGTCGAAGACGTCGAACGCAATCGTGCGCGCCGGCTGGAGTGTCTGGTAATCGAGCTCGTCGATCATCGTGATCAGCCGGCCGTTGGATTCATCGAAGACAGCCTGCGGATGAAAAATGATCGGGTTGGCGCGCTCGACCTGCAGATTCGCCGTCGAGTGATAGGTGAGCGGATGGAAGACGGTGTTGCCGTCCGTCGGCGTGATTGTGTAGGTGATGATCGAAGTGTCGTTGCCGACGCCAAGGAGCGTCGAACCGTTGCTGACCAGGAAGGTTCCCGGAACGCCGGTGCCGGGCAACATCGTCGGAGAGGCGGGATTGCTGAGGTTCCAGGCGACGGTGTTGCCATTCGCTGCGGCGATGAGGATGCCGAAGTTGAAGGCGATGTCGTTGTAGCCACCGAGCGGGCTGAGGAACGTCGAAAGCGTTCCGACGCGGACCGGTGTGAGCGGATTGGCGATGTTGTAAATGTCGATCTGGTTGAAGCAGCTCGAGCCCCCGGCCGGGTAGATCGCGGAGCACGGCAGGTCGGTAGCCGGATAGAGCGCCGCCAGCAGGTTGCCGCTTACGGCGAGACGGTGGTAGCGAAGGCCGGGAGTGCGCGAGACGAGGATCGGCGCGGTGCCGCCGGCGCGGACGCTACGCAGGTCGTAGATCTCGAGGCCGGCCTCGCTGGAGACGTAGAGGAAGCCGGCGTTGAAGGCCACGCCGCCCTTCGTTTCACGAGCGGCCAGCGCGCCGATGAAGTCCTCGCGGGCGATCTGCATGTCGCCGAGCTCGGTAACGGTGTAGGTCGTCAGCGTCTGTCCGCGCAGCGCGAAGACCTGCGAGCCGAAACGGAAAACGCCGTGCGGCGATTGGTAGAACGCGGTCGGTCCGGCATTGGTCGCGACCAGCGTCAAGGGGCACGTGGCCTGGTACTGATCGGCCAGCGCCGTCGAAGCGGAAAGAACGGCGACTGCAAGGACAACGAGAGCGAGCCGTGAAAAAACGCGCATACATGCCTCCCAAAAACCACACCCGGAATGCGCTCCGCAGAGCTGGATTCAGAATCGACTCAGGCGCTAACTATCTCTCAATCCTCGACTTTTTTCAACCGGGGGAGTGGGAGTCGGGGGTCGGAGCAGACGTCGAACGTGCGTCGGAGGACTTCAGAACTCGCTCCTATCTCCGACTCCCGACGCCCGACTCCCCACCGCCGTGTAGAATGTCGCGACTCGCCGCGAACGGGCGAGAGATGGAAACAACCTCGGCTTTGCGCGGCGTTACGAGTGGCGAATTATGCTCGACGGTCACGTGCTCGTCCTCAACAGGGTTTTCCAGGCGGTGCAGATCACTTCCGCACGTCGCGCGCTAACCCTCTTGTACAAAGGCCAGGTCAAGGCCGTCGACTCCGAGTACCGCACTTACGACTTCGAGAACTGGGCCGACGTCCCCATCCAGGCTGATGACGATCATTTCGTCCGCACGCCGAGCCGTAACATCCTGATTCCGCATGTGGTTCAGCTCCTGGTCTTCGACCGGCTGCCGCGGCAGGAAGTGAAGTTTTCACGCGGCAACATCTATCTGCGCGACGGCAACCGCTGCCAGTACTGTGGCAAGAAGTTTTCGTCCTCGGAGCTGTCGCTCGACCACGTCGTGCCGATCTCGCGCGGCGGCAAGTCGTCGTGGGAGAACGTCGTCTGCGCCTGCCTGCCGTGCAATGTGAAGAAGGGCAACAAACTCCTGACCGAGACCGGTCTGCAACTCAAGCGGCTGCCGGTGCGGCCGAAATGGCATCCGCTCCATCGCCTGCAGGGACGCAACTTCCCCGACATCTGGAAGAACTTTCTGGATGAGGCGTACTGGAACGTCGAACTGAAGGATTGACCGCGGCTACTTCGCGGCCAGATCCTTCAACTCCTCCCCTTCGTTCACGAATCGATTGATCGCCACGCCGTACTGTTTCTCGTAAAGGCTGCGGTAACGGCCGCCGAGGACCATCAACTCGCGATGAGTGCCGCGCTCGGTGATCTGGCCGTCTTCGAGAACGAGGATCTGGTCGGCGTTGCGAATCGTGGAGAGGCGGTGAGCGATGACGAATGTCGTTCGCCCTTTCATCAGCGCGTTCAGTCCGTCCTGGATCAGTGCCTCGGACTCGCTGTCGAGCGATGACGTTGCCTCGTCGAGGATCAGAATGCGCGGATTGGCCACGATGGCGCGGGCAATGGCCACACGCTGCTTCTGACCGCCGGAAAGTCTCACGCCGCGCTCGCCGACAATCGTGTCGTATTTGTCGGCGAAGCCTTCGGTGAACTCGTCCACATGCGCGATCTGCGCGGCACGAAGGACTTCCTCGCGCGACGCTGTCGGATTGCCGAGGGCGATGTTCTCGTAGATCGACTCGGCGAAGAGGAAGGAGTCTTGCGGCACGATGCCGAGGTGTGAGCGATAGTCGCTGAGCCGGAAACTGCTGAGCGGCTTGCCGTCGACAAACACCTCCCCTTGTGTGGGGCGGTGAAACGCCGCGATGAGAGAAATCATCGTGCTCTTGCCGGATCCCGAGGGACCGACGAGCGCGATCGACTTGCCGGCCGGCGCGATCAGGTTGATGTCCTTCAGCACCGGAACGCCGGCGGTGTACTCGAACCAGACATCGCGGAACTCGACGCTGCCGTCGATGTCGGGTGTGGCCGTTTTTGTGGCGTCCTGATCATCCTCGCGCGTTTCGCCGAAGACTTCCCGCATCCGCTCCAGCCCTGCAAAGGCCTCGGAGAGCTGCGTTCCGATCGACACGATCTGCACGACCGGGCCGATGACCAGTGCGAGGTACAGCGTGAAGGCGATCAGATCGCCTGGCGACATTTTGTGGGAGACGACCTGATGCCCGCCGACGAACATCACCACCGCGCTGACCGCGCCGACGAGGAACGTGGTCATCGCGCCGGCGGTGGAGATGGTCCGCATCGTCCCGACGATGAGGTTGAGCAGCTTCCTCGCGCCGGTGTCGAAGACTTTTTCCTCGTGCTCTTCGGCCGTGTAGGCCTTGACGATGCGAATGCCGGAGAAGCCTTCGGTCAGGCGGCCGGTGACGTCGCCATACACCTCGCCGCGCTTTTTGAACATCGGACGCGCTGTCGAGAAGGCCCAGAACATGATTCCGGCGAAGGCGAAAAACGCCAGGAAAACCATCGACGCCAACCGCGCGCTGAAGTGGAAAAGGAAGAACGATGCGAAGCCGGCAGTGACGATTCCGCCGAAGACCTGGGCGAGCCCGGTGCCGACCAGATTGCGGATTCCTTCGGCGTCGTTCATGACGCGCGAGACGAGCACGCCGGTCTTGGTCGAGTCGAAGTAGCGAATCGGAAGGCGCTGGACGTGCTGCTGCAACTTCGTGCGCAAGTCGGTGATCGAACGCTGCGCGGCGATGCCGAGGATCTGCGCGAGGGCGTAGTCGGTGACGCCGCCGAAGAGCGCCACGGCGGCGCTGACCAACGCAAGCTTCGGCAGCAACGCGACCTGCCCTTTCGCGAGCACGTTGTCGTAGAGCAGCTTCGAGAGATACGGCAGGACGATGCTGGAGAGCCGGTTGGCGAGCAGCAGCGGGATGCCGATGGCCAGGCGGAGGCGCGACCGCCAGATGATTTCGCCCGCGTCTTTGAGAACGGCGCGAAAACGCGCTTTGTCCATGCGCTTCTTGGTCTTCTCGGGTTCGGCCATCGGCGAATTGTATGGGAGTGGGGTGTCGGGTGTGGCGTTGGGCGTCGGGTGTCGGGTGTCGGGTGTCGGGTGTCGGGTGTCGGGTGTCGGGTGTCGAAAGCCAAATCGAAAGCAATATCTCTCGCCGCCGTCTTTCCCGACACCCGACACCCGACAGCCGACACCCGACACCCGACGCCCGCCCCCCATGGTTCACATCTTGCTAAACACCCCTCGAACGGAGTGCATCAATGACGTTAGTAAATTCGCTCTGCGCCGAAATCAGCATCTATCAGGGCGTCGGAGAACAGACAGGTGTGCAGGTAGAAAGAAGCGCGATCCGCGGCAAGAAGGGCCTTTGTAAAAGCATGCGCGACCTGGCCATCAAATCGCGCGTCCTCGGCGACGGTTACTACTACATCCCCGTCGAGCTGTGGCCGAAGACGAAAGAACCCGTGGTCGTACACAAACACGACTGGACGGTCATCGGATCGATCCCGCGTACCTCACGCGCCGAAAAGAAACGTCCAAAACGAGCTCACGCCGAACTCTGATCAATATCTTTCTGGAGCCTTTTCGATGAAACGTTGTTTCGTTGTGCTGTTTGTTGCTGCAATCGCCTCCGCCGCATTCGCGCAGGAGGAAGAAGGGACCGGCGCCGCCAAAGGGGCGCAGGTCAACACCACGGGCAAGGGCTACACCGCCGCGTATGTGATCGACGCCGGCAGCCGCCGCGTCCTGTTCGAAGAGAACGCGCACGTGCCGCTGCCTACCGCGTCGATGGCCAAGATGATGACGTGCATCATCGCCATGGAACGCATCCAGTCGGGCGAGATCAAGCTCGATACGCCGGTGACCGCGTCCGCGCGCGCCAGCAAGATGGGCGGCTCGCAGATCTTCGCCAAGGAAGGCCAGGTCTTCCCGATGCAGACCCTGCTCGCGGCCACGATGATCCGGTCGGCGAACGACGCCGCGGAAATGATCGCGGAGAAACTCGGCGGTTCCGCCGAAGCATTCGCCGATCTGATGAACGACAAGGCACGCGCTCTCGGATTGAAAGAGACGACGTTCTACGATCCGCACGGCCTTCCGAACGCCGCGGACCCGAAGCGCATCAACGTTTCCAGCGCGCACGACCTCGCGGTGATGGGACAGGAGCTGATGAAGTACCCGCTGATGCGCGAGTACGCAAAGACGCCGTGGATTCCGTTCACGAACGCGACCTATACGTCCGGTCTGACGAACCCGAACCACATGATCAACCCGAAGAGCAAGGACTACTACGGCGATGCGACCGGCATCAAGACCGGTTACTCCGGCCCTGCGGGCTACTGCATCACGGCCTCGGCCAAGCGCGGCGATATGGAAGTGATCGCCGTGGTGATGGGCGCGCGCGCACCGTCGGGTCCGGAAAGCTCGTTCGGCATCGCGGCGCGCCTCTTCAATGACGCCTTCGCGCACTGGCGTCAGTTGGTGGCGCTGAAAAAGGGCACCGTCGTCGGTCAGGCCGCCGTCGCCGATGGACAGGCGAAGACGGTCAATGCTGTCGCGGCGATGGACGTCCGCACTCTCGTACAGCGAGGCCAGGAAGGCGGCATCACAGTTCGCTTCGTTCCGAGCAATCTGACCGCGCCGGTCCGCGCCGGCCAACAGGTCGGATTCGCGGTCGTGAATCAGGGCGGTCAGCAGATCGGCCGAGTCCCGGCGATGGCACAGACCGCGGTCGAAAAGCAGCCGTGGTGGAAGAAGTTCTGGCCGTTCTGAGCCGGCACGGCCGGCAGCGCTGGTTGCCCAAGGCTCAGCCAACGGTAACTGCTATCGACAGATGACACGGCGACCTTCGACTCGGTAGTCGCCTGACGCGAGCTTCGCCAACGCCTCCACGTACGCTGCGTGCTCCTCCTCGAGGATGCGCGCGGCGAGCGTGGAGGCGTCGTCGTCTGTACGGATTTCGACAGGGCGCTGCACGATGATCGGACCGGCATCGAGGTTCTCGTCGACGAAGTGCACCGTGCAGCCGGAGATCTTCACGCCATACGCGATCGCCTGCGCCTGCGCATCGACGCCGGGAAAGGCCGGCAACAGCGACGGATGGATGTTGATGATCCGCATCGGATACGCCGCGATGAACGCGGGCGACAGCAACCGCATGTACCCAGCCAGCGCGATAAAATCGGGCCGGGCGTTTTCGAGAATCGCCAGCACCTCCGCCTCATGCGCCGCGCGGCTGTCGAACGCACGATGATCGATGACGTGTGCCGGCAATCCGAGCGATCGCGCTCGCTCGATCCCCGCCGCGCCGGGGCGGTTCGAGATGACGCAGACAATCTCCGCATCAAGCTCGCCGCGTGTAATCGCATC
>JAFAOU010000146.1 GCA_019247495.1 Acidobacteriota bacterium
TTGGCGATTCGTCCGCGGCCTTCGGTGAAGAGTTTCGCGGTGTAGGAACCTTCGGGACGTTTTTCGCGGCGGTCGCGGAGGACGTTCATCAATCCGTCGAGCGTGCGCGGCGGGAGGTTCGCAAAACACGATCGTGCGCCGGTGTGGCATGCGGGGCCGTTCGGGATGACGCTGATGACGAAGGCGTCGGCGTCGCAGTCTTCATTGATGGCGACGACGCGCTGCGTGTTGCCGGACGTTGCGCCTTTGTGCCACAGCTCATTGCGCGAGCGGCTCCAGAGCCACGTCTCGCCGGTCTCTCGCGTCTTCGCCAAGGCTTCGTCGTTCATGTACGCGAGCGTGAGCACCTCGCCCGTTCGCGCGTCCTGGATGATGGCGGGAGTGAGTTTGTTTGCGTCGGTCATTCGTTTTCCTAGTCGATTAGTGGATTCGTTGATTAGTAGATTAGGGGTTCCAGGGAGACCTGATCTACTAATCCACTAATCGACTAATCCACTTCTTCACCTCACCGGTATCCCTTCGCTTGACAGAAATTGTTTGACGTCGCCGATCGAGAGTTTCCGATCGTGAAAGAGCGATGCGGCAAGGACGGCGCGTGCTCCGCCGGCTTCGATGGCGTCGCGGAAATGTTCGACGTTGCCGGCACCGCCCGAGGCGATGACGCCGATTTTCACGACGCTGGTGACGGCGCGCAGCAGCTCGATGTCGTAGCCGCTATTGGTGCCGTCGCGATCGACCGACGTCAGTAGGATTTCGCCCGTCCCCAGCTCCTCGGCGCGCCGGCACCATTCGACAGCATCGACGCCGGACGACTCCTTGCCGCTGCGCACCATCGCTTCGAAATGATCGCCGGTTCGTTTCGCATCGCACGAGAGGACGACCGCCTGGACGCCGAACTCGCGGGCGCAATCGGCGATGAGTTGCGGATTGCGCAGCGCGGCGGTGTTGATGGCCACGCGGTCGGCGCCTGCGCGGAGCAGCGCGCGAAAGTCTTCGATCGTCCGGACGCCGCCGCCAACGGTGAGCGGAATGAAGAGCGACTCGGAGACGCGCCGCACGGTGTCGAGCGCGGTAGCGCGATTTGCATCCGTCGCAGAAATGTCGAGGATTACCAGCTCGTCCGCCCCCTCGGCTTCGTAGCGCATCGCGCATTCGACCGGATCGCCGGCATCGCGGACGTCGACGAAGTTCACGCCTTTGACGACACGCCCATCGCGCACATCGAGGCATGGGATGACGCGTTCCGGAATCGCGTTCGTCGTCGCCACGCGCGCTTTCGCCTCGGCCAGATCAATGCGGCGGTCGAGCAGCGCCCGTCCAATGACGCAGCCGCTGACGTTCGCGATGCGGCCGAGCGAGACGACGTCGCTGATCGCCGACACGCCACCCGAGGCGATGATGCGCAGGTTGGTGCGAAGCGAGCGGTAGAGCGCGAATGACGGGCCGCGCATCGCGCCGTCTTTGCTGATGTCGGTGATGAGCGCTTCGCCAATCCCCAGCTCTTCGACGCGGCGCAGCACCTCGGCGAGCGACGACTTCGCGTCGCGTTCCCATCCGCCGACGCGCACGACGCCGTCGCGAATGTCGATCGCAGCGATAACGCGGTCCGCTCCGAGGTCGTCGACGATGGTTCGCAGGACTTCCGGCGCATCGGCGGCGACCGTGCCGATGACGACCTTTTCGGCGCCGGCGTCGATCCATGTGCGCGCATGGTCGAGCGAGCGAATGCCGCCGCCAGCCTGGATGCGCAGTCCGCGCGTTGCCAGTCGCCGCACGATATTCGTCTCGACAGGATGTCCGCTGCGCGATGCTTCGAGGTCGACGATGTGCAGGCGCGAGCCGACTAGGACATCGAGCGAATCGAGTACGGTCTCCGGATCGCCGTAGGTCGTCACGTTCGCGAAGTCGCCGCGCAGCAGGCGCACGACGTTGCCGCCGAGGAGGTCGAGGGACGGGATCACATCCATGCGATGAAGTTCCTCAGTACGCGCAGTCCGGCGGCGGACGATTTCTCGGGATGAAACTGGACTCCGAATACTCGTTCGCGCTGCACCGCGGCCGTGAACGGGCCGCCGTAGTCGGCGCGCGCAATTTCGTCGGGCGCGTTCATCGCGGCGTACGAGTTGACGAAGTAGAAGACACCGTTTTCAACGCCGTCGAACAGCGGACCGTTCGCGGCGACGCGGTTCCAGCCGATCTGCGGGACGGGGAGGATGCCGCCGAATTTGTGCACCTCGCCCTTCACCAGTCCGAGGCCGGGCGTGGAGCCCATCTCGTGCGAGAGGTCGAAGAGAAGTTGATGTCCGACGCAGACGCCGAGGAGCGATGCGCCGCGTTTGACGGCATCGCGAATGGCGTGATCAATCCCGTTCTCCGTCAGCCATTGCATTGCGGCGATGAACGATCCGACTCCCGGCAGCACGAGCTTTTGCGCATTCGCGATCGCGATCGGATCGCTGGTGATCTCCACCTCCGCGCCGGCCGTTCGTAAGGCGCGCGCGATGTTGGCGACGTTCGCGACGGGGGAGTCGATGAGGGAGACCTTCATCGACTGTCATCCTGAGCCGCCGGAGCGACGTAGGCGAAGCCGAAGTTGCGCAGGACGGTCGAAGGACCCCTTGATGCTTGCCTCACGAATGGCCGCCACCTAACTGGGTTAGCAGGAACGGGGTCCTTCGACCGTCCTCCGGCGTTCCGCGCTTCGCGCTCTAACGCCGGCGGCTCAGGATGACAGGCTTTCAAATCACACCTTTGGTCGATGGGATGTCCGAACCCACCACCGTCTTCGCCTCGCGCAGCGCGATTGCGAAGGCTTTGAAGATCGACTCGGCGGCATGATGTCCGTTCCGCCCGCGGATCAGGTCGATGTGGATGTTGCACGCGCACTTGTTCGCGAACGACTTGAAGAACTCCTCCACCAGCGCGAAGGGAAAATCTTTGTGGATCAGCAGCATCTCGCGGTCGATGGGGACTTCGAAGACGAGGTACGGACGCCCGGCGAAATCGACGACGGCGCGGGCCAGCGCTTCGTCGAGCGGCACGTAGGCATGGCCGAAGCGGCGGATGCCGCGCTTGTCGCCGAGGGCCTGGGCGAAGGCTTCGCCGAGGACCAGGGCCGTGTCTTCGACGGTGTGGTGGTAGTCGATGTGCGTGTCGCCGGTCGAGACCACATCGAGATCGACGCGGCCGTGGCGGGCGATCACATCGAGCATGTGCGAAAGGAATCCGACCGGCGTCTCGATGCGCGAGGGCGTGCCGTCGCCGTCGAGGTTGACGGTCACGGCCACGTTCGTTTCCTTGGTGGTGCGGGTGATCGTGGCTACGCGCATGAGGTGAGTGCCTCCAGGAATGCGTTGTTGTCAGACGGCGTCCCGATCGAAACGCGCAGCGCGTTCGGAACGGCGGCGCAGATGTCGCGGATGAGGATGCCGCGCCCGTGGAGATCGTTGAAGACATCCTTTGCATTGCGGCGCGTGGTGAACGCGATGAAATTCGAGCGCGACGGGAACGGGGTCACACCTTCGATTTTCTCCATCGCTTCGAAGACGCGGGCGCGTTCGGAGATCGTGTTGGCGACGTTGCGCGAACGAATCTCGGGATGTTCGAGTGCCGTCGCCGCCACGGCTTCGCTGACGATGTTCAACGAGTAGGGGAGCTTCACTTTGCGGATCTCGCGGCAGGTCGACGCGGTCGATGCGAGCCAGCCGACGCGCAATCCGGCCAGTCCCCATGCTTTCGAGAATGTCGAGAACGTGACCAGCCGGTCGTGCAGCGGCGGCATCGAATCCTCGGCGAAATCGCCGTAGGCGCGGTCGAAGAGCACCGTCGCGCCGGTAGCGAGCAGCGCATCGACGCCGCCGTCGGGCAGCACGCCGCCGGTCGGATTGTTCGGCGAGCAGACGATGACGATGGCGTTGTCGCACCGCTCGATGGCGCGCAGCATCGCGTCGAGCGGCAGCAGTCCGGTAGCCGGATCGACAGGAATCGGCAGCGCGATGCCGCCGGCGACCGCGATCAGCTTTTCGTACAGCGCAAAGCTCGGCTTCGGATAGACGACCGGCGTGCCGGGGCCGACGAAGGTCGGAACGGCGGCGGCCAGCAATTCGTTCGAACCGTTGCCGACCAGCACGTTGTCGGTCTCGTAGCCGTGAACCTTCGCCAGCGCGCCGCGGAGGTGCATCGATTCGAAATCGGGATAGATGTTCCAGTGGCGTTCGGCGATGCGCGCCAGGATTTCGTCCTTGAGCTCGCGCGGAAAATCGACCGGCCCCTCGTTCTGATTGAGCTTGATCTCCGCCTCGCGCAGCTCCAGCGTGTACGCGGTCATCGCCGCTACGACATCACGCGACATACGTCACCGTCCTCTCTTCCTGATGGCCATCGATGCCGCATGTTTCGGCAGCCCTTCAAATGCGGCGATCCGTTCGCCGGCCTCACTGATCTCCGCCAACTCGTCGCTGCTCAACGCAATGACGTTCGACCGTTTCACAAAGTCATACACGCCGAGCGGTGAAAAGAATCGCGCGCTGCCGCCGGTCGGCAACACGTGATTCGGACCAGCCACGTAATCGCCTGCAGCCACCGGCGAAAACGGTCCACAAAAAATCGCCCCGCAGTTCTCGAGCTTCTCCGCGAGCCCCGCGGCTCCGCGTGCATGAATCGAAACATGCTCGGGAGCAATGCGATCGGTAATCGCAACGGCGTCGTCGACTGAAGTCACGGAAAAATTCAACGTCGCCCGAACATCGAGCGAACACCCGATCGAAATGCAGATGACCGCCGAATCCGGCCCATGCTCGGCCTGCGCATCGAGGTCCGCCTGAATTAACTCCGTATTCGACGATTCATCCCCGATGACGACCAACTCTGTCGGCCCGGCAGTCATGTCGATGCCGACCGTCCCGACGAGCTGCGCCTTGGCCGCTGTGACGTATTGATTGCCCGGTCCGACGATCTTGTCGACGCGCTCCAGCGACTCCGTCCCCAGCGCCGCCGCCGCGATTCCCGCCGCGCCGCCGCATTGATAGATCGCGGTGATGCCGAGGCGGGTGCAGGCGTAGTGAAGCTCGTCGCGGGATGCAGCGGACGGCGTCGTGATCACCACCAGCTCCCGCACGCCGGCGATGCGCGCCGGAACGGCGCACATGATCAGCGTCGAGAGGTACACCGCGCGTCCGCCGGGAACGTAGATCCCGACGCGGCGCAACGCGCGGACGCGATGCTCGATCGCGTTCCAGCGGTACGACTGCGGCAGTTGCGGACGATGGAAGGCGTCGATCCGTTCGATGGCCAGCTCGATGGCATCGCGCATGGCCGCATCGATTGATGCCTCGCGCGGTGTGATGAGGATGTCGTCGATGGTCACGCCATCGAACCGCTCGACCTGCTCGCGGACGAACGCATCGCCGCGCGCGCGGACGCCGGCGATCATCTCGCCCGCCACGCGCATGGCGTTCTCATTCGACGCGCCGCGTCGCGCTTCGAGCTCACGCAGAGCTCTATTGATCTCATCGGTCATCATGACGTTCTCTTATCCGCGAAAGGCTTTTTCACCACAAAGGCACAAAGAGCACAAAGAGATTTTCTTTGTGTCCTTTGTGTCTTTGTGGTTCAAAGCTTCGCCTCCACTCTCGCGATCAGGTCGCGCACGATCTTCGGCTCCGTGCGATAGAACGTCTTACCGACGATCAGCCGCGGCGAGATCTCCGCGATCACATCCTGCAACTCCAGGTGATGCACTCGCACCGTCTCGCCGGTTTCGACGAGGTCGACCACGTGCGACGTCAGTTTCAGCACGGCCGCCAGCTCGACCGAACCGCCGAGCGGGACGACCTCCGCGCGCACGCCGCGCGCATCGAGAAACTGCCGCGTGATGCGCGGATACTTCGTGGCTACTTTCGTCAGCGGAGGCGCTCCCGGCGCTGCGATCAGCATCATCCGGCAGCGGCCGAACGGAAACTCCACCGGCTGGTACGCGGTGCATTCGTGCTCGAGGATCTGATCGAGTCCGGCGATGCCTGCGTCGGCCGCGCCGTGCTCGACGTAGACCGGCACGTCGCAGTCCTTCACGAAAATCCACTCGATGCCGCTGCGGTCGAAAACCAGCCGCCGCGTTTTGAGATCGGCGTCATCGGGCACGTCGTAGCCTGCGCCCGCGAATACGGCCAGCGCGGGATCCTGCAATCGTCCTTTGGGAATGGCAATGCGCATCGTTAGTCCAGATCGTCGATGGTGAATGTGAATCCGATCG
>JAFAOU010000148.1 GCA_019247495.1 Acidobacteriota bacterium
GGCGCGGTCGTAGCGGACGTCGACGCCGGTGGCGTGGCACTCGAGACATTCCTTGTTCGCGGTGCGGCGGAAGTTCGTCCAGAAGTACGGGTGATCGGGAGTGACGTGTCCCTGCTTGGCCTCGTTGTAATCGACCCACGCGCCGCCGCCGGTGACGTGAAAGTAAACCGGCAGTACCTGCCATCGTCCGTCGGGCATGACCGCGACGCTGTCCTGCATCCGCTTGCCGCCGATGACCCAGGAGACGGGATAGTCCGCTAGTTGACCTTCGCGGTTGCGCGTGCGCATGACGAACGCTTCGCCCTTGCGCGACATCCACGCCTCACTCGATTCGCCACGGAAATGATGGTTGCCGAAGTCGCCGGCGACGTTCTTCGCATTCGCCGGCGTCAGCGCACGGGCGTGCCAGTCATGCGACCAGCGTTCGAAAGCGCTTTCGTGGCACTCCTTGCACGACGCCGAGCCGGCGTAGGCATTGCGGGAGGGAAGAGATTCGAAGTCGACCTCAGAGGTTGCCTTCTTCGCCGCATGCGGCGTTTCGCGATGGCACGCGAGCGCGACCAGCACCAGGAAAAGAAGAAGCCTCCAACCCATTAATCACTGTCTCTAACCCGGAAGGTGCGGTGGCAGGATGCGCACGCGTTCGCGACGTTTTCGAACTGGGCGTCGAACGCGTTCGCGTCGCCGCGTTTTGCGGCGTCCGCGAGGGCGTTGCTTTCGCGCTCGAGTTTCTGAAATGCCGACTCGAATTCGGGGAAGCGCTGCCAAACCTCGTTCTTCGCGGCGGTCTTCGTTTTGTCGCTGCCGGTGCCGCGCGGAAAGAATTTCGGCAGACCGCCGCTGAGGTCGCGGAGGGCTATCGCGTGAGCGGCGAGCTGCGATCGATCGCTGACCTGCTTCTTCACGACCAGCGACATCGACGTCATGTGCGCGGCCATCGCCTTCATCACCGACTGGCGGTACTTGACGATGTCCGGCGCCCGATCCGCGGCCAGCGCCGGGAACCCAATCAAAACGACGAGAAGAAATCGTTTCATAAGAAAAGGCCCGCCGCGCATGATCGCACGGCGGGCCGGTTGGTCAGTCGGAACTGGTTACGGATGGTTGATGCAGAGCGTGTAACTGCCGCTGCCGGTGTAGGACACCACATTCCACTGGTAGTAGCCGGCTGCACCGCTGCTGTAGGTCACGTTCTCATTGGGGGTCGAGCTGGTACCCGAGGCCACGTTGGCCCAGGCACTGCCGTTCCACTTCTGCAGATAGAGATCAAAGTCTGCACCGGCCGGTCCGGTCAGCACGCCGGTGTGCGTGCCGGTGACGGTGGTCTGGTAGTACGTACCGTTCGGCTGGATCTGCGAGGCTCCTGTACCGCTCAGCGATCCGCTGTAGGTGGTGCACTGACCGCCGCCGCCTCCGCCGGTGTAGTTCGCGTTGAGCGAAACGCCGGAGTACGCAGCGTAACCATTGAGGCTGATGTACCAGTCGCCCGCGACCGGATTCGTCACGGTAACCGTCTCATTGTTGCCGGTGAGATACGGACGATAGTCGTAGACAGTCAGCGTCGGCTGCGCGCCGCGCTTGACGTAGAGGTCCGCGTCGCCCGTGCCGCCCGACATCGTGATCTTGAGCTGGGTCTGGCCGGCCGGAACAGTGATCTTGTAGTTGGTAAAGCTGCCCGTGCCGCCGGAGAGACCGGTCAAGGTCTGGTTGTTGGTCAGCGTGGTCACGCCACCGCCGCCACCACCGCCGCCGCCCGGAACGGCAACGCAATCCCATGCTGCGGTTACCGTCGCCGCCGCGGCCGCGCCGTAAAGGTCCGTAGCAGCCTGCACCGTCGCGGTGCGCGCGCCCTGGAAGTTCGTCGACGACGTGAAGTAGACCGTCAGGGCGCGATACCAGATCCGCTGCGCCATATCGAGTGACGTCGACGACGTCGCGCTGAGCGGCGTCACGCTGACGGCCGTCTTGCCGCGCGGGTGCGTACCGCCCATGACCATGAGGTAGTAGGCCAGGTTGGCGATGCCGGAGTTGCCGTGGACGCCGCCGTTATCGGCCGTGCCGGTGAGGCGTTCCGGGTAGTAGTCCTTCGAGTAGCCGTCCGCCGTCGGGTTGTTCATGTAGCGGAGGGCGTCGCCGGCCGTGCCGGGCGTGTAGATGTCTTCGCCGACTTTCCAGGTGTTCGCGTTGGGCGTGCCGCCGTTGAGCGAGTACGCCTCGCAGGAGTTGCCGAGGATGTCGGAAGTCGCTTCGTTGAGCGCGCCCGATTCATTGGAGTACGTCAGGTTGGCGGTGCGCTCGGTGACGGCATGCGTCAGCTCGTGCGCGTCGACGTCGAGGGCACGGGAGAGGGCGATGAACTGCGTGCCGTCGCCGTCGCCGTAGACCATCTGCGTCCCGTTCCAGAAGGCGTTGTTGTACGACGTCGAATAGTGCGCCGACGACTTGATCGTCGCGCCGGCGTTGTCGTACGAGTCGCGGTTGTGCACGTTCTTGTAGTAGTCGTACACGTTGCCGGCGAAATTGTGGGCGGCATCGAGCGCGGTGTCGCCGATGTTGGCGCTGCCCTCGCTCCGCTTCAGCGTGCCGGGAAGCGTCGTGCCGTTGTTGGCCGTGTAGGTCGAGCGGCTCTTCGCATACTTGTACTCGGGCGCCGTCAAAACGAGATCGCCCGTGGTGGCGTCAGCGAAGACCTTGTCGATCTGCGGACCCTGCGCGTTGACGTATTCGACGCGCGTCATCCAGGCCAGAAAGAGGTTGCCCTTTTCATTGATGACGTACGTCAGTGACGGCGCGCCGAGGTTGCGCCCGTTCTTGATGCCGGCCTGCGCCGAGGCCCGCGTCGTGGCCGAGAAGGCATCGACACTGGGATTGCGCGGGAGGTTCACGTCATCTTTCGAGACGTGGCCGTTCATGCCGATGACGTTGCCGCTGCCGTCGGAGTGAACGATGTACTCAGCGCCAAACACCGGCAGTCCCTTCAAGGTCTGCTGAAACTTGACGTGCGTCTGTCCAAGCTTGTCCTTCTCGATGCTGCGGAGATCGAAGTCTTCCGTGCCGGCGAGATTGAGCAAGTCCTTCTGCGATTTCAGAAAGTCTTTGGCAGCCTTGTCATCGGAGCCCGGGCCGAGCTTGCCCATGTCGCCGGTGACGAAGGTCGGGTTGCCGTTGTGATCCTGATCGTGGACTTTGACCTTGCTATCGGGTTTGTCTTTTGCGAAGGCGAGAGTTGCCGTTAAGAGGAGCGCGGCTGAGAGCAGTTTTTTCATGCAGTCTTTTTCCCTTTTCCGTTTCGTTTCAAATCGTTTCCGGGGTTGTATGAGGTGGGCAGCGCAAGAGCAACGGCTAAGCCAGAGGTCACTTTGCTGTAAACAAAGGACTTAGCCAACCTCTCGTTCGATTGCGGGTGCTTTTATGATCCACTGACGCAGTTTTAACGGGTTAATTTGCGACCCTCGTGCTCAGCCAGCGACCCAAGAAGGGTGAAGAGTGAAGGGTGAAGAAGTGAAAAAGACAAAGGTGCCTCTTTTCACTCTTCACTCTTCACCCTTCACTCTTTCTTTCTCCAACGCGCTGCCGCTTCATGCTCGCCCCATCGGTCGAGACTCTCCGCGGCGAAGCGATAGGTGTCGCGGCTCGGATTCGCAGCTGCCATCCGATCGATGGTCTGCAGCGCGGCAGCGCGATCGCGCCGCATGATCTGTAGCAATGCCAGATCCGCGTACGGCTGCACATCGTGCGGATCGGCTGCGATCTCCGCTGCGAATTCGCGCTCGGCATCAGCAGTCCGTCCGAGATGGGCGAGCGCGTCGCCGGCGGCGTAGTGGAATCCGCGCGGCAACGACTCGCCGTCCTGGCGGCAGGTGTCGTTGGTGACTTTCAGCAGCTCGAGCGCCCGCGCAAACTCATGTTGGGCCGCCGCAATCCGCGCCGCGAGAAACAGCGCATGTCCTCGGCTATTGCGAAACGACGCTGCGATGCTCTGTTCGCGCGCCGCCGTCGCGAGATCATTCCGCGCCAGCGCGATCTCGCCGAGGAGAAGATGAGCGCCGGCCGGTTCAGTAGTCTCGGCAGCATGTGCATGTGCCGCCGCTTCGTCGAACCGGTGCGCATCGAAGAGCGATGACGCCGCCGACAACGCGAACGCTCCCGCGAGACGCGGCGTGGCGCGAATCCCATCTTCGTACAGCCGCGCCGCGCGCAAGTGATCACCGGCGTCGTCGTACGCCGCGCCGAGCTGGTCGCGAATATCGCTCCAGCGCGGATTTGCGGCCAGCATCGACTCCAGCCGCGCGATCGCTTCGGATCCTTTCAGTGTTGCCACTTCCTTCAACTGCGCCAGATCGCCGAGGCACTCGCGCGCATCGCGGGATGTCGCGCTGCTGTCGCTGCCGCCACTGACATACCCCAGCGCCGCCAGTTTCTTCGCCTCCTCGGCATCGATCGCGTCCGGTGTCACGAACGCGCCGCCCACCTGCGCGATGGCCGCGCGCGCATTCGCATACGCGCGCCGCTCGCGATCGATGACATTCACTCTTTCTGCGGGGTCGCTGCGCAGGTCATACACCTCGCCGCGCGCACCGTCGATGACATGCCGGTCGCGATCGACAATCGATCGCAACTCGCCACACCCGAGGTGAATGCGCGCGTAGAGCGACTCGGAGTAGATGGGAGCCGTGGGAGTCGCGTTCATCAGCGACCGCCCTCGGGTACGTGGCGCCGGACAACCGGCCAGTTCGAGAATCGTCGGCATGACGTCGATCAGTGAAACGGGCGAATCGACCTCACGATGCCGCCGCGCGCCCGGCGGCTTCACGATCAACGGTACCTGCAGCGACTCGCGATATAGCAGCACTCCGTGCTCCTGCTCGCCGTGATCCATCAGTCCTTCGCCATGATCGGAAAGCAGCACGATCACAGCGCGGTCGTACAAGCCGCGCTGCCGCAGAAAGCCGAGAAACTTTCCAACGATGGCGTCCGCGTGTGCGACGTCCGCGTCGTAGGTCGGCGTATACGGAGTATGCGGCTCATACAGATGGAGAAAAAAGAAGAACGGCTTCTCGCTCTGCGCCGCAATCCACCGTTCAGCGATCCCCTCGGTGACGTCACCTGACCGCTGCAGCGCTCCGACTGGCGCTCCGTCGACGAGCCCGATCGCATCGTCATATTCATCGAACCCCGCCGCCACGCCCGTCGTAGCGCGGAGCACATACGCGGACACCGCCGCGCCGGTCCGATATCCGTTCGCCCGCAACGCCGCCGCCAGCGTCGGATGCGTCCTCGGGTCGAACCGATATCCCGCGTTGTCGCGCACTCCATGCTCCGGCGGCAGCATCCCCGTAAACATCGACAGATGCGACGGCAACGTCAGCGGCGAATGCGACCACGCATTCCGAAACACGATCCCATCGCGCGACAGCGCATAGATGTGGGGTGTCGTGCGCGCCGACACATGATCGGCGCGCAGGGTATCGATCGAGATGACGATGACCGGCGGATGCGTCTCCCGCCGCGCACAGGCGCACGCGAAAAGAAGCAGGACCAGGCGTTTCAAAAACACATGCGGATGGTATCCGCTGGGACATCTTTCACGCGCTTGCCGTCGTGCACACGCCGTTGCTGCAGCACGACGCAGCGTCCGCGGTCTCCGGCAGGTTGTCCTTCAGCACCACGAAGGCTTCCCATTCGTTGCCGTCGGGATCGTGGACCCAAGTTTTGTCCTGCGTGGCATAGCAGCAGTCGGTCTTCATCTCATCGCGCGTGACGAGACCCGCCTTGGCCCAGCGACTGCGAATCGCCAGCACGTCATCGGTCGACGCGACCTGAAGTCCGAGGTGCGAGAGCGCACCGGCGGAATCGAGGGAGGGAACTTCGTTGAGCGCGAGGTTCAGCGGTGGATTGAGCACGTCGAACTTCGCGTATCCGGCGCGAACCTTCGACGGTTCGATGCCGAGCATGCGCCTGTAGAAGTCGATGCTGCGCTCGACGTTGCGGACGTTGATGGAAACGTGGGCTTTGAGAATGTCAGTCATGTGCGGCCTCCAAACATTCGCGATGGCAAATATGATGGAAAGATAGGTCCGCTCCAACACATCTGTCAAGGCGAATGTTTAGATCGACGTCACGGTCCGCTACTTATGCGCCGATCACCATCACACTGAGGTCGTCGTACTGCCTGCCAATCCGCGCATGCTTCGTCGCGGCATCGACGATCGCGGCGGCGACGGCGCGGGGACATTTCGAATACGGCAGAGAGCCGACGATGCCCTCGGTTCCGAAGTCGCGGCCATCTGCCGACGGCGACTCGATGACGCCATCGCTGTAGAGCACGAGTAGCTCGCCGGGATTCAACGTCAGCGTCGTCGAATGCCAGCGCGCGTTCGGAACGATTCCGATCACCGGGCCAGTGGAGTCGATCTCCTCGATGCTGCCGTCCGCGCGAACGATCATCGGCGGACAGTGGCCGGCGTTGACCAGCGTGATGCTGCCGTCATCATCGAGCCAGCCGATGACCGCGGTGGCGAAACGGTTTGACGGCAGCAGCGGTTTCAGAAATCCATCGAGCCGCTTCATCGTCGTGGCGGGATCGCATCCCGCGCGAGCGCACGAGGTGATGCGGTGCTCCAACTCCTCCTGAATCATGGCCATCACGATCGCCGCCGGCAGCCCTTTGCCGGCCACGTCGCCGAGCGCGAACCAGAGCCGGTTGCCGGCGGCATGCGTGAACCAGAAGTCGCCGGTGAAGGTCTTCGCCGGCATCGAGATGGCGTGCACGTCGTACCGAGTATCCTCGGCAAGTAGTGCGCTCATGCCGCCACCGGCTGGCAGTGACGGCATGGACGGTATCCGCTTTCGAGCGCGTCGTCGGCATCGCGGAAGGGCATGCGATTCTTCTCCTGAATCCGTTTCGCATCGCGGCAGGTCGGGAAACAGAAGATGTGCGTCGTCTTCGAGCCGATGTAGCGAACGTGTTCCTTCGCCAGCGCGTCGAGCTGGTCGACGTCGACTCCCTCGCGCGCCAGCAACGCGCGCTTCGTGGCGCTGCCAAAGATGTAGTTGCCGATGCCGCCCGACGACGGCACGACGCGATGACACGGCACGACATACGGCACGACGTTGCGCGCAATGACGCTGGCAACCGCGCGGACAGCACGCGGACGGCCGACCTGGCGCGCAACCCACGCGTACGTGCGGACCTCGCCCCGAGGAATGCGGGTGAGCGCCTGGAGGACGTCGTGCTCGAGATCGTTCGCGGCGTCGAGATCGACCTTCGGCGAATCGACTCCCTCCCCTTCCACCGCGGCGATGACCTGACGGCGCAGCGTCGCGGGAATCGTCCCCGGCTCCAGCACGCGTCCGTACTTTTTCGCGTACGGCTGGCGGACGTCGTCGATTGATTCCGCCGACCGGATCATGCGGATGCGGTCTTTGGTGAAGGCGACCCAAACGTCGCCTACGCGATCGAACGAATCGGCGATGGCTTCCTTGCACGTCTCCACGCACGACACCGGCGGCACGAGCGCGAGCGATTTGACGGCGTGCACGAGTTGCTCGACGTCGTCCTGCGATTCGTCGCAACTGCGGCAGGTGCGCAGGTGCGCCTCAACCGCCGTCTTCTCGATCGGCGCAAGCTCGCGCGTGCGCAGCGCATCGATTCGGGTCAACACGTTTCTACATTGCATACGCCACCCCCTTGCTTTCCAGTGCATCCCTCAACAACTTCAACGACCGGAAGACCTTGCCTCTCAACGCTGCCTCGGATTGGCCTACCGTTTTCGCGATTTCCGCGTACGACATCTCTTCCATGAAGCGCAGCACGATCAGCTCGCGCGCATCGACAGGCAGCAGAGCCATGGCCCGCCGCAGCAGCTCCACTTCCTCTTTCCGCTCCAGCTCCGATCCTTCGAGGTGAACGAAGGGCCCAAGCCGCCCGTCATCGAACGATTCCAGCGACTCCTCAAGCGCGCTCCGCTTCGACCGCCGCTTGTTCAGACAGAGGTTGCGCACAGTCCGGAACAGCCACGGCCTTACCGCCAACGCCGCGCACCGCTCCTCGTCGTACTGTTTCGTAAGCGCTTTGTGCGCGCGCAACATCGCGTCCTGCACCACTTCCTGCGCATCAAACGCGTTCTGCAGGATCCCGTGCGCATACGTGAACAACGACCGCTCGAACCGCTCGATCAACCGCTCGAACGCCCCCGGCTCACACCGATGAACGGCAACCGCGAGCGCGCCCCCTTGATCGACCTCTCGCACGATCTCGCCGCCAGTCCACGAGTTCTTCATGCGACTAAGAACACGGGTGGGTGGGGTTTCGTTCGGGGTCCCCTGTTATCCTCGGAAACATCGCATGAACATCGCACACACGCTGACACCGGGTCAGCTTACGGACTTTTTGTTGAACGTCGCCACCGTACGGCCGGTGTTCATCTGGGGACCGCCGGGTATTGGCAAATCGTCGCTCGTGCAGGAGTTCGCGAGCCAGGTGGGACTCGACTGCCTGTCGCTGCTTGGCAGCCAGCTCGCACCCGAGGACCTTATTGGCGTACCGCAAATTACCGACGGCAAGAGCAGATTCTGCCCGCCGGCCACAATCGCGCGCGACGAGCCGTATTGCCTCTTTCTCGACGAACTGAATGCCTGCTCGCACGAAGTTCAGAAGGCGTTTTACAGCCTCATTCACGAGCGCCGCCTCGGCGAGTATGAACTTCCGGCGGGATCGATCGTGATCGGTGCGGGCAATCGCGCGCAGGACAGCGCCATCGTCAAGCCGATGTCGTCGGCGCTGATCAACCGCATGGTGCACGTGCAGCTCAAAGCTTCGCATCGCGACTGGCTCGAATGGGCCGGACGAAATTCGATTCATCCGCTGATTCTCGAGTATCTGCAGACGCGGCCCGATCATCTGTGGAGCCAACCGCCGAAGACCGAGGAGCCGTTTTCGACGCCGCGGTCATGGCACATCCTGAGCGATGCTCTGCAGGCATTCGGAGAATCGCTCGACGACAATCGGATAGAAGCGCTTGCGTACGGATGCCTGACACCGCATCACGCTACCCAGTTCAAGGCCTTTGTGAAACAGGTACGCAGCCGGTTCGACCTCGCTGCGATCATGAAAGGCGAGTTGGCGTGGCCGGAGCGTCCGGAAGATCGCGACGTTCTCTACTTTCTGTCACAGTCATTCCGCGCGCAGATGGCCAAAGAACTTCCCGCCGAGCGGCCTGATGGCGGCGGCTACCGCGAATTCGCTCACCGAGCGAAAGGGCTGCTGAAAGACCTGGCGGCGATCAATCTCGAAATCGCGCAGATGGTCGTCGCCACGATCGATGATCAGGCGGCTCTGCCGTCATGGTTCCTCGTCGAAGTCGTGCGCGACCTTCCCCGCCTAGTCGAGCGGAAAGCGAACTGAGAATCCGCGTGGCAAAGCGCAGCAGCGAGAAGAAGAACACCGTCGACCCGGCCACGCGCGCCTTCAACGACGGCAGCGCAATCGTCTCGACTCATCCGCTCTTTTCGCCACTGTACCGCCGCACGCACGTCGTCCGGCAGAAGGGCAATTTCTGCCCTACCGATGGATGGGCCGTGGTCATCGAAAACGGCATCATCCACACACACGCCACGCGGCGCGGTGAGCCTGAAGAGTGGGCCTACGTACTCGCCCACGCGCTGCTGCATCTGGCCTTCGGTCATTTTCGAATCGGCGAGAAGTCGCTCGACTGGAATGCCGCATGCGACGTGATCGTGACGCGCTTCCTGCGCGATCTGAAATTCGGCCGCTGCCCCGCCGACATGGAGTGCGAGCTGGGCGAGCTCCGAGGAGACGATGAGGATCGTCTCTTCCGACGCTTTCGCGATCATGGCCGTCCAGATGAAATCCGAGGTATCGGAACGGCCGGCGAGTCGTCCGGCGACATGTTCTGGACCCAACATCCGTTTCCGGCAAAAGGCGCCGACGATTGGACGCGCGCGTTCGCAGCGGGGCTCGAAGCATCCGTCACCAGCGCCGTTCGCGTGGCCGGCGGCTACGACCTGCGCCTCGGCGCAGCGAACGAGAATCTTTCTGTCGCGGAACGTGCGCGGCGGTGGTTCGTCAACAGCTATCCGCTTCTCGGCGCGCTCGCGGCGATATTCACCATCGTCGAAGATCCCACGGTCTGTCAGCGCCTCGGCATCTCCGTCGCCGCGATCGCGGCCGAGCAAAAAGAACTGTTCGTCAATCCGGCCGCCGCGCTGAGCTTCGATGAGGCGAAATTCGTTCTCGCACACGAGTTGCTGCACGTCGGCCTTCGTCACGAAGCGCGGCGTCAGGGACGCGATCCGCAGCTCTGGAACGTGGCCTGCGACTTCGTCATCAACGGCTGGCTGACCGAGATGGATGTCGGCGAGATTCCATCGTTCGGCGGCCTGCACGATCCCGAACTGAAAGGCCTCTCCGCCGATGCAATCTACGACCGCCTCGTCGTCGATCTTCGCCGCAGTCGCAAACTCGCGACACTGGCAGGGGTGAGCCACTGCGACATTCTCGACGGTAACGTCCGCGACTGGTGGAGGCGCGACGACGCGATGTCGCTCGATGATTTCTATCGGCGCGCACTCGCGCAGGGCCTTACATATCACCAGGACCAGGGACGCGGACTCATTCCCGCGGCACTGCTCGAAGAGATTCGCGCTCTCGATCGCCCGGCGATTCCGTGGGACGTAGAACTGGCGCGCTGGTTCGATGACCACTTCTCGCCGGTCGAACGCGTACGCACGTATGCGCGGCTCAGCCGCCGGCAGAGCGCGACTCCAGACATTCCGCGGCCGCGCTACGTGCCCGCGCCGGAAGATGCAAATCGGACGTTTGCCGTCGTCCTCGACACTTCCGGCTCGATGGACCGCAAACTCCTGGCGATGTGCCTTGGCACGATCGCCAGCTACTGCGCCTCGCGTGACGTCCGGTTAGTGCGCCTCGTCTTCTGCGACGCGGCGGCGTATGACCAGGGATACGTCCCCGCCGAGGAGATCGGCGATCGTGTGAAGGTGAAAGGCCGAGGCGGAACAGTTTTGCAGCCGGGAATCGAGATCGTCGAGAAAGCGCGAGATTTCCCAGAGGACGGACCAATCCTCATCATCACCGACGGCGCATGCGATCGCCTTCACATCCGCCGCGAGCATGCCTTCCTGATTCCGCAAGGGAACTCGTTGCCGTTCGTCCCAAAGGGAAAGGTGTTCAACGTGAAGTAGATGTGTCACGCGCCAGCGAGCCGTCCGCGCTACGCGCGTTACAAGACGCTCGTGCTCATTCTTCGATTCGCAATGCTCGGCGGAGGATGTTGACGTCGTAGCGGGTGCCGGCCGGCTCCCGGGCTTCGCGGTTTTCGATTCCCTTGAGCAACGCGTCCAACGCCCCTCGACCCCGGGCGCTGCGAGCGGCTTGCTTTGGGGTCTTGCCGCCGAGAGCAGGGATCGGCATCTTGATCCAGTTCTCGTAATGCCCGATTTTCTGATCGCGGATGACCGCTTGAATCTCTTCGTTCATCGGCTCACGCGGCGGGTGCGGCGTTTCACGATTGCGCGCCGACTCGAACATCTCCGTGGCGTCGGTTTGCGTTCGCGCGTGGTCGCTGATCAGCCCGCGGCAGGCCTTCTCGATGACCTTCTTCAGACCATTGGCGCGGCGAGTGGAGTTCGTTTCAATTCGCAGGTCATTCTCCGAGGTGATGGCGACTCCGATCGTCGTGTTCTCCCAATCCTCGTGCAGCTTGTTGCCGCTTTTGATGAACGTGATCGATCGCGTGCCATCGTCATCCTCAGCGATCGAGCAGGCGCCCTTGAGCGCACCAATCGACTTCTCGATGGCAGCGCGGTCGCCGGGAGCAAATTGGTAGCGGTCCACCGTCAGGCGGATCGGATCGCCGTCGGTGTTCTGAAGCCGAGGGGGCGTGCGGAGCCGCTCATCGTATGACTCCACTGCCCTCTTCCAGACCTTGACGATCAGCAGCGACAGGGAGAAGTCGCGAAGCTCCTCGACGGCGATGGGCAGTTTGACGTTCAGCGTCTGCCGCACGAATTCAACGGCAGACGAAGCCTCCTCAGGAGGAAGGGCGCGCGGATACATCCCATCGATCACCGAGACATCCCCGAAGTCGACGACGCGGCCCAGGAACACATCGCGCGCAACGAGCGACCGTGAACCGCTGGCCTCCTGCACGAGCCGCTTTTCACCGGAAAGGAGATCGGTGAGGATCATCGACTTTCCCGGAACGGTCTCCCGCACTTCCCAGAAGCCGATCCACGACTGGCGTTGCGCGTCGATCATTTCGCGATCGCGACGGGAGAGGTTGTCCGCGTTCTCACGCGCGTACCATTCGAGCACTGGCATTCCTCGCAGCCGGTGATGAAAGATGGCCCATGGAACGATGAACTGCGTACTGCCTTCCATTTCCTCGAGAGCGAGATCGTTCCCCGCAGCGGCGAATTCCGGTCCAAAGCGGTCATATGCCCACCGTCCGATGCGCTCCACGAGCCGCATGCCGGCATCGTGCACCGGCGCGTGATGCGGCTCCCGCGTTCGCATTTCGTTCTCATCGTTTTGCAGGTGGCACTTCTTGTACTTGAGGCCACTGCCGCACCGGCAGGGATCGTTTCGTCCGGGTTTCATGCGAAGAGAATGTCGGATTCAGCGAGGAAAGAGCAAGAGACGACGCCAGCGAGCCGCTGGCGGTCCAGCCGACGGGCCATCGGCGCTACGAGGCTCTGCTACTCGTACCTTAGCGCTTCGATCGGGTCCAATCGCGCCGCTTTGTACGCGGGGTAAATCCCGAAGAACAGGCCGATCGAGATTGAGACGCCGAGGCCGACGAGGATTGACCAAAGGGGCGTGGCGGTGGTGAGGGGGCTCACTTTGCGGACGACTAGCGCGATCAGCATGCCGACGGCTACGCCGATGGCGCCGCCCATGCCGGAGAGGGTCATCGCTTCGGTCAGAAACTGCATGACGATGTCGCGTCTTACGGCACCGATGGCTTTGCGGACGCCGATTTCGCGCGTTCGTTCGGTGACGGAGACCAGCATGATGTTCATGACGCCGACACCGCCGACCAGCAGAGCAATGGACGAGATGAAGATCATGGCCAGGGTGATGCCGCCAGTGATTGCCTGGAAGTTGCCGATCAGTTTGTCGGGTGTCATTAGGCCGAAATCGTTCGGCTTGTTGAACGGGACCTTGCGGCGTGCGCGCAGCACGGCCGTTCCCTCCTCGGTGATCTTGCCGACCCACTCCGGTTTGCGCGGGACGGTGGCGATGTTCACGCCGACGTTCTTTTTGACCGAGGGGAAGTGCGAGTCGAAGGTGGTGATGGGGATGAAGATGTGCGAGTCGGTCGACTCGAAGAACGTCGCGCCCTGCTTCTCCATCACGCCGATGACGGTGAACTTGCGGCCGCCGACCAGCACTTCCTTTCCGATCGGATCGCGGCGCGCGAAGAGCGTGTCGGCGATGCCGGAGCCGATGACGACGACCTGCGCGCTCGCGCGAACGTCGCCATCGCTGATGAAGCGTCCCTCGCCGACGTAGTGATTGTTGGCGATGGGGTAATCCTGGTTCACGCCGCCGAATTCGTCGGGAGTGGCCTGCTGCCCTTTGTAAATGACGTCGAGCGTGTTGCCGTCGCCGTTCCAGTAGCGCTCCGGCGAAACCGCCAGCATCGATGGGCACAGCCGCTTGAGCGCGAGCGCGTCCTCGTAGGTCAGGTTCTTGCGCGTGCGCTGCGACTCGTTCGAGTTGCCGGGGCCGAACTGCGGATCGAATTTCTGGAACTGCACCAGCGTCGCACCGAACGCCTGAAAGTCATGCGTGACGCTGTTATTGAAGCCGACGATGATCGAGACCATGGCGATGACCGTAGTCACACCGATGACGATGCCGAGGACGGTGAGCGCCGAGCGGAGTTTGTACGCGGTCAGCGCGCGGGCGGCGAAGCGGACGTTTTCGCGGGCGGCGAGGATGTGGTCACGTGCGCGCATGATTCACTCCGATCTCAAAGCGTCGATGGGCGGCAGGTTCGCGGCGCGCATGGCCGGGAAAAATCCAGCGGTGACGCCGGTGAAGACGGCGATCGCCAGTCCGGTGATCACGAGCGATGGACGGACGAGCGTCGGCAGCGGGAAGGCCGCGGAAATGCCGAAGGCGATGAGGACGCCTAGGAGCACGCCGACAATGCCGCCGCCGAGGGAGAGCAGGATCGCTTCGGTGAGGAACTGGAGCTGGATGTTGCGCTTGCGCGCGCCGAGGGCGCGGCGGATGCCGATCTCGCGGGTGCGCTCGACGACCGAGACCAGCATGATGTTCGTGATCACGATGCCGCCGACGACGAGCGAGATTCCGGAGATGAAAACCATGACCGCGAAACTTGTCGCAGAGATGCTCTTCCACAACTGTTGCAGCGCCTCGGCGGAAACGACGCCGAACGGATCGTTGCCGCGGAACGGCGTCTTGCGCCGGTTGCGGAGCAGCACGCGCACCTGATCGAGCGATTTCTCGAGTCCCGGCACGCCCTCGGTTGCGCGGATGAAGAGATTGAGGCCGCGCTTCGATCCGAACGCTTTTTCGTACGCGGTGATCGGGATGTAGAGCTGGTTGTCCTGGCTGCGGCCGAGCACGGAGCCTTGTTTGCGCAGCAATCCGATGACGCGAGCCGGATGGCCGGCGATGTTGATGGTGCGGCCGAGCGGGTCGAGCTTGCCGAACAACTCGTCCTTCACGTCGGAGCCGATGACAGCCACCATCGTCGCGTGCTGATCTTCCATGTTCGTGAAGAAGCGGCCCTCTTCAACGTCGACGTTATTGATCTCGCCGATGTTGGCTGAGCCGCCCTGCACGCGCACGCCGCCCAGTTTCTGCGCGCCGTGCTTGACGGTGAGCTGCGTGTTTTCCTGCGCGCCGACGGCGGCACAGCGCGAACAATGCTGACGAATCGCTTCGTAATCTTTCCAGTCGATCTTCTTGCGCTTGACGGCTTCAAGGAACTGCTCGCGGCTTGTGATGATCCCGAGCTGCGTGACGATGTAGACGTCCGGATTGAGCGTGAAGACCTTCTCCGCGATGTACGAATTCAGCCCGGCGATGATCGAGACGACGGCGATGACCGTCATTACGCCGATGATCACTCCGAGCAGCGTGAGAAAGCTGCGGAGCTTGTTCGTCGTGAGGGCGCCGGCGGCGATGCGGAGGGTGTCCATGGTTTTGGGTGTCGGGTGTCGGGTGTCGGGTGTCGGGTGTCGGGTGTCGGGTGTCGGGTGTCGAGAGTCAAAAACGAAATGTTGAATGTTGAATGGTCAATGTTGAATGTTGAATGGAACTGCCACTGCAACTGCCGGTGTTCGAGCGGAGCGCCTTTTCATTGAACATTCAACATTCAACATTGAACATTCAACATTTGGTTTTCCAGGCGAACGCCCGAATGTATCGATCTACAAATTTACGAATCAGCTCTTCTTCTCGCCGCCCGCCTTGTCGTCCTTCTCTTCCTTCTGTTCCTTCACCTTCGTCCCGTCCTTAATCTCGCGCAGCGCGCGGAAGGGGCCGGTGACGATCTGTTCGCCCTCCTTTGCACCGCTGACGATCTCGATGTTGCTGTCGCCGGATAGGCCGGTCTTGACGGGATGGAACTTCACGGCGCCGTTCTCGATGGCGAAGACGCCTTCTTCATCGAGCGGTTTGCCGGGCGTGCTGCCTGGTTTCTCGCGGACGACCAGCGCCTGAATCGGAATGGCCAGCGCTTTCGGACGCGTCCCGGTGATGATGTCGGCTGATGCCGAGAATCCCGGCCGCACTCCGGGCGGCGGATTCTCAATCTGGATCTTGACTTCGAAGTTGACGGCCTCGGTGGTGCTGGTGCTGATGCCGTTCCGTTTGATCGGACTCGACGCGACCTCGGTGACCAACCCCGGGAAGGTTTTGTTCGGATATGCGTCGATGGTGACGGTGGCGCGTTGGCCGACCTTCACCGCGGGAACGTCGGTCTCGTCGACTTCCATGACCGCTTCGACGACACTCATGTCGGCGATGGTCATGAGCACCGTGCCGGCGTTGTTCATCGTGCCGATCACGGCCACTTCGCCCTCTTCGACCGGCAGCGCGGTAACAACGCCGGCCATCGGCGCGCGCATGGTGGTCTTCTGCAGCGTGTCGCGCGCGGCGTTGAGGTTTTCGCGCGCCTGGCTGATGCGCTGCTCCAGCGCGGCGACGTTCGCGCGTGCGGAGTCGCGGCTGCTCTGTGCCCGATCGAGCTCTGCCCGCGGGATGATCCTCTGTTCGTAATTTTTCAGAGCGCGCTGGTAGTCCTGGTCGGCAGCGATAGCGTTTGCTTTCGCGGCGTCGCGGTCAGAGAAGACGGCCTGCAGCGCGGCATCAGCGCTGCGCGCGGTCGCGGCGAGTTGCTTCTGATCGATCTGCAGAAGGAAGTCGTCCTTCTTGACGACGTCGCCCTCGCGCACGGCGAGGTTGACTACCTGACCCATGACGTTGGCAGAGAGATCGACCTTGCGCTTGGCGTCAATGCGCCCGTTCGCGGATACCTTGCTGGTCAGATCCTGCCGCGTCACTTTGCCGTACGTGACCGGCGTGATGTCCTTGCCGCGGCGTGACGCGAACCCGGCAGTAAGCACACCCGCGACGACCAGTACGACGATTCCGATGATGATTTTCGTGCGACGCTTCATGTAAAGGATCTCCTGTTGAACGAACGTAGAGGCGTATACGGGATGGGAGGCGGGGGGTTGCGTGGCTGTCATCCTGAGCCGCCGAAGGACGGTCGAAACACCCCGCAAGTACTTGCATCGTTCGCGCACACCGCCGCCCCTTCCGGGTTAGCAGGAAGGGGGGTCCTTCGACCGTCCTCCGCGACGACGGCTTCGCCTCTGTCGCTCCGGCGGCTCAGGATGACAGCGTCACGCCGAACGCTTTCTCGAAATTCGCGGTGGTGATCGCGGCGACTTCCTCCACCGAAATCCCCCACAACGTTGCCAGCAACTCGGCCACTTTGATGACGTAGGCCGGCTCGTTGTCGCGTCCGCGGTACGGCACCGGCGCGAGGAAGGGCGTGTCGGTTTCGATGAGTACGCGATCGTGCGGCAGCGCCTTCGCGCATGCGCGCAACGGCTCGGCGGTACGGAACGTAACGATGCCGGAAAACGAAATGTAGTAGCCGGCGTCGATGAACTTCCGCGCGATCTCTTCGGACTCCGTGAACGAATGCAGAATGCCGCGCGCGCCGCTGTTTCCGAGGATGTTCACCATGTCCTCGGCCGACTCGCGGTTGTGAACGATGATCGGTTTGTCGACTCGTTTCGCCAGATCGAGATGCCGTTCGAAAACAGCGATCTGCGTTTCGCGCGGCGAGTGCATGTAGTGATAGTCGAGGCCGCACTCTCCAATCGCGACGACGCGCGGCTGCGCCGACAACCGTTCGATCTCCGCGAACGCGGTATCATCGCAATCCTTCGCCTCATGCGGATGAAATCCGACCGCCGCCCATACGTCGGCGTGCTTCTGCGCGACGGCGACCGCTTCCGGCGCGTCCTCCAGCTTCGTTCCCGGAACGACAAATCCGCGAATGCCCGCCGCGCGCGCGCGTGCGAGGACGGCATCCGCGTCGGACATGGTGAGGTGGCAGTGGGAGTCGGTGAAGATCAAGCGCGTTCCACCAGCAGGGACAACCCCATCCCGCCCGAAATGCAGAGCGTCGCCAGTCCCAACTTCTTGTCGTGCGACGCCAGCGCGTGAAGCAGCGTCGTCGTAATCCGCGCACCGGTCGCGCCGATGGGATGGCCGAGGGAGATCGCGCCGCCGTGGACGTTGAGTTTGTCGCGGTCGAAGTGCAGCTCGCGGTCGCAGGCGAGCACTTGTGCGGCGAAGGCTTCGTTGAGCTCGATGAGGTCGATGTCGTCAAGCGTGAGATTCGTGTCGGCGAGAAGGGCGCGCGTGGCGGGGACCGGTCCGATGCCCATGATCTTCGGATCGACCCCGGCCTGCGCGTAGCCGATGACGCGCGCCATCGGCGTGAGGCCGTGGCGTTGGACGGCATCGGCCGAGGCGACGAGCATCGAGGAGGCTCCATCGGTGACGCCGGAGGAGTTGCCTGCGTGGACCGTTCCGTTCTTGCGAAACACCGGAGGAAGTTTGGCGAGCGATCCGAGGTCCGCGTCGAAGCGCGGGTGCTCGTCTTTGTCGATGAGCACATCGCCTTTGCGGCCGGGCACCGTGACCGGTGCGATCTCGTCGCGGAAGCGGCCTTCGTCGTATGCGACGCCAGCGCGGCGCTGCGTTTCGACCGCGTACGCGTCCTGCTCTTCGCGGGAAATCTCGTAGCGATCGGCCAGCGTCTCCGCGGTCGCGCCCATCATCTCGTCGGCCAGCGGACAGAGAAATCCGTCGCGATACATTCCATCGATGACTTCAGCGTCGCCCATGCGGTAGCCCCAGCGCGCGCGCGGCAAAAGGTACGGAGTGTTCGACATCGATTCGGTGCCGCCGGCAAGAACGACGCTGGCCTGGCCGAGACGGATCTGGTCCGCAGCATTCATGATCGCGCGGAGTCCGGAGCCGCAAGCCTGGTTGACGGTGTACGCCGGAACTTCGTGGCGCAATCCCGATTTGATAGCGATCTGGCGCGACACATTCGGTCCGACGCCGGCCTGGCGCGCGTTGCCGAAGATCACTTCATCGATTGCATTCGGATCGATGCCGCTTCGCGCAAGCGTGGCCTTCGCGCTGGCGGTTCCGAGCTCGGCGGCGGTGAGCGAGGACAATCCGCCGCCGAATTTTCCGATGGGAGTGCGGACGGCGGCGGCGAGGTAGATGGTTTCGTTCAGCTTCGGCATAGGGCGGTCACGGTGTCGGCGTAGGTCTGCACCGACTGCAACAAATCCTTCTTCCCGATCTTCTCATTCGCGCCGTGCGCGTCAAGGATCGAGCCCGGCCCGAACAGCAGCGGCGTGCCGAGCGTGCCGAGGTGCGGCACGTCGGTGTTGAACGCGACCACGCGCGATTCAAAACCATCCGGCACTTTCATCCGCTGCGGCGGATTGCCGCGCGAAACGGTGATAGTGCCACCGTGCCGCGCGATGATCGACTGCAGTTTCGCTTGCACGACTTCCGGCTCCGTCACCGTGCGAAAAATCATCTGACACTCGGCCTCGGCGGGAATGACGTTCGGCTTCTCGCCGCCGCGTACGACGCCGACGTTGACGGTGGTGTCGCCGAGGTCGTCGTCAGAGCCCCAGTTCGTCGCGTTGATCTCGGCGATGGCGTTGACCATCTTGGTGATCGCGGAATCGCCGCGCTCCGGATATGCGGAGTGGCCGGCGATGCCGTCGAAGCGGACGAAGCAGGTCAGTGCGCCTTTCGATGCGCGCGCAAACGTCGACTCCGTCGGCTCGCCGACGAGGACAAACTCCGATCCGAGACTCGCAAACTCTTTGTTCGCCATCTTCGCGCCGATCGAATCGGTCTCCTCGCCGACGACGAAGAGGTACGCAAAGTCGTTCATCCCATCCGCGCGCAGCCGCTCCCCCGCCGCGATCATCGCGGCGATGATCCCTTTCGTATCGCACGCACCGCGCCCATACAGAAACTCGTCATCCTCCGACGCCGCAAACCACGGCGGCACGGTATCGATGTGCGAGTTAATGACCACGCGCGGACGCCCACCCGCTGCGGCGTAGACATTGAACCGCCGCTCGCTGACCTCGTGGCGCCGGCACGCGTAGCCGAGCGCCGCCAGTTCGTCATGGAGAAAAACGGCAGCGTCGAATTCGTTTTCGGTCGGCGACGGGATATCGATGAGCCGCTTCGCGAAACGAATGGCGTCAAACATAGGGCGCGGATTGTAACTGTCATCCTGAGCCGCCGAAGCCTGAGTCGCGAAGCGGCGAATGGCGGAGGACGGTCGAAGGACCTCCCGTCTGTTAACCCGGTCGGGCGGCGGTTGGGCGGCGGTTGCAACGGCACGCGCTGCTTCAATGAAAATCACCGCCCACCCGGGTTATCAGGAGCGGGGTCCTTCGACCGTCCCACGCTGCTCCGGCTTCGCCTCCGCAGCTCCGGCGGCTCAGGATGACAAGCACCCTACGGTCGCCGCCGCCGTCCGCGCTCGCGGGGGAATTCGATGAACATGCCCGGGAAGGTGGCGCGCATGCGGTTGAGGTCGGGGTCATCGGGCCATTGTTGCCAGATTTCGGCGGCGAGGCGTTGGATGTCCGTGCGATTGCGGACCGACAGCGCGAGGCCGAGGCGAGCGAGTTGCTGTTCGCGCGCGTCGAGGCGGTCGGAGTCGGCCAGCGCGAGGTTCAGCTCTTCGTTCGCCGGCACGAGGTTTCGATTGAGGAGGGCGATCTCGCCCATGCGGAAGTGCGCTTTCGCGTAATGCGGATCCTGCCTCAATACACGATGCAACGTCTTGCGCGCCTGCTGCGCGTCGCCGCTGAGAATCTCGGACATCGCCGTGGCGTAGAGGGCGTCCGCTCTCGGTTCGTTCGCCGTCGGTTGCGGAGTAGGTTGCGGCTCCGGAGGAGTTGAGGCCACATCCTCGGTTGTAGTCGTGGCCGGTTGCGTGTGCGTCGTGGCCGGAGCAGCGCTGGCGACGACCGGCGCGACGTCGGGCTTCCGCTCTTCGATGACCGCCGGCGGTGCGGTGACGTTCACCGATGTCGTTGATACGGGCTGTGACACCGGTGGCGCGGGCTTCGGCGCGGCAACGCTCGCTACCGGCGAAGCGCGATGCGAAAACCAATACCACCCGCCGGCGGCAGCCATCGCGATGAAGAGTGCGACGTACGCGAGATTGAACATCAATCCGCCACGCTTGCGAGCCGGCGATTCCTGCACCGTCTTCAATTGCGATCCCGTCA
The DNA here is from genome assembly GCA_019247495.1 of Acidobacteriota bacterium. GTDB lineage: Bacteria > Acidobacteriota > Thermoanaerobaculia > Gp7-AA8 > Gp7-AA8 > JADGNZ01. The sequence continues at coordinate 20,890 of JAFAOU010000148.1, forward strand.
GCAGGGTCGGCGTCGCCGTGAGCATTGCCGGCGTTACCGCGGTCACCGCATTCGCGTTCGTGTACGGCGCTGTCTTCGCGCGGCCGATCTGCTCGTCGAGCGCGGTTACCAGCTCCGCGGCAGTGAAGCGCTCCGTCGCATTCTTGCGAAGACAACGCCGGATGATCTCGTTCATCGACGGCGAAATCCCCGGATTCACCGACACGGCATCGGCCGGTTCATCGCGGATGATCTGCGTCATCGTCTCGGTGATCGTCTCGCCGCCGAACGGCCGGCGTCCCGTCGTCATCTCGTAGAGCACGACGCCGAGCGAGAACACGTCAGTCCGTCCCTCGATCGTTTTGCCGAGCGCTTGCTCGGGCGACATGTAGTGGATCGTGCCGAGGATCATGCCCTGTTGCGTGACGAACGCGGTGGGAGTTTCAGACGACGGCGCGCCGGCGATGCCGACCTGTTTGGCGATACCGAAGTCGAGGACCTTCACGCGATTGCCGGCCACGATGATGTTGTCGGGCTTGATGTCGCGATGCACGATCCCTTTCGCATGCGCCTCGGCCAGCGCATCCGCGACCGCGCGTCCGATGCGGCAAATCTCGGACTCGGATAAGCCACCGCGCTTGATGACGCGCGTCAGCGATTCGCCTTCGACAAACTCCTCGACGATGAAGAGGTGATCGCCGTCCTCCTCGATCGAGTGAATCGTGGCGATGGAGGGGTGATAGAGCTGCGCCGCCGTGCGCGCCTCCCGTTTCAGCCGCGCGATGGCCTCGACGTCGGCAAGCACGCTCGGCGGCAAGACCTTGATGGCGACGGTGCGCCCGAGGCGCGTGTCCTCCGCGCGCCAGACCTCGCCCATGCCGCCCGCGCCGACGCGGGAGATCAGCCGATACGGACCGAGGTGTTGATCGGGCGCGAGCATGAAGGCGTCATTCTGTCACTGTCGGTATGCCTTGTCGCCTCCGGAGCGCTGGCGTCCCGCCGGCTGGCCAGGCTGCGTCTCGCTGCCTGCCCGGCAAGGTAGCGACATTCGCCCGATAGCCAAGCGGCGGACGAGACGACGCGTTGTTAACAGCAGATGTGGCGACTCTGGCGTGTTGGCGGCGAGACGCCGCCAGGCCAGCCGGCGGGACGCCAGCGTTCCGATCCCAACGCGCGTCACCACTCGATGACGGCACGTCCGCCAGCGAGGTCAAGTGCTTTTGTGGCAATTAGTTAGGAGATCGAATCGTTTTCGAGCGGCGTGAAACGGGTTGCGTTCCTCATCATTAATGTAGTGGCCGTCGCCGCGCATGCGGCAACGATCGCATTCGTGACGCCGCAGGTCGGCGCGCAGGCGATCGGGCCGATGCTGATCGAAATCACGACCTCGGTCGCGAATGTCGACCGCGTCGAATTCTCCGTCGACGGCGCGCTGGCGGGAGTCGCACGCAAGCCGCCGTATCGCATCGCGCACGACTTCGGAACGTCGCTGGCCGCGCATGCGATTACAGCGAAGGTCTGGTCGAACGGCTTTCGCAACTCGGATCAAGTCACGATTACGACCGCGGCCTTGACGGCCGGCGAGACGATGAATGTTGACGTCGTCGAAGTGCCGATACGCGTCCGCTCCGCGCATCCGCTGCACGCGAACGATCTGCGCGTGACGGAGAACGGGATCCCGCAAGCGATCCGCGAGCTGCGCGCCGATCGAGGCGCGGCGCGATTCGTTTTCATCGTCGATCGCTCGCTGTCGATGGGCGACGGGAAGCTCGACGCCGCGTTGCGCGCGATCACGACCGAGTCCCAGCTGCTGCGGGACGACGATCGTCTCGAGCTTGTGCTCTTCAATCACAACGTGACCAAGGCGCGGCCGATCCACCGCGGCGAACGACTCCCTTCGGTTCCGACGTCCGGCGGCACGTCGCTGCGTGACGCGGTGGCTTCGATCGTCACGCGCGAGCGGACGTACGCCATCGTCATCACCGACGGCGGCGACCGCAACAGCGCGACCTCGGAGAACGACGCGCTGCACGCGATCAGCAACACGAAGATGATCGTCGACGCGATCGTTCTCGGCGACGCGTCGTCGTTCCTTCGCGACGCTGCAAAAAACACCGGCGGCACGCTCATCACCGCGGACACGGCTGCGTTGCAGCAGGCGCTGCGATCTCTGATCGTCGACATCAACAGCCGCTACACGCTCGACTATCAGAGCCACGGCAACGGTCCCGGATGGCGCGCCATCGTCATCACGCCGCAACGCCGTGGCATCGAAATCGTCAATGCGCGCAAGGGGTACTACGCGCGATGAAACGGCTGCTGATCGTGATCGCGTTCATTGCGATGCCTGCGTTCGCGCAGACGACGCGCATCGCCTCCGATTTCGAAATCGCGCAGATGCAGCAGCAGCTGGCGCGTTCGCACGACTTCCTTTCCCAACTTTCCGGCCATCTCAACCTCGGCGACGCGCGACTGGCGCGGAGCGAGAGCGCGCTGGCGCGCCGCGAGTATGCGCAAGCGTATGAGCTCGCGTCGAACGAGCGGCTCGACGCAAGGCGCGCCTCCGACCTGGCGCGCTACGCCACAGCGACGTCGTATGCAGCGCTCGCGGAGGCGAAGTTGGGGCACGATGCGAACGCGTTCGCGTTGTCGGAAGAGGCCATCCGCTACGAAAGCGGCGACGCGAAGACGTGGAACCTCTACGCGGGCACGATGTCGCTCCTGCGGAAGCCGGCAAAGGCCGCGAGCGCGTCGCGCAACGCCGTTGCGCTCGCGCGCCGCGACCAGGCGCAATCTCCCGGTCTCGATAAGCGCCTCGACCTGGCAGTCTACGAGTACGCGCTCGCGTCGGCATTGAACGAAACCGGACAAACGCGTGAGGCCGAACAGCTTCTCATCGAGGTCACGTCATCGCTTCTCTCGCCGGAATTCGATTTTGTGCGCGCGCGCATCAAACATCTCGAAGCGTTCGAGTCGTACTCTGCGCCGCGCGGCCAGACGGCGTCCTACATCTCGCTGCTCAATCGCTCGCAACTGCGGCTGGCGTCGCTGTATGAGTCGCGCGGAGATGCGGCGCGCGCGCGGAAGCAGTACGAAAACGTGCTCGCGGCACGCAGCGACGATCCGACGGCACTGGCGGCACTCGCGCGGCTGTCACAGTCGGGCGAGCACTTCGCCGAAGCGTTCGACGCGAATCCGTTTTCGCTTCCGCTCATGCGCGACTATCAGCGTTACCTGGCCACGCACCGCGCCGAGCAGGCTGATGGGGATTCCTCCGGTGCGCGGATGCGGCGCGTGCTCATTGCTATGAATCGCGGCGAGTCGAACGCGGCCAGGACGACGCTCGATCAACTGGACCGTCAGTATCCCGACAACGACACGTTGCGAACGCTTCGCGCGGAACTCGACAAGCCGAATGAGACGCCGGCATTCCTCCGGCTCGGCGCAACCACCGCCACTCCCTCGGCTTCCGATCTCCGCTCGATCATCGCGATGTTTAACGACAATCGCCTTACGCCCGAGCAGCGCGCGGCGCTCGACAAGATCGCGATGACGAGTCTTGCGCAATTCGATGAGCGCAAAGAAGCGCCCGCTCATCAAACGATCTTCGAGTCGGGCGAGATCGATGGCGTCCGTTTCCGTTTCAGCGAACCGATGGCATTCAACGGCGACTTTGCCGCGCATGCGCAGCTGAAGTTGACCTACCGGATCCTCGGAGCGAGCAATGACGAACTTTTGCTCGAGCCGATTCAACTCGAGGCTGCGCGATGACGGGCGTAGTGCGGGCGTCCTCGCCTGCATCCGGCGTGGCGTCTCGCCCGACGGGGGTTTCTGGGATTCAATCCACGGCTGCGAGTCGACTACAGACACCACCGCCGGGCGAGGACGCCCGCCGGACGCAGACGAGACGTCCGCACTACGCCCTGTTGACGCTGGCAGTACTCGCAATCGCCACTGCGGCCGCCGCCCAACCCATCGCCGCCACCAATCGCGGCATCGTCGTCGCGCACGATCGCGTCATCGAACTCTTCGACCGCACCGGCAGAAATCTCATCTGGAAAACGGACGGGCTACCAACGCCGCAGAGCATCGCGGCGTCCAATGAACGAATCGCCGTTCTCGACCCGCTGGCGAACGAGGCTCGCATCGTCGAGCTGGCAGCGGGACGCGGAACTGCTGTGCACACGGGCGAGACGCCGGTCGCCGGCGTATTCATCGGACCAACGCTTTATCTCCTCGAGCGCGATGCCCGGGCTCTCGAACGGATCGGCGCGGACGGCACGAGAGCGTCCATCAGCACCGGCGCCGATCCGGCCTTTCTTCGCGAAGCGAACGGCCGGTTGTACGTCTACGCGCGCGGCGAAGGACTCGTGCAGGAAATCAGCACGTCGCCATTCGCGATCCGCCGAAGCGCGCGCGTGACGCCGTTCGCCTCCGACTTCGAGATCGATTCGAAGAACGCGTACGTCGTCGATCCGCACGGCGCGAAGATCGGAGTCATCAATCTCGACACGATGCAATCCGCCGGCAACATCGACGTCGGCGCCGTCCCGGTCTCCTTCGCGTTCGCGTCGACCGGCACCTCTCTCACCGCGCGCACGCTCGCCGTCGCCGATCCCTCGGCGAAAAAAGTGTGGCTGATCGAAGGGGCGCAATCGACGACGCAGGCGTTCACGCGCGGCTTCCTGCGCGGCCTGATCGGACTCGGACTCTTCGGCAGCGGGACGTCGAACTTTCCCACCGGCGTCGATCGCGTGTTCATCCGCGGCTCACGCTGGTACGCATTCGATTCGAGCAGTGGAACTCTGTATCGATTTACAAAATCGTCGAGCTCGGTTGTCGCGAGGAACATTCGCCTCTTCACAGTGACAGCCGAGGGGGTCTTCTGGTGGGACGACGCGGTACGGCGGTTGCACCAAGCGGACTAAAGAGAACGCGTTATGGCAGAACGAAAACCGTGTATCCGATGCGAGCGCCCGATCGATTCGAACGCGCGCTCGTGCGTCTATTGCAACTGGGATCAAGGCGTGACGAAGCCGCTCCCAACCACCGCCGCGCCGGCTGCTCCCGCGTACGTCCCGCCGCGGGACACGCGCCTGCGCAACCGCATCCTCGGCGCGATCGCATTCGTCGCACTCGTCGTGATCGCTTTCGTGATCGGCTCGCTCGTGCACGGCTCCGATCCCTCGCAAGCGAAAGCGTCGCAGACACCGGCAACTCCAGCCACCTCGACTGCGCAAGCCGAGGGAGGGCCGAGGGCGGATGTGACACTCGTGCCGATTGACGGCTCCATGCAATCCGAGCCGCCGATCACCACCGCGCCGGCGATGGCACCGAGCGCCGGCAACGTCGAAGTCAACGGCGACCGCGCCGATGCCACCGCGCTTCCGTCTGGCGAGTACTCTGCCGCCGCGCAGCGTGCAAAGGCCGAGCGCGATGTCAGGACGAGCAACGGAATGATCGATCCGCGCACAATTTCGGGGGGCGTCGAACGCGCTGTTCCCGTCAATCGCAATCCGCGTCCGCAACCAGCGTCACAGCACAATCAGGTGATCCGCGTATCGGCTCCGCCGCATACGGAACCAATCCCGCTCTACCAGCCGGTGCCGCCCTTGCGCGTGAACCGTCCGACCAGCGCGCGGCTCTTCCTGACGGTCGGCACCGATGGCCGCGTTCATGACATCGACATCGCACAATCGATCCCCGGCGAGATGCCGCGCCTGATCGCGTCGGTGCAGAACTGGCGCTTCCGGCCGGCCACCCAAAACGGCCAACCCGTGACATCGACGTTCTCCGTCGCTATAAACGTGCGTCCGCAATGACCGTCGAACCGCAGAACCCCACCGATCGGATCGCATGCGCATCGTGCCGCCACGACATCGACGCCGCGGCGAAACTCTGTCCGTACTGCGGCGCCGATCCGCGCACCGGCCAGAAGCCTGTCGACACGCAGGCGATGCTGAATCAGATGTTCCACCCACGCGCGACGTCCGCCACGGACACCGTTTTCGAATTTGCCCGACAGCGTCAGGGCGTCGTTGTCGCGCTTGGGGTGCTTGTGGCGATCCTCATCCTGGCCGGCCTGCACGAATTCGTGACGCGCCGCAATGCGCGGGACGTCTCGGCCGCCGCGGCGATTCCGCTGACCGAGGTGACGGACTTGAACAATCAGTCCGACGAGAACAAGCCGCTGCCACTACCGAATCTCCAGTTCCAGTTCGACGGCCATCCGCAAACGATGCGAACGTTCGTCGTCGAGCCTGGCGCGGTGACGCCGCCGGAGGTTATCGCGGCGCAGCAAGCAGCGGCGGCGCAACCTGCGCCGGTTCCAGCGGCGAAGCCGCATTAGTTTTTTGCCGCGGAGCGGCGCGAAAGCCGCCGGATGGCGGCTCGGACGGTAGCCGGTGGTCGTGCACGAAGTGCGAGACCACCGGGTTCACGAACGCGCAGATTTTTCCGACCGCGGCAGCGGTCGCGGATGAATTGATCCGTGACCCCTGCCGGGGTCCATTTTCATTCGCGTTTTTTGTCCGGTGGTCTCGCGCTTCGCGCGCGACCACCGGCTACCATACGAAACGCCTTCGGCGTTCTTTTCGCGCCGCAGTTTGCATTGTCAATCGGCGAACCCTCGAGCGTTTACTCGCTGGCCTTGAGCGGCAGTTCGACGGTGAACGTCGCGCCTTTGCCGAGGCCGTCGCTTTCGGCGGTCACGCTGCCGCCGTGGATCTCGGCGAGATGGCGGACGATGGCCAGGCCGAGCCCGAGGCCGCTGTGGGTGCGGGCGCTGCCTCCGTCCGCTTGACGGAAGCGTTCGAAAACGTAGGGCAGGAACGCCGGGTCGATGCCGGGACCGTCGTCGCTGACCGTGATCCGCGCCGCGTTTTCGACGCGGACCAAGCGCGCCTCGATATGGCCGCCGCGCGGAACGAATTTGATCGCGTTCGAGAGCAGGTTCCACACGATCTGCTGCAAACGATTTGCGTCGCCGTCGACGAGCGGCGTGAAGTCGAGATGGACGCCGATGGTGATCTGCTTCGCGGTCGCGGCAGGACGGAGCGTCTCGATCGCGTTGGTGATCACGCTGCGCAGATCGACCGGCGCGACAGTCAAGCGGAACTTGCCGCTGATGATGCTGGAGACGTCGAGGATGTCTTCGATCAGCCGCGCCTGCGCCTGCGTGGAGCGGTCGATCGACTCCAACGCCAGTGCCATCGTCTCCGCATCGACGGTTGCGACGGTCAGCATGCGCACCCAGCCGAGCGTGGCGGTCATCGGCGTGCGCAGTTCGTGCGAGACGGTGGCCAGGAAGGCGTCTTTGGCGCGGTTGGCCTCGACCGCCGCGGTGTGCAGTTGCGCGTTCTCGATCGCCAGCGCGACACGGCGCGCAAAGAGCACCGCCAGATCGAGATCCGCCTGATCGTAACGTTGTTTTTCGCGCGATCCCACCGTCACGGCCCCGATCGTCCCACTGCGCGCGATGAGCGGCACGACCATGTAGGACTGCAGACGGAGCCGGCCAAGCAGGCTACGGAACTCGTCGCCGCGTTGTGCGATTACCTCGGGTGGAATCTCATTCAGGATCTCGGGCTGACCGCTTCGGATCACCGCGGCCGAGCCGGAGTTCAGATCCGTACGCGGACCGTAGGTCTGCAGCAGCCGAGCGTCGTCCTCCATCGCGGGATCGACGTGCTTGACCACGGCGCGGCGGATGACGGGGCCTTCGACGACGTCGATCACGCAGAGGTCGCCGAGGATCGGGATGGCGGCCGCAGCGGCGTTCTCGAGCGTGTCCTGCGCGTCCAGCGACGCGGTGACCAATTCGCTCACGCGCGCCAGAAAGCGCAGCGAATCCTCGGCGCGTTTTCGCGAGGTGATGTCGAGCGTCACCCCGCGCATGCCGACCGGCTTGCCGTCGGCATCCTTCACTACCATCGAGTGAGACTCGACCCAGATCGCACGGCCGTCTTTCGTCAGCCAGCGGAACGTGTTCACGCGGAAATCGCCCGCGGCAAAGTGTTCCTGCGCGTGTTTCGCGGCGGCTTCGCGATCGTCGGGATGGACGATGGTCAGCCAGAAGTTGGGCGTGGCCAGCCACTCCTCGACCGTGTAACCGAGCATGCGCGTGACGTGCTCGCTGATGTAATCGATGTTCTGCGACTGTTTGCTCGGATTGCCGTGCGCCTCCCACACCACGCCGGGAACGCTGGAGACGATGTCCGCGAGGCGGCGCCGCTCATCCTCGATGCGGTTGGCCATTTCCTCCAGGTCCTGCACGCGCTCGCTGCGAAGCTTCGCTGTCTCCGCGCGGTACCACGCGAGGATCCAGCTCAACAGGATCATGAAGATGTCAAAGATGGTGAGCTGAACCGCGTCCGACGGTTTCATCAAGAACGAATGCCGCGGTGTCATGAAGAAGTACGTCGCGGAAGCCGAGGAGAGGGCGATCGAAAAGAGAGCGGGACCGAAGCCGCCGTATGTAGCGCTGATGACGATGGCGCCGATCAGAATCAGGTAACGCGCGCCACCGAGGATGGGCGAGATCCACATCTGCACGACGGTCGCGAGGACGGTCAGTGCAATCGCTACGAGGTAGCGTTTTGCGAGCGAGCTGTACTCGGCGGAAGTCGGTTGTTTCACCACGTTGCGTTGCGTCAAAGCTACCGGCTATTTTGCTGGTCTCGTGCCGAGTCCGCTTGCAATCCACGTGGCACTTCGCTGGCAATACAAATAAGTGCAGTCCACGGAGGAACCATGGAAATTCAAACGACTTCTGAAGACCGCACCTGGAAAGAAAAACTCGCCGCCATACCGCGAAGTGCCATCGCGTCCGTGAAGCCCCGGATGAAGGCGATGACGATGAAGACAAACGACAGCATGCGCGGCAATCCAGCGAAGTGGGCCGGCATCGCTGCCGGAGCTGGACTCGGAATCGGCCTCGTAGGCAGGTTCCTGCAACGCCGCGCGCACGCTCGCCACACACCGGCAGTGATCATCATCGAAGCGGCGTGCTGATGGGTCGCGCGCGAAGGCGCGCTCGACAATCTTAGCCCCGCGCTCTGCGCGGGGTTGGGAAAGTGCGCAGATTGTGCGGCCGCGGAGGCGGTCGCTGCAAATTTCGCGCTGTTGGACAATTTGTAGTGGCCGCCTCCGCGGCCACAACTTCTTCCGCATCCGTTTTCCCCGCGCAGAGCGCGGGGCTAGGATTGCCGAGCGCGCCTTCGCGCGCGACCTGCGTACGCTAGAACTTCGGAAGCAGTTCCCCGAGCGCGTCCGCGAGTTTCTCGTAGTCTCCGATCTCGTTGTAGAGCTGCGCGGAAACGCGCAGGACGCGTTTCGGCTGATGCGGCCAGGGATGGATTGGGACTTCGATCGAATAGTCGTAGAACAGCGCGTCCTGCAGCGGATCGCCGTAGAGCGTTGGCACGTATGGTTTGCCTTCGGCGAGCGGGACCGCGGCCATTGAGCCGAGCATTTCGTCCAGAGCTGGATGGGCGATGGCGAGGCGATCGCACAGGAGGTCGCGCGCGCGCAACGCCAGTTCGTGATTCCGGCGCATGACCTCGGGCCAGCCGCCGGCGAGGCTGGCCATGAAAGTCAGCGCGGTCGGGACGCTCAGAATTGCGGTCGGATCAAAAGTTCCTGGCCAATCGAATTCAAGGTGGAAGCGGCTGCGATCGGTGCGCGTCGCATTCGCGCCGTGACTGATCACCACGGGACGGATTCCGCGACGGCGATTTTCGCGAACGTAGAGAAAGGCCGCGCCTTTTGGAGCGCAGACCCACTTGTGGAGATTGCCGGTGTAGTAGGCCGCGCCAAGCGTGTCGAGGTCGAGTGGGAACATGCCTGGAGCGTGGGCGCCATCGACGAGCGTGTCGATGCCGCGGCGGTTCAGCTCAGCGATCACTTTCACAAGCGGAAAAATCAAGCCAGTCTGGCTGGTGACGTGATCGATGAGCAGCAGCCGCGTGCGATCGGTGACGGCCGCGAGCACGCGTTCGACGATTTCGTCCGAGGAGCGGAGAGGGAACGGTACATCGACTGCGACGACTTTCGCGCCGGCAAGGCCCGCAACGTATTCGAGCGCATTGCGTGACGCGTTGTACTCGTGCGTCGTGACGAGCAGCTCGTCGTGACGGTCGAGATCGAGCGAGCGCAAGACCGCGTTGACGCCGGCGGTGGCGTTGGGAACGAACGCGATTGCGGCTGGATCGGCTCCGACGAACTCCGCCAGCGCGGCGCGAGCCTGGTCGAGCAGCGGCTCGAGTTCGCGCACCATGAAGCGCACCGGCTCGCGTTCCAGTTGCGTCCGCAGCTCGTTCTGCTTCGCAAGCACGGCTTTCGGCGCGGCACCGAACGAGCCGTGATTGAGAAACGTGATGGTCGGATCGAGGAGCCAGTGCTCTTTCATTCGGCGCGCGAGCTCATGCAGGGCTCGTCGCGCCGAATCGTCTCATATCCACATTCAGCATCAGCCCGATCGCCATGAGGAACATCATGGTCGACGAGCCGCCGTACGAAATCAGCGGCAGCGGGATGCCGGTAGTCGGCAGCACGCCGATCTGCATGGCCACGTTGATGAAGATGTGGAAGACGAAGAATGCGATCAGACAGATGGCCAGAAATGCGCCGCCGCGGTCCCGCGCTTTTTTCGCGAACGTCAGCGCCTGAAAGATCAAGAAGAGATAGAGACCGAGCACGATCACGACGCCGATGAAGCCCCACTCCTCGCCGAGTGTGGCGAAGATGAAATCGGTGTGATGCGCGGGGAGGAAGTCGAGTTTGGCCTGCGTCCCCTGCCGGAACCCCTTGCCGTGAATGCCGCCCGAGCCGATGGCGATTTTCGCCTGCGTGACCTGATAACCCTTGCCGAGCGGATCGCGGTCGGGATTGAGGAACGTGATGATGCGATCCTTCTGATACGGCTTCATGATGCTGAAACCGCCCAGACCGAGCAGGGCCACGACCACGATCATCGCCGCCCAGATTCTCCAGCGGATGCCGCCGAAGAACATGGCCACCGCGACGAGCGGGAAGAACGTCGCCGCAGTGCCGAAGTCGGGCTGCATGAGGATCAGGCCCACCGGGATGGCGATGATCAGCATGGCCCGAAAGAACGATTTGAAGTCCATGTACGCCCGCTCGTGATTGTCGAAAAACTTCGCGAGCATGATCGCCGTGAAAATCTTCATGAACTCGGACGGCTGAAATTGAAATGAGCCGATGTGGATCCACGAACGCACGTTCGCGGTCAGCCTGCCGAAGGCCATGAGGTACAGCAGCAGGATGATGCCGAGCCCGTAGAGAAATGGCGCGATGTCGAAGAAGACGTGGTAGTCGACGAACAGGCAGAACAGCATCAGCACGAAACCGATGGCCAGCCAGAGAAGTTGCTTCTTGAAGATGCCGAGGCCGGGATCGTCGAAGTACGTGGCGCTGTAGATGAGCAGGCAGCCGACGGCGGCGATCACCAGCGCCGTGCCGAGGAAGTTGAAGTCGAGTTTTGAAAACGTGCGGATGTTGTCCCGGGCCATCGAGTGTCCTCAGTGGCCCAGGTTCGGGTTCGAGCCGGCCGGCGCGGCGGGCGCTTTTTTCACCTGGCCGGGGATCGGCGCCTGCCCTTCCTTGATCGCTTCGAGCGTGTCGGGATTGGAGAGATCGAGATTGGCGTCGTTGAACTGCTGGCGGAAGCGCGATTCGTAGAGCAGCTTCGCGAGCGGCGCGGCGTCGACGCCGCCATGTCCGCCGTGTTCGACGAAGACGACGACCACCATCTGCGGATTGTCTTTCGGCGCAAACGACGCGAACCACGCGTGATCTTTGTACTTGTACGGCAGCCCCTCGGTCTTCACCCAGCCGTGTTGCGCGATGACCTGCACGGTCCCGGTCTTGCCGGAGACATTCAGCCCTTCGATGCGCGCGTTGCCGCCGGTGCCGCCTTCTTCGTTGACGACTTTCCAGAGGCCGAGCTTCACGGTCTCGAGCGCTTTCGGTGCGAGCGTCACTTTGTGGAGCACCTCGGAGGCGACCTGCAGGCGGTCGACTTTCCCGTCGGGGCTCACCTTCTCGATCATCTTCACGACGTGCGGCCGGTAGACCGTGCCGCCGTTGGCGATGGCCGCCATCATGTTCGCGACCTGCAGCGGCGTCACGATGAGCGGGCCCTGGCCGATCGCGACCGAGATGGTCTCGGACGGATACCACTTGCGGTGCTGTTTGACCGCGGCCCATTGCGTCGATGGAACGATGCCGGGCTTTTCGCCATCGAGATCGATGCGCGAGATTTCGCCGAATGTGAGCTTGTGCGCGTATTCGGCGATGCGGTCGATGCCGAGCCGCGCGCCGACGTTGAAGAAGAAGATGTCGCACGAGACTTTGAGCGCGTTGGCGACGCTGACGTCGCCGTGGCCGTTCTTGTTGTAGCAACGGAACCGGCGGCCGAAGAAGACGCCGCTGCCGCTGCAGTAGAACGATGTGCTGGTATCGATCGCACCCTCGGACAATCCGGCCATGGCCATGACCGCCTTGAAGACGGATCCCGGAGAGTAGAGCCCCTGAATGGCGCGATTCAGTTCAACTTTGAATGGATTGGAGGCGATGGTGCGCCAGACGTCTGGCGTGAACCGTTTGGAGTAGACGTTCGGATTGAAAACGGGGGAAGAGACCATGGCCAGCACTTCGCCGTTGCGCGGATCGAGTGCCACGGCGGCGCCGACGAATTCGTTCTCGGCGAAGTACTGCTCTGCGCGGCGCTGCAGATCGAAGTCGATGGTGAGGTAGACGTTGTCGCCGGCCACAGGATCTTTTCGCGCGGGACGGTACTCGGCGAGGCGGCGGCCGTGGCTGTCGTACTCCCAATACTGCGCGCCGTCGCGGCCGCGAAGGTATTCGTCGTACATCAGCTCGACGCCGCGTTTGCCGAGGAGATCGCCTTGCTTGAGCTCCTTGTGGCGCGCGAGGTCCTTTTCCGTGACCTCTCCGATGAAGCCCATCAGGTGCGCGGCCATCGTCGCGTACGGATAGTTGCGGCGCTGCACCGGCACGACGTTCAGCTCCGGAAACGCCACGGCCTGCGCCTGGATCGATGCCACCTGCGGCATGTTCAGATCCTCGGCGATCGGAATCGGGCGCGCGATGGGAATCGCTTTCCCTTTTTCGAAACGCGCTTCGATCTCCTGCGGCGGCACGCCAAGGACATGCGCGAGGAATGCAACGATTTTCACGCGATGCGCCGGATCACCCTTCACGATCGGACGCATGACCACGCGGTCGAGGCTGAGCGAGTACGCCGGCTGATTGTCGGCGAGGATCTTCTGGCCGCTGCGGTCAAGGATCAGTCCGCGTTTGGCCGGCGTAACGATCTCGCGGAGCGCATTCGCTTCGGAGAGGTTGCGGTACTTCTCCGCCTGCACGCCCTGCACGACCCAGAACGAGCCGGCCAGGAAAACGAAGACCACCACGATCGCCCACAGCAGGGCGTTGATGCGGAAGGTGAGGAACTTCTGATCATCTCGATAGACGCGCATGGGGGCTTACCAACCTGCTGGCCGGCGCGTGGCCTCGATCGGCTCTTCGCGCAGGAACAGCGTCAGGAGGAGATACACGATCATTCCGAACAGGCAGGTGAAGATCGTCTTCACGATCATCCCCTGCTCGAACATTTCCACTTTCTGCTTCAGAAGAATGTTCACGAGGATATAGATCACGAGCTCGTTCACGATCACGGCGCCGACGAGGCAGGCGCCGAACGGCAGCGTGCCGCGAAGCGAGAGCCGCGAGTTGATGTAGGCGACCGCGTACGCACAGACGGTGAGCGCGAACGCGTGCAGGCCGAACATCGCGCCGGAGTAGGCGTCCTGGACGAGTCCCGCGATGACGCCGGCGATGATCGCTCCGAAAACGTTGCCGCCCATCGAGTAGTAAACGACCAGGATCACGTACGGATTGAAGAACGCCAGCGCATTCGGGAAGAAGCTGTCCAGCAGCGAGTGCAGCGTAAGGGCGATCAGCAGCCCGACAGCGAACCGGAGCCACCTCACGGCGTGTACCTCACCACATCATTCGGAACTTTGCGCGTATGCAGGATGATCACCTCTTCGATTGCGCCGAAGTCGATCGAGGGGCGGACGGTGATGGTCTTGAAGAGGTCCTGCCCTTTCTCCGCCTTCGTAATCACGCCGACCGGAATGCCTTTGGGATAGATGCCGTCGATGCCGGCGGTCATGACGACATCGCCCGGCCGCACGTCGGCGAGCGAGGGGATGTCGAAGAGTTGCGCGCCGTTGACACCGTCGCCGCGCAGCACGCCCTGCCGCCGGGTCCGGTCGATCAGCACGCCAACCGAGGAGTTGCCGTCGGTGATGAGCTGAACTTTGGCCATGTCCTTCGTGGTCAGCACGACGCGGCCGATCAGACCGTTCGCGTTGACGACGGCGTCGTTGACTTCGATGCCGCTGTTGGAGCCGCGGTCGAGGATCATCGACTTGAAGCGGCTGGACGTATCGAGCATGACCGGCTCGGCCATCGTGGTCGGCATCGTGAACTGTTCGGAGTAGCCCATCAGGCTGCGCAGTCTCCGAAGATCGCCCTCGGATTGACGCAGGCGAAGGTTCTCGGTGGTGAGCTGGTCGAGCTGACGATGCAGTTGCAGGTTCTCGGCAACGGAGCGCCGCATATCCAGATAGCCGTGATAGGCGTCCGAAACCTGCTGGCCGGCCCAGTTCACCGTCTTCGGCACCGGCGCGAAAAGAATCATCACGCTGCGCTCGAACATCGTGCGGGTCTCGCCGATGTAGCGCGTCCGCGTGCTGAGACTCATCAGGATAAAAAGCAGCCCGAGGACGACGATGAACAGCAGCGTCGGGCGCCGTGGAATTACGTCAGCGGGAGCGGCCATGATTCGCGTGCGTACTCAGCAGGTTTCCTGCCATGAAGCGGGTGTCGGCTGTCGGGTGTCGGGTGTCGGAGAGCAAGCGCAGTGTTGATTCGTGAGCCGCTTTCCGCTCGAGAGTTGGTTCGGCCGGAGTTGAACAACGTGATTCATTTCCGACTCCCTACCCCCGACTCCCGATCCCTATTCAATGGAGATTTTTCTCAGCAGATTGAAGTCCGTCAGCATCTGCCCGGTGCCGAGCGCGACGCAGGCCAGCGGATCCTCGGCCAGTGTGACCGGCAGGCCGGTTTCTTCGCGCAGGCGTTTGTCGAGGTTCTTTAGCATCGACCCACCGCCGGCGATGATGATGCCCTTGTCCATGATGTCGGCGGAGAGCTCGGGCGGTGTCCGCTCAAGCGCGACGCGAACGGCTTCGACGATCGTGGCAACCGTTTCCGAAAGCGCCTCGCGGATTTCTTCGTCGCTGACCACCAGCGTTTTCGGAACGCCTTCGACGAGATCGCGCCCTTTGATCTCCATGGTCATCTCTTCGTCGAGCGGGAAGGCCGAGCCGATCTCCATCTTGATCTGTTCGGCCGTGCGCTCGCCGATGAGCAGGTTGTACTTGCGTTTGATGTACTGAATGATCGCGTCGTCCATTTCATTGCCGGCCACGCGCACCGAGCGCGAGTAGACGATGCCGGCCAGCGAGATGACGGCGACGTCGGTCGTGCCTCCGCCGATGTCGACGATCATGTTTCCGGTCGGATCGGTGATCGGCAGTCCCGCTCCGATCGCCGCGGCCATGGCCTGCTCGATCAGATAGACCTCGGTCGCGCCGGCGCGCAACGCGGAGTCTTTGACCGCGCGCTTTTCAACTTGCGTGATCTCGGACGGGACGGAGATGACGATACGCGGCTTCACCAGAAAACGGCGTCCGTGCGCCTTCTCGATGAAGTACTTGATCATCTTCTCCGTCACTTCGAAGTCGGCGATGACGCCGTCTTTCATCGGACGGATGGCGACGATGTTGCCGGGCGTACGGCCGAGCATCTCCTTCGCTTCCTTGCCGACCGCTTCGACGTTGTTGTTGATCTTGTTGACGGCAACGATCGACGGTTCGCGGACGACGATGCCTTTGTTCTTCGCGTAAACGAGCGTGTTCGCTGTCCCGAGATCGATCGCCAGATCGTTCGAGAACATCGAGAGCAGTGATTTGAGAGCCATTAATTGATGGTTTCCTTCTAACGAGAGCTCCGGGGGGCCGAGGGGGCAAGTGCAAAAGGTCTGCCCCGTTCAGGAGGCGTGATGGGAAGCTACTCTTCGACCAGCACCGTCGCGGATTGTATCGTCTGTTTGCCCGAGGAGTTGATCGCTTTCACGATCACGTTGTTCGATCCGATTTTCGCGAAGCTGACCAGCTTCTTGAAGTGGCCGTCGGCCTCGACGTCCGCTTCCTCATCGTTGATCAGCACCGTCGCGCCGGGATCGGTGTTGCCTTCGATCATGTAGAAGGGACCGCCGATCGGATACGGCCGTTTGATGCGAAGGAGTGGTGCGGGCGCTTCCGCTGCCGCGGTGCCCGCCTCGTGCGCGCCGCCGCTCACGCGAAAGCGGCGGAAGGGGGAGAACGGACCGGGATCGCCGTCGGGTCCGACCGACGCGACGCGCCAGTAAAACGCTCCTTCCGCCGTCACGCGAGCGGATGCGGTGGTCTTCTGGCGGCGCGAGTTGATCTCGAGCGACGTGAACAGCCGCGAGCGCGACACCTGCAACACGTAGGCGGTCGCCGAGGGCACCGGCTCCCACGAAAATTCAACGCGTGAATCAGCGCCGACGAGGAACACCTGGTTCTCGGCCGGCGTCACGACGGCCGGCGGCAGGAGCAGCTTCTTGACCTGCGAAAGCGAACCCTCCGGCGTAGCGGTGACCTTCTCGCCGACGGCAAGTTTGACCGGCGGGCCGCCTGTCGTTGCTGCGATCGATGCCGATCCCTTTTCCGCCACGACCGCGGTGGCCTGGCGCGCGTCGACGCCGACGTGCGTCGTCGATTCAGAGTCGATCGTGACCTGGCTGCCGGGCGTGCGCACGCTCGATACGTCGTCGGTCGTTGCCACATCTACGGTTCCGATGGTCATCTGCACGGAGTTGTTCTTGCGGCTCGTGGACGGATTGAACTGCGAGTAGATCTCGAGCAGCGCGTTGGAGCCGACGGTGTAGAGCGAGCCGTTTGAGAAGATCAGCTCCGCCGAGGCGCCGCCGCCGGTCTTGACCCAATCGCCATTGAACAGCGGCGTGCGCGTCTCCGCCGGAGCCCAGTCGCCGTTCGCCGATTTCTGAAACTGGACATCGCCTTCGACGGTGAGGAATTGCGCGTCGTTCTCGGCTCCGGCTTTGCCGCTGAGCGCGGCGCGACTGAACGTCTGCGACTCGATGGCCGCGCCCTCGGCCTCGCCGTATTTGCCCACACTGAGGAACGTGCTTGCTTCGTCGAGCTTGCGTTGGGCGCGGTCGAAGTCACCGCGATGGCTGGGAAAGTCTTTCGACGCCGCCAGCGTATTCAGCGCCTGTCTGGCCCCGGCGATCGTCGCCTCCGCGGAACTGCGCGGGTTCCGCTTCTGATTGCTGTAGTACCACCAGCCACCCACCGCGAG
This sequence comes from Acidobacteriota bacterium, assembly GCA_019247495.1. Classification (GTDB taxonomy): domain Bacteria; phylum Acidobacteriota; class Thermoanaerobaculia; order Gp7-AA8; family Gp7-AA8; genus JADGNZ01. Next base: position 38,392 of record JAFAOU010000148.1, read on the forward strand.
CATCACCAGGAGGATGACCAGGCCGATCTTCTTCAGGCGGTCGACGGAGACGAGGTACCAATCGATCGCGGGGCCGACGGGTTTCTGGTTCCTGGCCATTAGTCGAAACGAGCTTTATAGCATGGC
>JAFAOU010000169.1 GCA_019247495.1 Acidobacteriota bacterium
TCGGCGTGTGCCGCCGCGTACGTCTCCGGCAAGAGCGCGACGAGATTCTTCTCTCCCGCAAGGATCTTGGTGAGCGTGTCGCACAGATAGGCGCGCGGGTGGATCCCGATCTTCTTGCAGGTGGTCAGTAAGCCATCGGCGAGCAACGTCCGCGGAGGGCGTTGCTCTCCGCGAACGGGCATGCTGGGAGACGTCTTGGGTTCGCTCAGCCAGTCGATGCCGGCAAAGCCTTGGGCTCGGCGTCGGGTTCGCTCACGTCCTGATCGATGGCCTCGCGGATGACGCGAGTGGTGAGCTCGTCGAGATGGGCGTGGAGCTCCTCGCAGAGGGCGAGGTACTCGGGCCAGAGCGTTTTCTGGTGGAACGCCTTGGGCGCACGCACCTGTACGGTGCTGGCATGGCGGCCCGGTTCGCGGAATGGCTGCAGGCCGTAGCGACGGCAGAGGGCGACGAAGAGCTTTCGCTTCCAGGGGTCCTGCAGGCGGTAGTGCAGCTCGGTGTCCTCGTCAGTGGCCCGGAGCTCGGCGAGCCGAGCACGAATGCGTTCGGCGGCGCGGCGCGCGGCCTCGCGTTCCCCGGCGACGGAGGTGCCCGCATAGAGCGCTTCGATCTTGCGCAATTTCTCGAGAAGGGTCCCTTCGAGCGGCAGCATAGATCGCGCAGCCAAGCATGTCCGCGAGGCGACGTCAGCTCCCGAGCAGGGCGCGCTCGCGTGAGTCGGTCATCTACGCCGCCCTGGGGGGTGCACGCTCGGCGTGTGCCGCCGCGTACGTCTCCGGCAAGAGCGCGACGAGATTCTTCTCTCCCGCAAGGATCTTGGTGAGCGTGTCGCACAGATAGGCGCGCGGGTGGATCCCGATCTTCTTGCAGGTGGTCACGATCGTGAGCGCGTCAGCGGCTCGCCGCGCGCTCTGCTCGTGCCCCACGAACAACCAGGTCTTTCGATCCAGGACCCAAGTGCGCAGCCCACTTTCGACCTCGTTGTTGGTCAGCTCCATGCGCGTGTCGCGAAGGAACGCGGTCAGACGCGGCCATTGCCGATCGAGATAGCCGACGGCTTGTCCGAGAACGCTCTTCGGCTCGACGTCACGCAGCCGCTGATCGAGCCAGCCGCGCAGCTCGGCGACGACCGGAGCGGTGTCGCGCAGGCGGCGCTCGAAGCGCTGCTCGGGGCTCTCGCCGAGCCGCTTGGACTCGGCGTCGACGTGGAAGATCTTGGCGTACAGCTCGAGGCCGGGCAGGGCGCGCGCATCGCCACGGCGGACGGCTTCGACGAGGCCGCGCCGGCCGTGCGCGTTGCATCCCCCGCGATGGCCTCCGGCCTCTTTCTCCACGCAGTTGTTGGTGGGCGAGCCATCGCACATCACGCTTCCGAGGGTACGGCCCTCGAAGAAATGCTTCAGATGCTTCGCGTGCGCACTAGGGGCGTAGAGGAAGCACGCGTAGCGATGGTCGCCCTCGATGAGCCAGAGCGCGCCGCTCTTGATCCCGAGCGGGTGTGCAGGATCGAGCACCGGCATCCGCGTGGCGTCCAAGGCCGTGAAGCTCGACGCGAGGCATCGCTCGCGGATGTGACGAACGACGGGGTCGAACAGGTCGATGATACGGCCGACCGACGACGCGAGCGTGTTGGCGGCCAGAGGCACGCCCTCGGCCCGCGCGTTTCGCTCCATCCGCTCCCAGGGCACGGCGTCCTGGTAGTGATCGACCAGGGCCTGCACGAGCAGCTCGTCGCCGAGCACGCCCCGGTCGACCGCTTCGTCGGGCGTGTCGGCAGTCACGATGTAGTCGCAGCGCGGGCAGGCGCGCGTTTCGACTTGTGTCTGCGACACGATGAACTCCGAGGGGCGCACGTTGAGCTTTTCGGCCGTGGTCTTGACGGAGACCCGCTTGGTCTGCACCTGGCAGTGCGGGCAAGTGCACTTGCCCTCGTCGACGAGAAGGACGTTGGGCACGCGCAGCAGATGGGCAGGGAGCTGGGGTCGGCCGTGGGGCGTCGGCTTCTTGGCTCCGCGCTTTTTGTGTTCCGGCCCGACGGCGGGCGTCGGCTTCGCATCGTTCGCCGCCGGGGCGCACAAGAAGGGCAGCTCCATCTGCAGCCGGCGCATGGCCTCGTTGGGCGGCCGCCTCTTGGACGCGCTCGCGATCTTGCGCATCAGCTCCGTGTTGAGGTCGCGCATCCTCACGAGCAACGCGACAATCGCCGTGACCAGCGTGGCGATCGCACCGCGGGCAAGCATGTCCGCGATGAACTTTTTGACGGCCTCCAGATCGGGACTGAGGGCGCTGGTGATCGGGGGAGGCGTTTTGCTCGAAGCCGACACGCTGATTGCTCTTTGCCGCGCGGCGCGCGAGTTGAAAAGAGCTTTCGAGCACCGCGATGAAGATCGATCTCACAAAGTGGGTGCCGCGTGCACTCGTGACGGCGGCGACCAGCGGGGCCGGCGTCCAGCCCCGCGAAGCTCGATCCCTTCGAGGATCAGCAGCAGCTCCGCGGCCTCGATCACGACGCGCCCGCGATCGGCCGGCCAGGGCAGCCTGTAGCAACCCTTCTCAAGACGCTTCGTCACCAGCACGTATCCGTCG
>JAFAOU010000081.1 GCA_019247495.1 Acidobacteriota bacterium
GACTTCCTCTGCCAGAGCGACGGCACGTACTGCATCGGCAATCCCGGCGAAGGGATCATGAAGCAGGTCTTCACCCTCGACTATTCACAACAGTTCCCCGCGCCGAAACCGAAGCGGACGTACAAAGGGATCCAGCTCGACGCCAACAAGTCCTTCAGCAACAACTGGCAGGGCATGGCGTCCTACGTTTATTCGCGTCTGGAAGGCAACTACGACGGCGAATACGCACCGTTCACGAACATCGGCGCCGATCCAAACATCTCCGCCGCGTACGACTACTACGATTTCTTCACGAACGGCGCGGATCTCTCGCGGATCACGAACCGCGGCGATCTCTCCAACGACCGCCGCCATCAGCTCAAAGCCTCCGGCATCTACAACACGCCGTGGAAACTGAACATCGGCGTTTCCGCCTACTGGCGCAGCGGCACACCCGTCACGCGTTACGGCTACTCCGACGCCTACCGCCGCTACGAATTCTTTCTCACCCCGCGCGGCGCCGAAGGCCGCGCACCTAGCAACTACGACGCCGACGTCCACCTCGGCTACCCCATCGCCCTCGGCAGGTCGAAGTTGAACGTTCTCGTCGACATCTTCAACATCCTCAACACGCAACGGCCGGTACTTCTCGATCAACGCTACGGTTTTCAGGAGAGCGACGACGCCCTCGCACACTCCGCGAACCCGAATTACCTCAAGCCGCTGGTTCGTACTCCCGCAACATCAGCACGACTCGGCCTGCGCTGGACGTTCTAAACGGTTTATCACCACAGAGACACAAAGAGCACAGAGGGATTCCTTTGTGTCCTCTGTGTCTCTGTGGTGAAAATGTTTTTACGCCGCGCTGAGGAAATTCACGACCGTCGACGCGAAGTACGCACCCCACGTCCGCACATCGAACACCAGCGAGGATGACATAAAGCAGGAGTGCGTGCAGTGGCACTCCTTCGCCTTGATCGACTTCCGCTGCGCGTCGGCCTCGGGTGAGAACCAGAGCTTGCCGAAGTCGTAGCCGGTGTCGCGAACGTTGCCGACGGCGTCGCGCAGCTCGCACATCCGCACTTCGCCGCGGGCGTCGAGCACGCCTGAGATCCGGCCGGCGTGGCACGGCTTGACCTGCGTCTCCTGCTCCAGGATCTCCAGCTCCAGGCGGCGCGTGTAGATCTTCACGAACTTCAGGAAGCTGTCGTAGTGCGAGTAGGTGTTCCAGTACGCCTCGAGTTTTGGCAGCAGCTCGCGATACTCGTCCGTCGAGATCGGCTGGATGTTCTTGTCCGGCTGATCGCCGCGAAGCATCTCGAACGAATGAAACGAGATGGCCGGGAAATCGCGGCGGACTGCAACGAAGAGCTCATCGAGATCATCGGCGTTGTAGCTGCACAAGCACGTGTGCACGTTGACCGTGAGATTGCCGTATTTTTCGCGCAGCGGAATCAGCCCCGCGTACGTCTTTTTCGCCTTCTCGTAGTTGCCCGGAACGCCGCGGATCCAGTCGTGTTTCTCGCCGACGTGATCGATCGACAGGTTGACCACGATCTGCGTATCGGGGCAGCGCTGCAACGACGCCTCCACCTGCCGCGCGATCAGATCGCTCGTGATCGCGCCGGTGGGGATCGTGATCTGCTTCACGTGATTCTGCGTCGACAGCATCGCGCAGACGTCGGGCAGATCGCGGCGAAGGAACGGCTCGCCGCCGCTCATGACCACAAACAGCAGATCGCCGAGGGACGAGAAGGTTTTCTGAAGCTCGTCGAAGGAGAGCTCGTGCTCCTTGTTCTTGCGGAGCTGCTCCCAGTTGAAGCATGTGCGGCAGAACGAATTGCAGTCGTAGGTCAGCCCGAGAATCATGTAGACGGGCTTCATCCCTCGCTTGTCGACGAGGTAGCGCAGGTACTGCAGCTTGTCGGTGAACTTCATGTGTGGAACAGACGTTCTTGTCTGATGTGGAACAGACACTCTTGTCTGTTCTTCGGCGGAACCGGTAGCAGCCGTCTCGTAATCCTCAGTGTTTCCCGAAGAAGTTGCTGATATCGAAGTAGACCGACACCGAACGGCCGTTGGCGGTCTCGACATCGAGCTGATCGGCCGGCTTGTCGTTGCAGGTGGTCAGCGCCTGCTTGACGATTTTCGCTCCGGGATAGTTCTCGTTGATCCACGCTTTTTCCTTCGCGATCCCGTCATGCTCGTTCGTGGCCTCGATGACGATCGCGCTGCGGCAGGAGAGGCCGCGGGCCGGGATGATGATCCCGCGCGGACGGGTCTCGGCGGTTGCGGGCGGAGCCGCCGGTTCAGCCGCTGCTGCCGCGGCGGCGGCCTGCGGCGCCGTTTGCACCGCCGGCGGAGCGGGCGTGGTTGCGCATGCGGTGGTGAGGAGAAGAGCGAAAATCGAGAGTTGTCGGGTCATGAAAAAATTCTAGCGCGAAACCAACCCCACACGATCCCCCCAAAGTACGTCGCGTGATGCGCCGCGAATGCGAACGGCAGCATCGGCCAGTAACGCATCGGCAGCCGCGTGGTGCGCGCGCCGAGGATGAGCGTGAAGACGTAGTAGGGAACGATGGTGATCGGAGAGGCGATGATCGCAATCGCGCCGACGATGAGGAACGCCTTGATCTTGAGATTCTTCGAATACGCCGGGGCGCTGCGGGCCAGCATCTCTCCGGTCTTCAGGCGATAGCGCCAGCGCTGCCGAAGATACGGCCCCGGAAAGGCACGCCGCCGGTGAAACACGCGAACGCCGGAGTGATAGATGACATGCGGCAGCAGCGACGCGACCAGCGACGTGTCCTCGCCGATGTAGCCGATCTCCTCGTCGAATCCGCGAAACGCGCTCTTCCGAATGAACAGATTCACCAGCGCCACATCGCTCGCGTTCGTGATCGCGAAAATGCCGGGCCGGTTCTCATGACACGCCACGCCGCTGCCGATGAGCGGCGTCGCCAGCAGCGTTTCGGCGATTAACTCGGCAGGCGTTGAATCCTCCGGCGCCGGGTCGGGACCGCCGAGCGCCAGCACTTCGGCGTGCGAATCGAGGTACGCGACCGCCGTTGCAAGCCAGCCGGCATCCGCGATTGCATCGTCATCGATGAAGGCCAGGATCTCCCCCGCCGCCTCGGAAACCGCTCGATTTCTTCGAGTTGCGGGATTACGATCCGGCTCGATGACGTTCCGTACGCCGGTCCCGAACCCGGTCGCCAACGGCGCAGCGGAGACCAGAATCAATTCGAAAGGAAACGGCGCCTCCTGACGCAGCACCGACTCGATCGCGCGCTCTGCGTCGCCGCCGATCCGCTCCACAGGCATGATCACGGAAACTTTCATTAGTGGATTAGTAGATTAGTGGATTCGTAGATTAGGGAGCGACTGCTCGTTCGTTCACCTGATTCGGATCCCTGATGCCAAGGCGCGCTCTCCTACGCCTTTCTAATCTACTAGTCCACTAATCTACTAATCTACTGGCACTACATGAAGCTCATCATCCAAATCCCCGCCTTCAACGAAGAAGCGACGATCGCTCAGACGCTTCGCGACATTCCGAAGAAGATCGACGGCATCACCGCCATCGAAACCGTCGTCATCGATGACGGTTCCTCCGACAATACTGCCGACGCCGCGCGCAAGGCCGGCGCGACGCATGTCGTCCAGCTCAAGACGCATCGCGGCCTCGCATCCGCGTTCCTGGCCGGCATCAACGCCGCCCTCCGCCTCGGCGCCGACATCATCGTCAACACCGACGCCGACAATCAGTACGCCGGCGCCGACATCCCGAAACTGATCGCCCCGATCGTGCGCGGCAGCGCGGACGTCGTGATCGGCGACCGCGAAGTGTCCAAATCGCCGCACATGTCGGGATTCAAGCGCCTCCTGCAACGCCTCGGCAGCCGAACAGTGGGTCTCGCCTCCGGCATTCGCGTCGGCGACGTCACCAGCGGTTTCCGCGCCTTCTCGCGCGACGCAGCCATGCAGATCAACGTCTTCAACCCCTTCACCTACACGCTCGAAACGATCATTCAGGCGGGCAACCGCAACCTCGGCGTGCAATCCGTGCCGGTGCGCACGAACGCGCCGACGCGCCCGTCGCGCCTCTATCGCGGCCTCGGCACGTACATGCGCAAATCGGTCGCCACGATTTTCCGCATCTACACGATCTACAAGCCGCTCAAAACGTTCTTCGCCATCGGATCGATCCTGATGCTCGCCGGCGCCTCTCTCGGCATCCGCTTCCTCTGGGACTTCGCGCACGGCGACCGCGGCGGCCACATTCAGTCGCTGATCCTGGCCGCCGTCTTTCTCATCATCGGCTTCCAGACGCTCCTCATCGCGCTGGTCGCTGACCTGATCTCCGTCAATCGCCGCCTCAGCGAAGAAGTCCTCGTGCGCATGAAGCGGATGGAGATGCCGGCGTCCGAGCGCCGCCCGATTCCCCACCGCGTCCCTCGCGAACCGCGAACGGCAACACGTCCTCCATTCCCGAAACGCGAGCGCCCCGAGCGCCCCGAGGCCAAGCCGCCATCGACGCAGTGGGTATGGCTTCTCGACGAAGACAAACTTCAGGACCGCGGCGTCAAACCCGGCCCGATCACCGAACCCGATCTGGACGACGACATGCCCGACCAGCCCGCAACTCCCGCCGGCCCACGCCGCCGCCGTCGCCGCCGCGGCGGATCGCGTCCCGGCAACTCCGAGCCGCCGACGTCGTAGCGTTCCTCCGCGCCCCCGCGCCTCCGCGTGAAAAGTGCGACACTTCGCGCATGCACGCCATTGCATTCGCGATCTCTCTTCTCCTCGCCCAGATGGAGCAGCACGACCATCACGCCGAGGGTGCTGAGCGACTAGGGACGGTCAGCTTCCCGATCAGCTGCACTCCCGCCGCGCAGGCCAAATTCGCGCGCGCGGTCGCGTTGCTGCATTCGTTCTGGTACGAGGAAGCGGAGAAGGCGTTCAACGAGACGGCGACCATCGATCCGCAGTGCGGGATGGCGTGGTGGGGCGCGGCGATGAGCAACTACCACCCCGTTTGGCCGAGTCCCTATTCGCCTGCGGAGTTGGCGCGCGGAGTCGCGGCGGCAGCGAAGGCGAAAGCAATCGGCGCGAAGACCGATCGCGAGAAGGGGTATATCGATGCGATCACCGCGTTCTATACCGACGTCGATCACGCCGATCTCAACACCCGCGCCCGCGCCTACGAAGCGGGCATGCAGCGCGTCACGACCGCCAATCCAAGTGACGACGAAGCGGCCATTTTCTACGGCCTATCGCTCATCGCGCACGGCATGTCGATGCCGACGGACAAGACATACGCGTACCAGAAACAGGCGGCGGAGATTTTCAACCGGCTGCTGAAAACGCATCCCGATCATCCCGGCATCGCGCACTACCTGATCCACTCCTTCGACTATCCCGCGCTCGCGCCGCTCGCGCTCAACGCCGCGTACGCGTATGCGAAGATCGCTCCGTCATCGCCGCACGCGCTCCATATGCCGTCGCACATCTTCGTGCGCCTCGGCATGTGGCCGGAGACGATCGATTCGAATCTGAAGTCGTCGAACGCGGCGCGCGAGCACGCGGCGCACGCACATCCGGGCGCCGTCTCGTTCGACAACCTTCACGCGTCCGACTATCTCGCCTACGCCTACCTCCAACTTGGCCAGGACGCGCCGGTCCGGCAATTAGTGGACGAACTGGCGGCAATCAAATCGCTCGACGTCGAGAACTTCGCCGGGTACTACGCGATGGCGTCCGTTCCCGCGCGATACGCGCTGGAGAGGAAGCGCTGGTCGGATGCGGCGGCGCTCACCGTGCGTCCTGCGAATTTTCCGTGGGATCGCTACGCGTACGCCGAGGCCGTAACGTATTTCGCGTCGGGTATGGGCAAAGCGCGCGGCGGCAATCCCGCCGCCGCACACGCGGACATCGAACAACTAAAGCGGCTGCGGCAGATGCTGCTCGATCAGAAAAATGCGTATTGGGCCGATCAGGTCACCGTGCAGATCGAGGCCGTCGATGGCTGGACTGCGCATGCCGAGGGGCATGAGGATGTCGCGGAAGCAGCGCTTCGCAAGGCGGCCGATCTCGAAGACTCGATGGACAAGAGTCCCGTCACGCCCGGCTCGATCCTCCCCGCACGCGAGATGCTCGGCGATTTTCTTCTGGCGACGAATCGCCCTCAAGAGGCGCTCGATGCCTACGAACGGTCGTTGAAAGATTCGCCGGGACGATTGAACGGACTCTCCGGCGCCGCACACGCCGCGCAACTAGCCGGCGATCGCGACAAGGCACGGATGTACTACACGCAGGTCGCGAAGCTGCTCCAATCGCCTTGAGCGCTGCGTGCGCCGTCGGAGCGCTGGCGTCCTCGCCGGCTGGCTCGGCGGCGTCTCGCCGCCGAATCGGAGGCAGGCGCCAGCGTCGTCGTTACCAGCAAATGTTGAGGGTTTGCCGGTTCGGCAGCGAGGACGCAGCCGGGCCAGCCGGCGAGGACGCCAGCGTTCCGTTGCGCGCTTACGAGTACACGCTGATGAATCGCGCCGTCAGCGCGGCCGCCATCGTCAGCTCGAACGGTACGTGTACGAGTGGGTGGATGGCGTTGTAGGTGTGGCTGGCGTTGGCGATGATCACGTGCGACGGATCGTCCGCGTACGACACGATTTCGGCTGATTCCGCAACCGGCACGCTCTCGTCGCGCGCGCCGTGAATGACCAGGATCGGGTGCTCGATCTGCGTCACGCATTTGAGAATGTCCAGACGATCGCGATTCGCTTCGATGTCGTCGAGCATGCGCGGCGACATCCGCATCATCTGTTTGGTGCGCGTGTTCTCGGCCTCGAGGTAACCGATGCGGCGCCACAACTTCTTCGTGTCGTCGTCCCAGCGGTCGGTGTGCGAGATCGCGCTCCACGTGACGATGCCGCTCAGGTTCTCGATGCCATTCGCCGCCAGCAGCGACACGCCGCCGCCGCGCGAGTGGCCGACAAGAAACGTAGGAGCGTCGATGCGCTGCTGCGCGTAGCGCACGACTTTCTGCAAGTCGGCGATCTGACCCGAATACGTATCGTCGGCAAACAGATCGAGGCGATCGAACGTCTCAGGGTTCTCGTCGATCCCGCTGCGCGACATGTTGAAGCGGCAGACGGCGAAGCGATGATTGCAGAGCGTCTCGCCGAGCCACGGAAAGAAGCCCCAATCCTTGAATCCTTTGAACCCGTGCACGATGACGGCAAGCGCCTTCGCTCCCGGCGGGATGTCGAGATCGCCGCGGATCGGAAGCCCTTCGTCGCTGAGGATGGTGAACTGCATATCAGTTGGTCCCTGTCATCCTGAGCCGCCGGAGGCGTTGGAGCGCGAAGCGCGGAACGCCGGAGGACGGCGAAGGAACTCAAGGTGCGCCACTTTTGCTGGAACCCGCTTGATGATCACGGGCTTCGGCAAAGACCACGTAACTTGAGATCCTTAACCGTCCTGCGCCGTTCCGTCGCTTCGCGACGCCCGGCTCCGGCGGTTCAGGATGACAACTCACACATTGAATCGGAACAGGATCACGTCTCCGTCCTGCACCACGTAATCTTTTCCTTCGCTGCGCATCTTCCCGGCAGACTTCGCTGCCTGCTCGCCGCCGAGGGCGATGTAGTCGTCGTAGGCGATCGTTTCGGCGCGGATGAAACCGCGTTCGAAATCGCTGTGGATCTTGCCGGCTGCCTGCGGACCTTTCGAGCCGCGTTCGATGGTCCAGGCACGCGCTTCCTTCGGGCCGGCGGTGAAAAACGTTTCGAGGTTGAGGAGCTTGTACGCGGCGCGGATCAGGACGTTCAATCCCGGCTCTTCGAGTCCCATCTCCTGCAAAAAGTCAGCTCGCTCAGCGGGAGGAAGATCGGAAATCTGCGCCTCGAGCTCGCCGCAGATGACGACCACCTCCCCCTTTTTCTCGGCGGCGATGGCGCGGACTTTCTGCAGCAGCGGCGTTTCCTTGCCGAGGTCGGATTCGGCAACGTTGGCGACGTAGAGGACCGGCTTGAGCGTGATGAGGTTCAACTCGCGCAGCGACTCGCGCTCTTCGTCGGTGAAATCGACCGCGCGCAACGGCGTCCCCTTGTCCGCCGCCGCTTTCGCCTTTTCCAGCGCCTCGGCCTGCGCGACGTACTCTTTCTGGCCGACGCGAGCCAGACGTCCGACGCGATCGATCTTCTTGCCGACGGCATCCATGTCGGCCAGCAGCAACTCGGTCTCGATCACTTCGATGTCGCGCTCGGGATCGACGGAGCCTTCGACGTGAACGACGTTCGGATCGTCGAAGCAGCGGACGACGTGGAGGATGGCGTCGGTCTCGCGGATGTTGGCGAGGAACTGGTTGCCGAGCCCCTCCCCTTTCGACGCGCCGCGCACGAGGCCGGCGATGTCGACGACTTTGAGGTCGGTGTAGACGGTCTGCTTGCTCTGCGCGAGCACGGCCAGCTTGTCGAGGCGCGCATCGACGACCGGCACGATGCCGACGTTCGGTTCGATGGTGCAGAAAGGATAGTTCGCGCTCTGCGCCCCGGCGGCCGTGAGCGCATTGAAGATCGTCGACTTGCCCACGTTCGGCAGCCCGACGATTCCGACAGAAAGACCCATGTGTGTCGTGACTCCTTAGTTCGCGACGACGAACGGATGAGGAAGGCTCGCGATTCCTCGCGAAGTGGTCAGTGGCTAGCGGCCAGTGGTCAGTCGGGAGAAGTTCTGGCCACTGACCACTGGCCACTGGCCACTCTCATCGCCATCTCCGCCGCGCCGAGCAGTCCCACTTTCGGATTCGTGATGAGGTTCACCGGGATCGCGGCGAGGATGTTCTGGAAGCGTCCCTTGCGCAGGAAGGCGGCCATGAACTTGCCATCGGTGAACCGATCGACGTTCTTCGCGGCGACGCCGCCGGCGAGGTAGACGCCGCCGCGGGCGAGCAGCCGCAGCGCCATGTTCCCCGCCTCGGCACCGTAGATGTCGACGAAGATGGCGAACGTTCGCGCCGCAGTCGGGTCGCCCTCCGCGAGCGCTTTGGCGATCTCCATCGGCAGCGTTTCGTCGTACGGCCGATCGTGGCCCGACAAGAAGTTGTGGATGTTTACCAGCCCCATACCCGACAGCAATCGCTCCCAACTGACATGACCGTACTTCGGGTGCAGATTCAAAAAGAGTTGCGTCTGCTCTTCATCCTGCGGCGCGAAATCGGCGTGACCGCCTTCTGACGGAACGACGTTCCACTTCATCCCGTCGTGGACGAGGTTCGCTTCGCCGAGGCCGGTGCCGGCGCCGAGGATGGCGATGGGAGCGAAGTTGACGCGCTTGCCGGCGTTGAGAACGATGAAATCGGCAGCCGCGAGAATCGGGACGCCGAGAGCAACGGCGTAGAAGTCGTTGATGAGGCTCACCCGTCCGATCGAAAACTGTTTCACCAACGCCAGCGCGTCGATCTTCCATGTCAGATTCGTGACCTCGGCGCGATCGGCGAACACTGGTCCGGCCACCGCAAAGCACGCGGCATCGATCGACGCCGGAGCGTGTTCGCTTACAAACTCATCGAGCATCGCGTCGAACGTCGCATACGCCTTACTCTCGTAGCGTTGCTCCGCGATGACGGTACGTCCGGCTTGCGATGCATCCACCAACTGCAGCAGAACCTTCGTCCCGCCGATGTCTCCCGCGACGATTTTCATGCGCGGTAGTTTTGCACAGGAGATGGTTTCACGCGGAGACGCGGAGGCGCCGAGTTACATCGCCTCGTCCGCGCTCGTGCCGTAGATCGCGGGCAACGGCACGTCGAGCAGCCGCAGGTAGACCGAGAGCTGGCCGCGGTGGTGATAGCTGTGATTCATCATCACCGAGCGGATGAAGACGATCTTCCGCGTTTCGTTGAGGACGTCGCCGTTGCGCGAGATCGTGAACGGCGCTTTCAGCGCGTCATCGTCCATCCCTGCCAGCGTCGATTGGATCGCGGCGAGATTGCGGCGGAACGTCTCCACGAATTCGGGATTCTCCGGCATCGGTTGCGGGCCGCCGTTCTTGATGTCGAACTTCCCCTCGGATACCAGCCGAACCGCGATCGACGGGATCGAAACCAGGTGCCAGGCCAGCCGGCCGAGCGTCAACGACTTCGGGTGCGGCGTCCAATCGAGTTTGTCGAGCGGGACGCGTTCCAGCATCCGCACCGTCGATTTCCCCTCCAGTTCGAGTTCCGCGATCAGGGCATTAGCGAGCGGCATTCAATTCCTCCGGCGTCATGATATCGGCGCCGCCGGAATGTCGCCCGGCGGAAAACCGAAGCTGATACGGATCGCGGCGTACTCCGGATGCACGGATCCGGATTTCGTGCGGATGATCAGCGGCGGCTCGATCCACGCTTCGCGTCCGGGCGGGAGGTCGGCGGCGCGCATCGCGGCGAAGAGGGAGATCATCGGCGGCTCACCTTCTTTGAAGACGACATCACGACGCCGCAGCAGCACGAGTCCATTCGCCGCCAGCGCCTGCTCGGCACGTCCGCGCTGGATAAATGGGAAGACGAAGACGAACATCCCGCCCGTCGCAAGGATTCGTGCCGCCGCGGCCGCGTAGTCCGCAACCGACCCGCGGATTTCCATTCGCGCCGGAACCGCCTGCGGATGCGCGGCTCCCGTCGCCGCGGACGCATGCCAGTACGGCGGCGAGCCGGTCACGAGATCGAACGGCGGTTCGTCAGCGAGGACTGACGAATCACGCAGGTCGCCTTCATACACCGTGAAGCGCGCCTCGAGGCCGTTGTAGCGGATGCTCTTGCGCGCCAATCGCGCTGACATCGCCTGCGCCTCGACCGTGCAGAACGTTGCAGCGGGAAGGCGCCACGCGCAGATGAGCGCCACGGATCCGATGCCCGACCCGAGGTCCGCGGCGCGGGAGACGCGCGGAGCCCATTGGGTCGCGTACCAGGCGGTCAGAACATCGTCAGTCGAATAGCGATGACCGCGCTCGTACTGGAAGATGCGGAACCAGCCGCAGAGGTAGTCGAGCGACTCGCCGTCCTCGACCTCGACACAGCGCGGAGGCAACGGTCCGGGCCGCTTCCATCCTCGGTATTCAACATCGTCGTCATCGTGCAATAAACGAAAGCCTCCCGGCGTCAATATCACGACAAGGGAGGAGCGAAGAAGTAGTACGCTCGTTCCTCATCCCACATCCCTCGTTTCAATTCGCACTACCTACAAAACCACAAGGAGGCATCATTTGAAGGGAGCAGTTCGAAGACTGTCCACATCACTCTTCCTGCTTCTGACGATCACGGCCACCCTGCACGCGCAGGATCTCGCCTCGTTCGAGAAGCGCATCACCGTGCGCAAGCTCGACAACGGCCTGACCGTAATCGTCATGGAGCGCCCCGAAGCCCCCGTCTTCTCGTTCGCAACGATCGTGAATGTCGGTTCGGCTCAGGAAGTACCGGGGATCACCGGCCTCGCGCACATGTTCGAGCACATGGCGTTCACAGGCACCGATAAAGTCGGCACGTCGAACTACGCGGCGGAGTCGGCCGCGCTGGCGAAAGTCGAAGAGGCGTACGCCGCCTACGACCGCGCCCGCCGCGATCCGGTCAACCACGACGAGGCGAAAATCGCTGCGCTCGAGAAGGATTGGAAGGCTGCCATCGACGACGCGCAGAAGTTCGTCGTCCCGAATGAGTTCAGCAAGATCGTCGACCGCGCCGGAGCCGTCGGCGTGAATGCCGGAACCGCAGCCGACTCGACCGAATACTTCTACTCGATGCCGTCGAACCGTGTGGAGCTGTGGGCGTACCTCGACTCCGAACGTTTCCTCCACCCCGTCTTCCGCGAGTTCTACAAAGAGCGCGACGTCGTGTACGAAGAGCGGCGCATGCGCACGGAGAGCAGCCCGGTCGGACGGCTCATCGAGCAGACCCTGGCTGCGGCATTCACCGCCCATCCGTACGGGCAGCCGACCGTCGGCTGGCCCTCGGACCTGCAAACCTTTTCCGCAACGGACGCCGCGGCGTTTTACAAAAAGTATTACGTCCCGGCCAACATGGTCATCGCGCTCGTCGGCGATCTCAAAGCCGCCGAGGTCATGCCGATCGTCGAGAAGTACTTCGGAAGACTCCCGAAGGCACCCGCGCCCGACCCGCTGCGCACGGTCGAACCGAAACAGACCGCCGAGCGCACCGTGATTCTGCGCGAGCAGTCGCAGCCGTTTTACATCGAGGCCTACCATCGCCCTGCCGCGACCGATCCCGACGCGGCGGCGTTCGACGCCATCGAGATGATTCTTTCCGAGGGCCGCACATCGCGTCTGTATCGCTCACTCGTGCGCGACAAAAAGATCGCCATCGCGTCCGCCGGATTCAACGGCTTCCCCGGAAACAAGTACCCGAATCTCTTCCTCTTCTTCGGCGTCCCCACCGCGGGACACACGGCCAGCGAGATTGCCGATCCGATTCACGCGGAAATCGATCGCCTGAAGACCGAGGACGTTTCCGCCGAAGAGCTGCAGTCGATCAAGACCCGCGCGAAAGCGGGATTGCTTCGCCAGCTCGACAGCAACTCCGGACTGGCCTCCCAGCTTGCTTCGCACCAGACGACGTATGGCGACTGGCGCGAGCTGTTTAAAGAGGTCGACAAGATCGACAAGGTCACGGCCGCCGACATCAAGCGCGTCGCCAACGCCACGTTCGTGCCGGCCAACCGCACCGTGGCCATGATCGAGTCGGCGAAGAAGCCCGCCGCCCCGGCGCCGAAGGGAGACACGAAATGACATCGCTTCGTATGCATGTATTCGCGGCGGCCACGGCTCTGCTGTCACTCCCCGCACTCGCTCAGGTTTCCGATTACCACGACATCAAGACTCCGCCGCTGCATCAGATCCAGCTTCCGCAGCCGAAGCGCGTGCAGCTCGCCAACGGCATGGTCATTTTCCTGATGGAAGATCACGAGCTGCCGCTCATTCAGGGCCGCGCGCGCATCCGCGGAGGTTCGCGCGACGTAGCCGCTGAGAAGACCGGCCTGGCCGGCATCCTCGGCGGCGCCTGGCGCACCGGCGGCACGCAGTCGAAGACCGGCGACGATCTCGATGACTTCCTTGAAGCGCGTGCCGCACGGGTCGAAACCGGTGTCGGCGACGATTCCTCGAACGTATCGATGTCGGTGCTCAAGGGCGACTTCGACACGGTCTTCCCGATCTTCGTCGACGTCCTCGAGCATCCCGCGTTCCGTCAGGACAAAGTCGATCTGGCCAAGACGCAGACGACGACCGGAATCTCCCGCCGCAATGACGATCCGAAAGGCATCGCCGACCGCGAGATGTCAAAGCTGGGCTACGGCTCCGACTCGCCCTACGCGCGCGTCACGGAATACTCGACGGTCAATGGCATCACGCGCGACGATCTCGTTGCCTTTCACAGCAAGTACGTTCATCCGAACAACATCATCCTCAGCTTCGTCGGCGACTTCGACGCGGCGGCGATGGAACAGAAGATCCGCGCCGCGTTCGGTTCGTGGCCGAAAGGACCGCAGGCGCCGATCGCAGCACCAACCGGCGGAACACCCGCCAAAGCCGGCGTCTACTACGTCGCCAAAGATGACGTCACGCAGAGCAACATCTACGTCGTCCACGGCGGCACCGGCGTGCAGCGAAACAATCCCGATTTCTACGCCACGCAGGTCATGAACGAGATCCTCAGCGGAGGGTTCTCGGGACGCCTGATGAACGACATCCGCACGCAGCGCGGCCTGGCCTACGGCGTCGGCGGCGGCGTCGATACGAACTTCGACCGCCCCGGTCTCTTCCACATCTGGATGGGCACCAAGAGCGGCTCGACCGTCGAAGCCGTCAACGCCTTGCGCACCGACCTTAGCGACCTGCAGTCGAAGCCCTTCACTGCCGACGAGCTGGCGCAGGCGAAGGATGCAATCCTCAACGCCTACGTCTTCACCGCCGACTCGAAGGCGAAAATCCTCGCGCAGCGCGTGAACCTCGAGTTCTACGGCTACCCTGCCGATTATTACCAGCAGTACCCCGCCCGCCTGCAGGCCGTGACCGCCGACGATGTGGCGCGCGTGGCGAAGAAGTACGTATCGCCGAATCAGGTGTCGGTCCTCGTCGTCGGCAAGGAGAAGGATTTCGACAAGCCTCTCTCCTCCCTCGGCACGGTCACTCCGATCGACATCACCATCCCCGAGCCCGGCGCGAAGCCGGCCGCGATGGGTGGCGCAGCCGCAGCCCCTTCGAAGCCGGCGTCGAGCAGCCCCGAAGGCATCGCGCTGATCAAGAAGATCCAGACCTTCGTCGGCGGCAAAGCAAAGATCGACGCCGTCCAGACCACGCACACCGTCGGTTCGATGCAAGTGCAGACGCCGCAGGGCCCGATGGACATCGAAGCCGACACCATCACGAAGTACCCGGACTACAGCCGCCGCATCATGAAGACGCCGATGGGCGAGATGACCATGGTCTCGACGCCCGAGGGCGCCTTTATGTCCAGCCCGATGGGCTCGCAGGACTTGCCCGGCTCGCAACGGACGGCGATGCGCAACGAGTCGCGCGCCGACATCATCGCCATCCTCAAGAACATCGACAACCCCAAGTACACCTTCACCACCGCCGGCACCGAGAAGGTCGGCACCGTCGACGCGCAAGTCCTCACCGTCGACGCCGACGGCACCGCCGTGAAATGGCTAGTCGACCCAACCTCGGGCAAGATCCTCCGCCGCGTAGCCCAGTCCCCCCGCGGCGAATCGATCACCGACTACACCGACTGGAAGTCGTTCGACGGCATCACCCTCCCCGTCGCCTTCACCAACACCACCGCAGGCCAGCAATCAGGCAGCGGCAAACTGACGACGATGGAGATCAACCCCACCGTAGATCCGAAGATCTTCGAGAAGCCGGCCCCGAAGTAGTTCCCTCCCACCACTCACGAAGCAAAGGGCCGCCGCAAGGCGGCCCTTTTTGCCTCAGCACCTACGTAGCGCCGACGGCCCGTCGGCTGGACCGCCAGCGGCTCGCTGGCGTAACGGCGTCATAGACCGTAGAGATACGCTTGCGTGAGATCTCTATCACTCAGGTGCTGGGAGTTGCCGCATTGAGCCTGCTGTCTCTCAAGTGCGTTGTAAACCATACGAGTAGAGAAAGAGCAACGGCTCCGCCCGAGATAAAACCAATCGCCTTCGACAGCCAGATCTCGCCTTCAATTGCGGAGCCGGCGACGAAGAGCGCAGCAGCCATCATGTAGATGACCGCCCTCTCTAATTTTATAAAGCGGCTCTCTCGCGGAACGATCCACGCCAGCAGAACGTCGAGACCCCACCACGCGGCAAAGACGATATCAATCACTGGTGCACTGACTCGTGGAGAGGTTGCTATTCGGCTCCAGTCACCATCGAAAATAACAAAGATTGCCCAATAGAGGTGCACCAGGAACGCCAGAAAACCCGCGGTCCAAAAGGCGAGCCAATACCCCGCTGCTTTGGGTGACGTCCTATGGAATGGAAATAGACAGAGCGCCGGCGTAACGAGCAGCAGCGCCGCCCATGCCGTGAAGAATGTTCGATGAAGATCGAGCCGTCGTGTTTCCGGAATGTCGTTGGATGTGACGGATTGCGATACCCCCTCCTTCACCGGTGGCGAGAGAGAAAAGATTCTTTCATTCCGCGTGACGCTCGCCGCGACGAATGCCGTGCCTACTGCAACGACGAGACACAATGCGGCGACCGTTAAATGTCGCGGTGTGGGACGGGCGCCTTCAGCCATGATGCTCTCCTATTCGAAAGCGATGCAGTCCGTGATTGATAACCCTTGGCAAGAGGAACGCGATCACCTGGATACGATGGAGAGCCTTGAATCGCGCGAAGCCCTACCCTCAAATTCGGTAAGTCGTCCGACCGTGCGCGCCACAGCGCAACCTGCCGCAGTATCCGCACCGAGATGCTTGCGGGAACGGGAGGAGGTGGCGTCCGCGTCTGGCGAGAGCGTGGCGCTATTCGCGGTGTGGGTAGAGTGTTCGAGGCCTTTGCAAGAACCGAAGGTTGACCCCTGCATAATGTCAGACGCTCGTCGGCTTGGAGCGGCCGCGGCTCGCTGACGTGGAGGAAGATCCCCACGCTTGCTACTAGTCTTCCAGCATGTTGAGTATCGCTGCCCTCGCCATTGCCGCATCGTTGCCCGTGATCGACTCCATCCGTATTGAGTCGCGTTGGAATGGCCTTGGGAACCCGCGCGCGACGACGTACACAATCGTGCGCCGCGGCAATCACTATGAGCGAAGGTCCACCAACGTGCCGCGGGATGCTGTCGATCGTTTCGTTGCGGCGATAACAGCGGCGCCCGTGGAACGGACGACAGCAATCCGCGCTCTCACGACGCGCGAGTGGCTGATGGCGCGCGCGGGTGAACCCCACGCTAACGCGTTCGTTCCTGTCTGCTCGCCGGAAGCTAAGCGACTCCTCGATCAGCACCTTGCTGATCCCGAGCAGGCACTGACGGCGCTCAACCGGTATTTCTCTGCCCCATGGACGGATGACTATCCTCTTATTTCGATCGATGCTACGTTCGCTGATCGACCGGCAATTCATCTCGAATCGCATGCCCAACCCGCCTTGATGCTTCCTTGGAATGTGGGCAAGGCGGAGACTTGGAATCCCGAGATTCCTCGCGCCATCGTCCATCTTTTGCCGAGTGGCGCGGAACCGCGCCTCACCGATGAGAATCTTTCGAGTGCGTATGCGGAAGAGGTCGCAGAGGGGATGCGCGCCGTGCTCGACGATTCGGAGGAGCGCTGCGTTCATCGCCGCTTTCTTCCGGCTGTCGAGAAGCGGTTCGAGATCGTCCGCATCTATCACGGATTCCCCGGCTGGTTCACTGCGTACGTTCGCCGTCCCGACTTTCCGGCGAACCTCGTACTCACACTTGTGATCCGCGACGACGACAAGCCCGATGCAGAGGAAAAACTCGAGCGTACGGTTCAACGCACAGCGGCCTACGTGGAACTCGTACAAGACTACGTTCAAAAGCATCCGGAGAAACACTTTGCGATCTGGTGCGCTGATGGCGTCTCCGTGGAAGGAAACGATCGAGCCGTCAGCATCAGCGAATACGATCCTGCCTCCGGTATCGTGAGCCATCCCCGCATCATTCTTCCGGATGGTAAGGTCACCGAGGACGGCTATTGATCCGGCAGGGCAAGGCCTTCCTTTTTCCGCAATAAGGCGCGGGATACCTCGAAGAGGTTTCGACGAGCGAATAGGTGTTCGGGTGTGGCGAATAGGCTGCCAGCCTCCTGCTTAAGTCCAAGCACGTATGAGGTTGGCTTTCCGCGGCCATCATTCACTCCATGGACATCTGAAGGACGCTTTTCCACCGATGGAATAGGCGCACGGACGGGCCGAATAGGCTCAGAGCCTACTCAAAATGTCCATGGCCTTTTATCCAGGGCGCTTTGCCGGCTAAACGCGGTCCATGGACATTGTTTCGAGTGATTCTGAGCGACTATGCGTGAATCATTTCGGGAAGCGGAGTCGGACAGCCAACTACAAATGTCCTAGGACTTATTCGCAATCTCGAATTGCTTGCTCTCAAATATCCATGGCCTTATTCTTACCCCATGCCGCGCTCAAGTCAGCCCGATCCTGATGCCGTCCGCTTCGGAGCGATTCTTCGTCGCGAGAGACTTGCTCGCGGGTGGACGATCGTGAAGCTGGCCAGACGTTCGGGGATGCATCATCAGTATCTCGGTGTCGTCGAGGCGGGCGGCAACATCCCCAGCCTGTCGACGATCCTGGAGGTATGCGAAGTCCTCGGTGCGGATGCAGGCGCGATGATCCGCGAGGTGGCCGAGGCGCGGAAGATGCCGAAGGCGAAAACGTCGTAGCGAACGGCGCAGGTGACGTCTTCGAGTCACGTTGGCCGTGCAGAAGTCGGCCGCCGAAAAGCTTTCACCACGAAGACGGGGTCCTTTGTCGAGAAGACTACCCGGCTCCTGCAGACTTCGTCAGTGGTCGGATTTGCGGTGCACCGCGACGCGGTTCCGGCCGCCGGCCTTGGCGGCGTACAACGCTTCGTCGGCGGCTTTCAGGAGGGCGGCGGGGTGGCCGTCGCGGTCGGGGATCATCGTGGCGATGCCGACGCTGATGGTCACTACGTCGGAGGCTGGGGAGGCGCGGTGTTCGATTCGCATACTTTCGATGGTGCGGCGCAGCAATTCGGCCAAGTCGGCGGCGCGATCGCGGTCGACGCCGGTGACGAGGACGGCGAACTCCTCGCCGCCGTAGCGCGTCACGATGTCGCCGGCGCGATGGAGGTGGGATTGCAGCGATTCCGCCACGCGGCGCAGGCAGTCGTCGCCGGCCTGATGGCCGTAGACGTCGTTGTAGGCTTTGAACGCGTCGATGTCGATCATGATCAGCGACAGCGGCGTTGCGGAGCGGGCGGCGCGGCGCCATTCCAGGGAGAGCGCATCGTCGAAGTTGCGGCGGTTGGCGACGCCGGTGAGAGGGTCGGTCGTCGAGATGCGGTGCAGAGTCTCGATGGCGCGGGCCAGATGCTCGTTGGCTCGTTCGAGGTCGTGTTTCGTGGCGGCGAGATGAATCGCTCCGGCCAACTGGTTTGTCAGCGCTTCGAATGCGAGCGACGTCGCCGCCGAGAAGGCCTCCCTGCTCACGATTTCCAGCTCTCCGAAATCTTCTCCGCGGAAGCGGATCGGAAAACTGATCTCGGCCGGCGCGGACGACGTGGCCTCTCCGGCCTGCGCGCTGATGTCACGTAGCGTGATCGAGACCCGTTCGACCGGAAAATGCTTGGCCACGTAGCGCACGATGCGATCGAGCAGCTCGCCAAGGTCTTTCGCTTCCAGAGCCGTGCGCGAGACGTCGCTCATCATCTCCATCAGCCGTGCGCGTTCTCTGGTTTCGCCAAACAGCCGCGCGTTTGCGATCGCGCCTGCGAGTTGATCGGCGACGATGGTGAGAAGCGGCAATTGATCGTGGAATGCCGCGCGGTGCGTGCTCTCCAGGTTGAGGACGGCCACGAGTTTTCCGCCGTGGCGAACGGGGACGCAGATCTCCGAGGCAGTGCCGGGCATGGTCTCGACGTAACCGGGGAACGCCTGAACGTCGTCGAGCAAAATCGGCTGCTCGGTCGCGGCGACGGTCCCAACGACTCCGCTTCCGACGGGGCGGCTGTACCCGACGTGAATGTCCGTCGGCGTCGCGCTGGTTACCGCCTGGCAGACGAACACGCCCGCGTCGACCAGGATCAGCGCCACAAACTCCCATTCGAATCTGCTGGCCAGCGCGTCGGTGATGCGCTGCGTCATCGGGCCAAGCTCGAGATCGAGCGTGGCGATGCGCGCTACCTCATTGATGGCCTCGAGTTGCCGCGCGTAGAGCGCATCCGCGTGGGGAGGCATTGAAAAGGGCGGACGGCCGGAGTAGAGATCCATGTCACGGCGAGCTGCTCATGATACGCGCGGACGTCTATCAAATTCGCGTGCTGACCATTTCGAGCGCAGGCATCGCCCATCCTGCTGCCAAGGTCTCGATCCCGCGATCGAAGGTAGCAAGCACTCCATGGTGATGATCGGCCAACGCGAGAAGGTACGCGTCGGTGACTTGCTTGTGGCCTTGCAGCTTGCGCGGAAGGGCATCGAGTGCTTCGGCAACCGAAAGGTCCTCGCTCCAGAAATCATGTTTCTCGTCCGCAAGGTTCGAAGCGAGAAGAACGAGAGCATCAGACGGAGCGAGCGCGTCACGCGAGAACGACGCGTTGGTGATCAACCGAATCAACCCGAGTTCCGTGATCGCGCACGTAGCCCAACGGCGGCTGCGCCGCGTGGCGAACCATCGATGCGCGGCCTCGTGATGCTCGTGAGCCGGCCATAGCAAGGCCGTGAGGATGTTCAGGTCCAGCAGGGCCGTCTTCACAGCAGATCGTCGCTCAGTTTTTCGACGAGGGCCGCCGTCACCTTCGGAGAGCGGCGACTGAGCCGCACGACCTGAAGGCCATTCCGCGACTCGGTTACAAGCGGCCGGTCCGCCGCCTGCCGCACTAGTTCGCTGACTGCTTCGCCGAGACTGATGCGATGTCGGGACGCATGCACCTTTGCCACCCGTAGAGCATCATCGGCAAGTTTTAGTGTCGTCCGTGGCATAGGCGCATCATAGCAACAGAGTGATGCATTGACAACGTTCGGCGGGACATTCCTACGCGCTACGTTTCAATCTGCGCTTCGCCGTGCCGACGAGCTCCTTCAGCGTCAGCGCATTGTTGACGGCGTACGCGGAGTCGTCGTTGTCCAAGTAGACGTACGCAGCGCGCAGCGTTCGCTTCCAGCCGTCGATTCGTTTCGCCCACTGCGCGAGCTGTTTGTCGCTGTAACTGCCCTGGTATTTGAACGACGTTGGGCCGTGGAGGCGGATGTAGGTCCAGCTTGCGGTGATCTCGATCGGCGACTGATAGCCGGCCAGTTCGTAGATGCAGAAGGCGGCGTCATATTTCTGGAGGACTTCGAGGACGGCGTCGGTCATCCAGCTTTGGTTTCTTAGTTCGAACGCGTAACGGATTCCTTTCGGCAGCGAGCGCAGGAACTCCTCGAGCCGCTCGACATTGACGTTCCAACCGGGCGGGAGCTGCCAGAGGATCGGTCCGAGTTTCCTGCCGAGGCGCTGGGCGCGCGGGACGAAGTTGACGATGCCGCGGTCGGGATCCTTCAACTTGATCATGTGCGTGATGAAGCGGCTGCCCTTCACGGCGTAGAGGAAATCGGACGGCACCGCGTCGCGCCACGAGTCGAACTGCGACTCTTTCGGCAGGTGATAGAAGGTGTTGTTCAACTCCACCGTGTCGAAGTCGCGCAGGTACCACGACAGCATCCCGGCCGCCTTCATATCGTCTGGATAGTAGCGGCCGATCCAGTGTTTGTAGTGGTAGCCGGAAGTGCCGATGCGGATGTCCATGGTGTGCGGGGTGCGGTCTCGCGGCGCACCGCGAGACCGCCGGGAACGCTACTTCTGGTTCTTGATGACCGAGGGTGGCGTCGTGCTTGTGTTGGTTACAGTCACGGTGCCGTTCGCGTTGGTGATGACGCGGATCGGCGCGACTACGCGGGCTGCTCCTGCGGTGCGTGTCGTCGTCGATGCCGCTGTCCTTGTCGTTGGGGTTGTCACGGTAGACGAGGTCGATGATGCGGTCGCGGAGGTCGCTGCCGGCGTTACACGGAGACTGGCAAGCGGCGGATTGGCGGCGCGCGTCGGACTGGCGTTCACGGAGGACGTGAGTGTCGGCGTGAGGGTTGTCGTGCTCGCGCCGGTTGCCACGGACGTCATCGCCGGATCGGCGGCGAATTGACCAGGCGTCGCGGTGATGGCGGCGGTGGTCGGAGTGAGAGTGGTGTTGGAAAGCGTCGGAGTAGTCGCGATCGCGGCGGTGGTCGGCGTTGCGGTTGCCCCGCCCGTGGTCGCCAGGGCCGATGCCGCCGTGGCACCTGTCGTCGCTCCGACAGTCGCGGCGGCGGTTGAGCCCGTGGCTCCTACCGCGCTGAGGAATGCGGCTTCATCGGCATTCGAACCTCCGATAACGACCGGAGTCGGCCCCGAACTGATGGACGCGTTGACCGTCGCCTGCGGATTGGCGTAGGCCGACGGCGGGATGAGTTGACCGGTCGGAGCCGGCGGCGTTGTCGGGACGGCCTGCTCGCCGGCTGGGTTGATCGTGCCGAGGAATCGCTCGCGCTGATGAGAGGCGACGATGGCGGCCGATTCGTTGGCGCGGTCGACGCTGACGCCGGCTGCCATTGCGCTTGTCATTGGCGGATTCGACATTCCTGAGGATGTGCCTGGCGTCGACGACGGCGTGGCAGGCGCGGTCATACCCGGCTGACCATCGCCCGGCGTGCGATTTGTCGAGCAGCCGAACACTGCCAATGACGCGATTGCCGCGGCGGCCGCGAACCCGCGTAATCCGCCTCGTAAGTGCTGTGTAGTGTTGTGCATAGAGGCCTCCAGTTTCATCGCTTGACACCTGTTATTTAGAGCAACAGGCGAGCCAAGAAACGGGGGCCGTTTAGGTCAGACGCCGCAATGCCGACTGCGCGGACCAGTAACCGCACATGCCGTGCACTCCCCCGCCCGGCGGCGTGGAGCTGGAGGCGAGGTAGATCCGCTTGTTCGGCGTCGAATACGGATCGAGTTGGACGAAGGGACGCGCCAGAACCTGCATCAGATTGTTCGCGCCGCCGGCGATGTCGCCGCCGATCATGTTGGCGTTGTACGCCTCGTACTGAACGCTATTTCTGGCGTAGCGCGCCAGGATGCGGTCGCGGAAGCCGGGCGCAAACCGCTCGATCTGCGCTTCGATGATGCCGGTCATGTCTTCCGTCGATCCGTGCGGAACGTGGCAATAACCCCAGCCGGTGTGCTTGCCGGCCGGCGCGCGCGTGTCGTCGAAAAGGCTCTGCTGCGCGACGAGGACGAACGGCTTGCCATCGTTGCGTCCCTTCCAGATCGCTGCTTCGTGCGCGGCGATCTCCTCGATCGTTCCGCCCACATGCACGGTTGCGGACCTGGCGCATTCCGGCGCGCGCCATGGAATCGGTCCGTCGAGCGCCCAGTCGACTTTGAAAACGCCGGGCCCGTAGCGAAAGCGGCGCAGCCGTTTTACGTACGAAGCCGGCAGCGCATCGCCGGCGATGTCCGCGAGCTGGCGCGGCGTGACGTCGAAGAGGACGGCGCGCGACGGCGGAATGTCCTTCATCGATCGCACGGGGTTCGAGGTCCGGATCGTCCCGCCGAGGGAACGGAGATATCCGGCCAGCGCGTCGATGATCGCGACGGATCCTCCACGCGCGCACGGCCAGCCGACCGCGTGGCCGGCCACCGCCAGCACCAGTCCGAACGATGCCGATCCGGCAGCGTCGAGCGGCAGGAATGAGTGCGCGGCACAGCCGCCGAAGAGCGCCCGCGCGGCGTCGGTCCGGAATCGCTTGGCGACGGAAAGAGCGGATCGAATTCCGGCCAGGCCGAAGCGCGTCAGTACGAGCGGATGGCGCGGCAGAAGCCGGATCGGTCGCAGGATCTCGTCGAAGAGCTCTTCTGCGTTGGATGCGAACGGCGCCATCAACCGCTCGTAGGCGCCGCCATCCACGCCGAGCCGCATTGCCGTTTTCTCCAGCGACAGTTCTAGGATCGCAGCGCTTCCGTCGTCGAGTGGATGCGCGATCGCGTACGGCGACTCCCGCCACACCAGTCCATGTTCCGCCAGCGGCAGCGTCTGAAAAAACGGAGAGACGAGGCCCATCGGATGGATGGCCGAGCAGACGTCGTGCTGAAAGCCCGGCAGCGTCAGCTCCTCGGTTCTGGCTCCGCCGCCGATGGTCTCCTTCGCTTCGAGCACCACGACGCGGCGTCCCGCGCGCGCCAGCACGATGGCCGCGGCAAGTCCGTTCGGTCCGGAGCCAACGACGGTGGCGTCGAATTCGGTCACATCAAACGCTGGCAGTCAGCGCGGGTTGCAACGAGCGGCCGACGACGCGCGCGATCGCGTCGCATTCGCGGACGATCTGTGCGAAGGCGTCCGGCAGGATGGCTTGCGGACCGTCGGAGAGCGCTTCCTCCGGCTTGTGATGGACTTCGATGAGCACGCCGTCGGCGCCGGCGGCGATCGAGGCGCGCGACATCGGCGCGACTTTGTTCCGCTTGCCGGTGCCGTGGCTCGGATCGACGAGCACAGGCAGATGGCTGATGCGTTTGATGGCCGGGATGATGGAGAGATCGAGCGTGTTGCGAGTGTGATCGGCAAACGTCCGCACGCCGCGCTCGCACAG
Source organism: Acidobacteriota bacterium (assembly GCA_019247495.1). GTDB lineage: Bacteria > Acidobacteriota > Thermoanaerobaculia > Gp7-AA8 > Gp7-AA8 > JADGNZ01. Next base: position 23,816 of record JAFAOU010000081.1, read on the forward strand.
GATCACGTTGTAGTTGCCCTCGGCCATGATGTACTCGGCTGACAGCAGCAGCTCCTCCAGCGTCGCCGACATCCCCCGCTTCAGCAACACCGGCTTCCGCGCGCGGCCGGCCATCTTCAGCAGCGAGAAGTTCTGCATGTTGCGGGCGCCGATCTGGATGCAGTCGGCGTACTTGTCGACCAGCAGCAGCGCCTCGTTGTCGATCGCCTCCGTGACGATGGGGAGGTCGAACTCCTCCCGTACGCGCGCGAGAATTTCGAGCCCTTCCTCTCCGAGTCCCTGAAACGAGTACGGCGAGGTGCGCGGTTTGTAGGCGCCGCCGCGAAAGAGCTGGCCGCCTGCGTTCTTGATCCCCTCGGCGATGGCGCGCGCCTGATCGAGCGACTCGACCGCGCACGGTCCGCCGACGACGATGATGCCGTTTCCGCCGACGTCGACGCCGCCAACATTAATGATGCTGTCATCCGGACGCGCTTCGCGGCTGACCAGCTTGTAGGCGTGGGAGACGCGGATGACTTCCTTGACACCCGGATAGTTTTCGAGAACCTCGGGATCGGCCGTGCCCGGCTTGCCGGTGATGCCGATGGCGGTGCGGTTGGCCCCGGGGATGGCGTGAGCCTTGAGGCCCATGCGCTCGATGTGGCGGACGACAGCTTCGATTTGATCGGGCCGTGCACCGGCCTCCATGACGACGAGCATCGGGTCAGTATAATCGAGCGTTCTGAGGCGTCATTCCGGGAGACTCTGATGAATAAATCGCTGATCCTCGCCGCACTCGCAGTCCTCACCGTCACGCAACTCGTCGCGGCGTCGTATTGGGTCGTGATGAAAGACGGCACCCGCTACGAGGCACGCGCGAAGTGGACGATCGTCAACGGCAAGGCCACGATGACGCTCACGAATGGCACCGTGCTGGCGCTCGATCCAGCAGCGATCGACGTAGCGAAATCGGATGAGATGACCCGGCTCGGAGGCGGCGAGCTCCTCGGCGTGGAGCAGCGGCCGGCAGCGACCTCGAAAGCATCCGAGATCGGCAGCGCGATCCGGCTTCGCAAGCTGCAGCCGGCGCAACCACCCTCTGCCGCGCCTGCCCCGGTTGCCGCCGAAACAGTCGCGATCGCGCCCGGCCCCGGCCTAGGTCAAAACGTGATCAGCAAATTCGAGCGCGGCTTTGAAGACATCGGCATCTTCGAACACAAGGTCATCTCGACCGGCCCCCATTCGCTGCGAGCGGATCTGACCGCGGACAACGAGGAGAAGGTCTTCAACACGCTCACCGCCACGGCGTTTTTGATGATGCACAACGCCGGCGTGGCGGGCGTGCAGATCGATTCGGTCGATCTCTTCCTGAAGACGACGACCTTCGGCGCCGCTGGACGGTTTCACGTCACGCGCGAGGACGCCCAAGCGCTCGATTCGAAGACGATCACGCCGGCGAACTACTTCGTGCTCAAAGTGCTCCTGTGATCGTGTGGCACAGACACTCTTGTCTGTGCTGGGGAGGCTCGGGACGACTGAGCAAAGGCTTGCCGATGTCAGTCGCTCCACCTTGCCAAAGTACAGACAAGAGTGTCTGTGCCACACCAATCCTCTCAAGCAATCACTTCACGACGTCGACGCTTGCGGCGCTTCCGTACACGGTGACGTAGCGGAAGTTGCGCGAGTCTTCGTCGACGATGACCCGCTCCCCTGCCGCGAAAACGAATCGATCGAGGACGCCTTCGACGGTGAAAAGTTCGGCGCGATTGTTCGCGAAGCGCACGGTGACGTTGCGCGCGGCGTCGCCGGCGTTGCGCAGCGTGAATCGTGCGCGTCCTGAGACCGGACCGAAGTCGTACGCGGTCGCGTGCGTCTTGCGCGAGACCGTCACCGCCGTGCCGCCGATGACGGCGATCTCCGGCAGGGCCGTCTCGAAGTCGAAGGATTCGCGCGGCGCGACGACCTGCTGCGAAGGCACGAACGGCTTCGCCTCGCGCTGCACGAGGTAGTTCCAGCGCCGCGCGGGCGGACGCCCGAGGAGTTGGGGACGCGAGATGTCGCCTGCCGGCGGATCGTGGAGCAGCAGATCGTCGCGCCAGCGGCGGACGATGTGCCAGTCGTTGCCGGTCACGACGAAGTTGCCGAACTCCTGCGTCAGATCGATCGACGCGATCAGGCCGCCGACGCCGTTCGCGCTGCGCAGCGCCACCACCATGCGATTTTTCTTGTCGCGCGCCAGCGTGCTCACGTCATACGTGTCGAGCGCCTCGTTGTCGTCGCCGACATGCCGTCCGCCGATGGTCACGCCGTTGAAGTACAGCGTGTACTCCGGATCGCCGAGCATCTTGATCCGCGTGAACGTCCTGTTCGGCGGCAGGTCGAACTCATGCGTCGCAAAGAAAGCGGCGGGATTGCCGTCTGCCAGCCGGTTCTGCTGCCAGATCCACTGCGCAGTTCCGGTGTTGTCGAAGAACTTGTGGGAGTAAAGCAGCTCCAGACGGCTGGCCGCGGCGACGACAACAAAAACACTCGCGGCGATGATGATGAGGCGGCGGGTCAGTATCCGGTCGGTGGGAGTGGGGAGTCGGGAGTCGGGTGTCGTAGGTCGAAATCCATTCGTGTGCCGAGCTCCGACCCCCGACTCCCGACTCCCGGCCCCCGACATAGAATCGACATCCATGAAGGCGGTCATTGTAATTCCGGCGCGGTGGGCATCCTCGCGCTTCCCCGGCAAGCCGTTGGCGATGATCGCCGGCGTGTCGCTGATTCAGCGCGTCTACGAACGCGCCGCGCGCGCGAAGCGCGCCAGCGCTGTGTATGTGGCCACCGACGACGACCGCATCGCCGATCACGTCGCCTCATTCGGAGGCCGATTCGTGAGACCGGAAGGGGAGTTTCAGAGTGGCACCGACCGCATCGCCGCGTCGCTCGATTTGCTTAGTGAGAACTACGCGCAGGTCATCAACGTCCAGGGCGACGAACCGCTCATCGACATCGACTCGATCGATGCCGTCATCGAAGTGCTGCAGGAGACCGGCGCCGACATGGCCACGCTCGCGTCGCGCCTCGAACACGACGATGAACGCCAGTCGCGCGACGTCGTCAAAGTAGTCACTGCACTCTCCGGCGATGCACTTTACTTCTCTCGTTCCCCGCTCGCCGGCGCGCAGCGCCACGTCGGGTTGTATGGCTATCAGGCGAGCGTTCTAAAAAGCCTCGCCGCTCTCGCGCCGTCCCCTCTCGAGCTCGCAGAATCGCTCGAACAGTTGCGAGCGCTGCAGAACGGCTTTAAAATCCGGGTCGCTCAAACCACAAGACCCCACCTCGGCGTCGATCGCCCCGAGGATGTTGCGCGCGTCGAACATGAACTGGCTGAAAAACAGTAACCGCGGAGAGCGTTCGTGAGCTGCGTGCTCACACGCACACGCTTCTTCGCCACAGCCAGCACCACTCTCCCCGCCAGCAAGCAGCCCGGACCGCGCCGCGGCCTCGGGCCAAACTCTCTCAACCAACCGGAGGCATGACCGATGAGCACTAAATACATCTTCGTGACGGGCGGTGTTGTTTCCGGACTCGGCAAAGGCATCGCCGCGGCCTCTATCGGCGCGCTGCTCGAGGCGCGCGGCTTCCGCATCACCATTCAGAAATTCGATCCCTACATCAACGTCGATCCCGGAACGATGTCGCCGTTTCAGCACGGCGAAGTGTTCGTCACCGACGACGGCGCGGAGACCGATCTCGACCTCGGGCACTACGAGCGCTTCACCTCGATGCGCGCCACGCGCAAGAACAACTTCACCACCGGCCGCATCTATCTCAAGGTCATCGAGAAGGAACGCCGCGGCGACTATCTCGGCAAGACCGTGCAGGTCATCCCGCACATCACCGATGAGATCAAGAAGTGCATTCGTGAAGTGAGCGAAGGCGTCGACGTCGTCATCGTCGAAATCGGCGGTACCGTCGGCGACATCGAGTCGCTGCCCTTCCTCGAAGCAATCCGCCAGTTCCGCCTCGAAGTCGGACGCGGCAACGCCATCAACGTCCACCTCACGCTCGTGCCGTACATCAAGGCCTCGGACGAGATGAAGACGAAGCCGACGCAGCACTCGGTGCAGAAGCTGCGCGAGATCGGCATCCAGCCGGACGTCCTCCTCTGCCGTTCCGAGCACGCCATTCCTGACGACATGCGCGACAAGATCGCGCTCTTCTGCAACGTCGAGCAGGACGCCGTGATCCCCGCGCTCGACGTCGAGTTCATCTACCAGGTGCCTCTGGCGTTTTCGCGCGAGCGGCTCGACGAGATCCTGCTCGACAAACTCCACCTGCCGCACGACGAGATCGGCGCGCTGACGAAGTGGGAAGAGATCATCCGCAAGCTGCGGCATCCCGAGGACGAGGTCAAGATCGGCTTCGTCGGCAAGTACATCGAGTTCGGCGACTCCTACAAATCACTGAACGAAGCGCTGATGCACGGCGGGATCGCCAACAACGTCAAGGTACGCATCGTCTACATCGACTCCGAGGAGTTGGAGACCGAGGGGTATCACGGCGAGTTGGGACGCGTGGATGGGATTCTGGTCGGGCCTGGATTCGGGTCGCGCGGCGTCGAAGGAAAACTGCGCGCGATCCGGTACGCGCGCGAAAAGCGCATTCCGTTCCTCGGCATCTGCCTCGGCATGCAATGCGCCACGATCGAGTTCGCACGCAACATGGTGGGCATGGTCGGGGCGAATTCGACCGAGTTCGATGACGAGTCGCCGTACAAAGTCATCTACAAGCTGCGCGATCTGATCGGTGTCGACGCCCTCGGCGGCACGATGCGCCTCGGCAAATATCCGTGCGCGCTGAAGGAAGGTTCGATTGCGCGCAACGCATACGGAGTGGAGCAGATCGACGAGCGCCACCGCCATCGCTACGAGGTGAACCCCGAGTACGTGCCGCAACTCGAGGAGCGCGGCTTCCGCGTGACCGGCCTCTCACCCGACGGAAAGTTTGTCGAGATCATCGAGCTGGAAGGCCACCCGTGGTTCCTCGGCTGCCAGTTCCACCCCGAGTACAAGTCGCGACCGACCGCTCCGCACCCGCTCTTCCGCTCGTTCATCGCGGCGGGGCGAGCCTACAAGTCGTCGACGAAGACGACGATGGCGATGGCGGCGGTTGAAAGCGAACTCGTATGACGATTCTTCGACGAGCCGGAGCGGTCATCGTCGGGATGATCGTGGCGTTTCTGCTCGTCGCCGGCGCGGAAGGAATCGCGCACAAGATCTTTCCGCCTCCTCCCGGCACGAACATGCAGGACATGGCGCAAGTCAAAGCGTTCGTTGCGACGCTGCCGCTATCGGTGCTGCTGATCGTCCTGACCGGCTGGCTGATCGCGACGTTCGTAGCGACCTGGCTCGCCGCGCGAATCGCCGGAACGCCAATTCCCGGCTACATCGTCGGCGGTCTCCTGCTCTGCGCCGGAATCGCGAACGCCTTCATGATCCCGCAGCCCGTCTGGTTCTCAATCGCCTCGATCGTGATTTACATCAGCGCTACGTGGGTGGGCGCAAGAGCCGGCGCGCGGCAGCAGTCGGCATACGCGTAAGAATCAGTTGAGAACGTTCTCAAGGTTGGTCACCCGCTGACTGAGATCCAGGATTTGCTTCCTCATCTCGAACATCTCGGCGCGCAAGACTTCCATGTTGGCGTTCTGTTGTTTCATCTCGAATTCAAGCCGGCGCACAGCGGCAATCAGCGCGTGATACTCCGTTTCAAGGCGGTCAAAGCGACTGTAGATACCATCAACGTGAGTAAGCATCGCGTCGCGCGTTGCCAACGCATCAAGCTTCGATCGAACCTCATCGATGTCGAGGCGAATTACCGTTTCGTGGAAGCGGATCAGGACAGGCCAAGTGACCATCTCCCGGCGCATCGCGTTCATCGTGCGCTCCACAGCCTGTAGATCGGATTTCGTGGCCATTTCGCCGCGGACGGCCTCGAAACCCTTCGTCATATCGTCGCGAAGAGCCTGTAGCTCGGCCTTTGTGGCTATCTCGGCGCGGACGGCCTCAAACTCCGCCTTCGTCTCGGCACGGAGAGAGTCCAGATCTATCTTAGAGGGCAGACCGTCGATCTTCAGGCGAATCTCATCAAACTGCGGTTGCACCACCTCGCGGTGAAACTGCATCAGCGCATCGAATAGCTCGTTCGCCACGTGCCGAGTGTACCTCGGTGAGTACAATGCGCGGCACATGAGTACGCGTTCAATCGCCATCACGGACACCATCTCTTTCGGCGGCGATCACCCTCCCCTTTTCATTGCCGGGCCGTGCGTCATCGAATCGCGCGAGCACGCCTTGCGGATGGCGCGGACGCTTCTGGCGCTGCGCGATGAGTTGAAGATCAATCTCGTTTTCAAGTCATCCTTCGACAAGGCGAATCGCACGTCGATCGAGTCGTTTCGCGGTCCCGGGATCGAGGCAGGATTGGACATTCTGCGCGCCGTGAAAGAGGAGACCGGGCTGCCGCTTCTTTCCGACATTCACGAATGGCAGCAGGCCGAGCGGGCGGCAGAGGTGCTCGACATCCTGCAGATCCCGGCGTTCCTCTGCCGGCAGACGGACCTCGTTGCCGCGGCTGCTCGGACGGGGAAAGCGGTCGGCGTGAAGAAGGGGCAGTTTCTTTCGCCGGAAGAGGCGAAGAACATTCTCGACAAGGGACGCGAGGCCGGGAACGACCGCGTTTTCATCACCGAGCGTGGATCGTCATTCGGATATCAAAACCTCGTCGTCGACATGCGCGCCTTCCCGATCCTGCGCGGATTCGGAGCGCCGGTCGTGTACGACATCACGCATTCGATGCAGAAGCCGGGCGGCGAAGGAAGGCAGACGGGCGGGACGCCGCAATTCGCGCGGCCTCTCGCTCGCGCCGCCGCAGCCGCGGGAGCCGACGGCTTCTTCATGGAGGTGCACGACAATCCGCCGGCTGCGCTGAGCGACCGCACCACGCAGATTCGTCCCGAGGCCGCGCGCGAGATCATCAGCGACATTCTGGCGTTGCGCGCGGCGCTGCCTCCGCTCTGAGACGTTCGTATGTCGAAGATTCAGCGCACTGTTTCAATCGTCGTCGCGCTCTATCTTCTGCTCGTACTCATCGATCGATTCGTTCTCGTCGAACTGCTCGTCACGCGCGTCGGGCTTTCCATTTTACTGGCGCTCTTCGAGGCGTTCGCGATTCTTGGCGCCGGATTCGCGGTGCGCGGTGCAATCGCTCGTGCGTGGCGCGTCGAGGATGCCGATCTTCCGCGCGATTTTCTTCTCGGCTATCCGGTCTTCGGCGTGCTCTGTTTTCTCACCGGGACGCTCAACGTCTCCTCATGGTCAATGGCAATCCTGCTGGTCGTGTTTGGCGTCGGCGGGATTTACGTACTCGTGCGGCGATTTGAATCGCGTCCGCCGGTGATGCCTGCGATTGCCGAGCCGCTCGTGCTCATCGCGCTCGCGATCGTTTTCATCTGCGCCCTCATCGCCGCGCAGGCGCCGCCGTCATCGCTCGACGAGCTCGCCTATCACCTGGCCGTGCCATGGACGTGGGCGAAGGAAGGTCGCGCGATCGATCTGCCGCTGATCTCGCATTCGTACTTTCCGCTCGGCATCGAATCAGCCGACCTGCCGCTGCTGACGATTCTCGGCCAGCTCGCCGGCGGCATCGCTTCGCACTTTCTCCACCTCGGCGCGGCACTCGCGGCGACCGCGATGCTCTTCCGGCTCTCGCGCGGCAACGCCATCGCACTCGCCGCGATTGTGACCACGCCAGCGCTTGCGCTCATTGCCGGCTGGTCGCTCGTCGATTGGCCGCTCATCGGCATCTGCGCGATTCTCGTTCTCGCGCTCGATGACGACGATGCCGCGACGATCTCGATGGCGGTCGCCGCCGGCTTGCTTACGAAGTACACATTCGTTCCGTTCGCAATCATTGCCGTCGTCGTTTCGCGGCGCTGGCGTGGTCTGCTGCCGGGCGTCGCCATCGGCTCCATCTTCTTCATTCGCAATCTGATCCTGACCGCGAATCCGATCGCCCCGTTTTTCACCGCGGCCGCGCCGCATGTGGCGGGATATCGCGCGCCGTTTCTCTCCGACTACGTTTTCGACGGACACTTTCTCGACGAAAGCATGGGCGCGTCGCTCATCGCCGCCTGCACACTTTCCGCCGGGATGATTCCGTGGATTCTGATCGGCGCAGCAGTCCTGCTGTTCCTGCTCGCACCGTCGTCGCGGATCCTGCTGCCGTTCCTCGCCATTCCTGCCGCGCGATCGCACCCGCCGCGACGTCTCATGCGCGTCCTCCTCGGCTTGTCGATCGTGGTCCAGCTCTTTCTGATCGGCTACTTCGTCGATCGCACTGCCCCGTTCTCGTTGCTCTCGGCGGCGGCCTCGGATGCCGAATTCCTGACGAAGCAACGCTCCTCGTTCAAGACAGTGCAGTCGATCGACGCGCTGCTCCCCTCCGACGGCCGTGCGCTCATCGTCGGCCTCAACGAAACGTTCTGGTTCGCCCGGCGCGTGCGCGGCGGCGGCAACTTCGACGGACTACGCGTCTCGCGATACCTCGAAATGCCGACACCCGAGGCGCTCTACGCACGGCTGAAGTACGATGGCATCACGCATGTCGCCGTCGTCGCGCCCGCACCGGCGACCACTGCCGTCGCGCAAAAACTGGCAGAGCGTGAAACCGCGCTTTCGCCTGCCGCACAGAGAATGCTCGCGCAGACACTCGATCGTTACGCGTCCAGCGTCGCGCCCGGCGCCGGCGCAACCGTCTTCACACTCAGATAGGAGAGCGCATGGAAAAAGTCACTGGAATCGGCGGCATCTTCTTCAAGGCATCCGACTCAAAATCGCTCGGCGCCTGGTATCGCGATCACCTCGGCATTCCGGTCGATCCGTCGTACGGCGGCGCGTCGTTCGAATGGATCGAGAAAGAGAACCCCGACGTGACCGGCATGACCGTCTGGTCGGCCTTTCCATCGACGACGAAGTATTTCGATCCGAGCGTCGCTCCGTTCATGATCAATTACCGCGTCGACGATCTCGACGCCATGCTCGCGCAACTTCGTGAGGCCGGCGCCACCGTCGACGAAAAGGTCGACGACAACGACTTCGGCCGCTTCGGATGGGCCACTGACCCCGAGGGGAATCGCTTCGAGTTGTGGCAGCCGCCGAAGAAGTAGATTAGTGGATCAGTGGATTAGTCGATTAGTCGATTAGTAAGGACGCGGCCGCTTCGCCTCTTTCCTAATCGACTCATCACTAATCTACGAATCCACTACAGCAGCGTTCCCTTCAAAATCATCAAAGCAACGGTGAAGTAGATGCACAGTCCCGTCACGTCGACGAGCGTGGCGACGAATGGCGCGGATGCTGTCGCTGGGTCGAAGCCGAGCTTGCGCAGGATGAACGGCAGCATCGAGCCGGCCAGCGTTCCGAACAACACGACGCCGATCAACGAAAACCAGACCGTTAACGCAACGAGCATGTAGTGGGCGCCGTACTCGGTGAGCCCGATTTTTTCCCACAATACGATACGGATGAAACCGATGAAGCCGAGGAGCGAGCCGAGCGCGAGGCCGGACAGGATCTCGCGGCGGAAGACGCGGAACCAGTCGCGTAAGCGCAGCTCGCGCAATGCCAGCGACCGGATGATCAATGACGTCGCTTGCGAGCCCGAATTGCCGCCGCTGGAAATGATCAGCGGGACGAACAGCGCCAGCACGACGGCGCGGGCGATCTCCTTCTCGAAAAAACTCATCGCCGTCGCCGTCAGCATCTCGCCGAGAAAGAGCGCGGACAGCCAGCCCGCGCGCTTCTTGATCATCGACAGCACGTTCACCTGGAGGTACGGCGCGTCGAGCGCTTCCATACCGCCGAGTTTCTGGATGTCCTCGGTCGCTTCCTGCTCGGCGACGTCGAGCACGTCGTCGACGGTGATGATGCCGAGCATGTGACCGTCAGCGTCCGTCACCGGGAGCGCGAGGCGGTCGTATTTTTCGAATGCCTTCAGAACTTCTTCGCGATCGTCGGTCGCGTTCATCTTCACCAGCGGCGGATCGTCGATGTCCACCACTTTCGACGCTGGATCGGCAAGAACGAGAGAGCTCAGGCGGATGTCTTCGACGAGCCGTCCGCGCTGATCGACGATGTAGACGACGTTCACCGTCTCCTTGCCCGGCCCGGTTCTGCGAATGTGATCGAGCGCTTCGCGGGCGGTCATCTCCGGCTGCACGGTGACGTAGCGCGGCGTCATGTAGCGGCCCGCGGTGTCTTCCGGATACCCGAGGAGCCAACGCGCGTTCTTCAAGTCCTCGGGGGAAAGAGCGGTCAACAGCCGCCGCGTGACTTCGGCCGGCATCTCTTCGAGCAGGCGCGTGCGGTCGTCGGGATTCATCTCCGCGAGGACATTGCGCACCTGCTCGTTGCTGAGCGATTCGATCAGGCCTTCCTGGTGATCGGGCGGCAGATAGGAAAAGACTTCGCCTGCCTCGTCGCGAGGAAGGACGCGGAAAACGAATCCCTCCTCCTCGCGCGGCAGGGCGATGATGAGATCGGCCACGTCGGACGGATGCATGTCCGTCAGGCGGTCGCGCAACTGGTTCCAGCTCTGCTGCCGGATCAAGTCGCGCAGCTCGTCGCCTACCGACACCGTCTCCACCGTCTCGATCATCCTCAACGCCTCCAGCGCGGAGGGTACGAGATGCGCCGCCGAAAGTCGAAGCAACTTTGAAGGTCATGCTGCGATAATCAGCGGCAACAACGATGTCCTCGATGCGATTGGAGCTGCTGGGTGATTTGTTGATCCGCTCCGGCGACGGCTCGCTCGTCACGATCGGCTCGAAAAAATCGCAGGCTCTCCTCGCCTACCTGGCCATCAAGCCCGGTCAGCACGTCTCGCGCGAGAAGCTGGCGGGATTGCTGTGGTCGAGCACGGGACCGGATCAGGCGCGCCAGAGTCTGCGGCAAACGCTTTCGAGCGTGCGCAAGGATCTGTCACACATCGCCCCGGACCACAAACTGTTGGTCGAGGAGAGCGACCTGCTGTCACTCGACCGCTCGGTCTCCTGCGACGTGGCCGAGATGGAATCGCTGATCGCTGTGGGAACCGAGGAAGCGCTGAAGAATGCGATCGATCTCTATCGCGGAGATTTTCTCGACGGCTTCAGCATCAACGAAGAGCGCTTCGATCAATTCGTGACCGGCGAGCGCGACCGGCTGCATCGCGTAGCCCTTCGCGCGCATGCGCAACTGGTCGAGATTCAGTCGAAGCGCGGCGCGCTCGATGAGGCCATCGGTACTGCGCAGGCGTCGTTGCGGCTGGACGTCCTCCAGGAGCCGATGCATCGCACGCTGATGCGCCTTTACCTGCAGAGCGGCGACGTGGTCGAGGCGCTGCAGCAATATGAGAGCTGCGCGAAGGTGCTCAAACGCGAGCTGCGCATCGAGCCCGACGCCGAGACGAAGGCGCTCCAGCGCGAGATCGTTCAACTGCGCGCCCGCCGCACCGAGCCCTCCGCGCCCTCAGAGGCAGGAGACCACAAGAAAACGATCCTTATCGTCGAAGACAACGTGTTGAGCAGGGAGCTGACGAACGCGGTGCTCAAGTCTGCCGGCTACGCGGTCGTGATGGCCAAAGACGGCGCGGAAGCGCTGATGATGGTCGGCCGCGAATCGATCGACCTGATGGTGATCGACGTCGATCTTCCCTACATCGACGGCCATTCACTCCTGCAGGCGATGCACGAAAACGGCGTCGAGGTGCCGGCCATCTTCATCTCGGGCCTGCCCGGCGACGACGTCGAAGTCCGCGCCTTCGAAGTCGGCGCCGTGGACTTCATCCGCAAGCCGGTGAAGAACAGCGTGCTGCTGGCAAGGGTGGCAAAAGTTTGGCGGGATGTGGGTTAACCACAGAGACACAGAGAGATCACTGAGTCGCCTCTGTGTCTCTGTGGTTAATCCTGGCTAACGGCGTCGAGGCACCGCATGATCGCGGCGCACGATTTCTCCACATCCTCCGGCGTTGTCGACCAGTTTGATACCGAGATGCGCATGGCGGCGTTGCCTTGCCAGGTTGTTCCGCCGAGCCAGCAGGTGCCCTCTTGCTGGACGCGGGCGATGACGTTCCGAGTGACGTCGTCGCTGTTGTTGAAGCGGACCAGGACCTGATTCAGGACCACGTCGTTGAGGATCGCCACGCGGGGATCGTGGCCGAGGATCTCGGCGAACTGGCGGGCGCGATCGCACGAGGCGTCGATGAGGGACTCCACTCCACGGCGGCCGAGAGCGCGGATCGCTGCGTAAATCGGGAAACCGCGGGCGCGGCGGGAGAAATCGGGGACCCATTCGAAGTTGTCGCGCTCGACGCCGGTGGTCTGTTGCAGATATTCGGCCGAGAGCGTCATCGCCGCGCGGTGCGAGGCGGAATCGCGGACGATGACGATCCCGCTGTCGTAGGGGACGTTCAGCCATTTGTGCGCGTCGTTGGCCCACGAGTCAGCGAGCTCGCAACCGTCGAGCAGGGCACGTTTCGATTCCGTGGCCCGGCCCCAGAGGCCGAAGGCGCCATCGACATGCAGCCAGGCGTTTCGTTCGTGCGCGATTTCCGCGATCTCCCGCAAGGGATCGACGGCGCCGCTGTTCACGTTGCCGGCCTGCGCGCAGACGATGATCGGGCCATCGAGGGTTCGCAGCGTTTCGCGGAGTGAATCGGCGCGCATTCTCCCCTGCTCGTCGGCGTCCACTTTGATGAGCGCGCGCGTGCCGAAGCCGAGGAGGCGCATGGAGAAGTGGATGGTGATGTGCGAGGCGGCGCTGACGACGAGATGCACGGGCGGCGCGCCGGCCAGACCGTCCTCCTCGACGTTCCATCCGGCATTGCGCAGGACGCCATGGCGCGCTGCGGCGAGCGCTGTGAAGTTGGCCATCTGTCCGCCGGTGACAAAGCCGACGCTCGCCGTGCGCGGCAAGTCGAAGAGATCGAGCAGCCATTCGCGGGCGATGTCCTCGACGACCGAGGCCGCCGGCGAGGTGGCGTAGATGCCGGCGTTCTGATCCCAGGCGCTGGTCAGCCAATCGGCCGCGAGGGCGACAGGAAGACTGCCGCCGATGACGAAACCGAAGTAGCGCGGCCCAGCGCACGCGATCAAACCTCGGTCTGCGCCGCGAGAAAGCGCGTCGATGACTGCGGCGGGATCTTCACCATCATCGGACAGCGGCGTATGCAATGCGGCGACGAGCTCATCGCGCGTGCCCTGTGCGCCAACGTGCCGCTCGGGAAGTTCGCGCAAAAATGCGGCAGCACGGCCGTAGGCGAGATCGAGTAAGGAGTTGCTCACGCGGCAATGCTACATCGCGAGTGCGGCGGCAAAATCGCCGCCGCACTCGAAGGGCGTCAGTTCACGGTAACCGTGACGGTGTTGCTGCGCACGTGCGTCGTGTTGCAGGCGTTCCAGACCTCGACGTAGAAGGTGTTCGTCCCTTTCTTCGAGAACGACGTCGTGTAGGAACTCGATGTTGCGCCGGAGATGCTCGTGCCGTTGCCGTTGAACCATTGGTAGGAGATCGGCGTGGTGCCGGCGGCGGCGACGGAGAGCGTGATGTTCGTGTTGCGTGTTGTGGTTACGTTCGACGGCTGTGTGGTGATCGAGGCGGCCGGATTGACCGTGACGGTGGCGCTGCCGGCGCCGGCGTGCGGGCAGCCGTTCGCGTCGGTCACCGAGGTGACGGTGTAGGTGGTGGTGGAGGCGGGGCTGACGTTGCGCGACGCGCCGCTGCCGCCGGGGATGTTCTGGACCACGTTGTCCGACCAGGTCACGCTCCACGGCGCGGTACCGGTCAGCGCGGCGACGATGGTGGCCGAAGCGCCGGGGCAGATCGTGCCGCCGCCGCTGACCGTGGCGGTCGGGAGACTCTTTACCGTCACCACGGCACTGCCGCTGCCGGCGCGCGAGCAGGCGTTGGCATCGCTGACGGAGACGACGGTGTAGGTCGTCGTCGACTGCGGGCTGACGCTGCGCGTAGCGGTGGTACCGCTGTTGATCGTTTGCGGGAGGTTGTCCGACCACACCACGCTCCACGGCGCGGTGCCGGTGAGCGCAGCGGTGATCGTGGCCGAACCGCCGGGACAGATGGCGGCGCTGCCGCTGACGGTCGCCGTCGGCACCGGCCGGACGCTGACCGCGGTGGGCGCCGACGTACCGCTGCAGTTGTTGCCGTCGCGGACCGTGACGCTGTAGTTGTTCGATGACGAGACCGTGATCGACTGCGTGGTCGCACCGGTATTCCAGAGGTACGACGAGTAACCGGCGGTCGCGGTCAGTGTGACGCTGCCACCCGCACAGAACGTCGTTCCGCCCGACGCGCTGATCGCAGGCGCCGGAAGCGGATTCACCGTCACCGCGAACGGCGACGATTGCGTCGAGCAGAAGTTCGCGTCGGTGACCGTGACGCTGTAGCTCCCCGTCGCCGAAACGGTGATCGACTGCGTGGTCGCGCCGGTGCTCCAGGCATACGACGACATTCCGGCCGGCGCGGTGAGCGTCACGCTTTCTCCGGCGCAGAACGTCGCCGGCCCCGAAGGCGTGATTGCGGCGCTTGGCGGAGTGTGGACGGGCAGCGTGATCGAGCCGGAGTTGCTGCAGCCATTCGCGTCCGTGATGGTGACTGTCAGAACGACCTGCGACGCGCCCGTGCTGGCTGTGAAGTAGACGCGATGGCCGGCATTCTGCGTCACAGCGCCGTTGGTGATGCTCCAGTTGTACGTGAGCCCTGTGCCGAGCGGCTGGACTTCCTGAGCCGTTTCCGAGGTGCCGCAGATGGCGGCGGGGGTCGAGAAGGCGACCTGCGGAAGCGGGTTCACGGTGACGCTCGTCGATGACGAGGCGGTGCAGCCGTTGGCGTCGGAAACCGTGACCGAGTACGTATTCGACTGATTGACCGTGATCGACTGCGTCGACGCGCCGTTGCTCCACGCATACGAGGCGTAGCCGGCTGGTGCGGACAGCGTCACGCTGCCGCCGGCGCAGAAGTTGGTCGGACCCGACGGCGTGATCGTCGCCGACGGCGATGCGACCGCGACGCTGACGGACTGCGATTGGGCCGAGCAGCCGTTCGCATCGAAGACCTGCACCGAGTACGCGCCGGCCTGCGAGACGGTGATCGACTGCGCGGTGGCATTGTTCGACCAGAGGTAACTGGCGCCGGCATTCGCGGTGAGCGTGACGCTGCCGCCGGGACAGATCGTCAGCGGCCCTGCCGGCGTGATCGATGCCTGCACGTTCGCGATCGGAATCGTGCGCGACTTCGTGTCGGCGCAGCCTTGTGCTGTGGCAACCGCGAGCGTCAGCGTGACGCTGCCCGACGGGCCGGAGGTGTAGTGAATGGCATTCGTCCCCTGCCCGTCGACGATCGTGCCGTTCGCGATCGTCCATTGATACGACGCGGCGCCGGCGGTGGACGTCGCCGCGTACGTCGTTCCCGCGCACGCATTGCTCTGCGCGCTGATGCTCGCATCAGGCAACGGATTCACCATCACCGACACTGGTTGCGATGTGGTGCTGCAGGCACTGGCGTCGGTCACGGCGACGGAGTAGGCGCCGGACGCCGATGCGCTGTAGGACGCGGATGTCGCGCCCTGGATCGAGTCGGAGCCGTCGAACCATTGGTAGCTGTAGCTGCCGGTACCGCCGGTCGTATTGGCAGTCAGCGTCGAGGTCTGTCCTTCGCAGATCGACGTTGCCGACTGGCTGACGGAGACGGCTAACGTCGAAGCCGTTACCGTGGCGGGCGGCGGCGTCATCGCGCAGCCGGTAGCGTCGGTGACGGTCACCGAGTAGTCGCCCGCGGCGGAGACGGTGATCGACTGCGTGGTCGCGCCGGTGCTCCAGGCGTAGCTGCTTCCCGCCGGCGCGGTCAGCGCCACGGACCCGCCGGGACAGAACGTCCCGCCGCCGGTGATGGCGCCGATGGTCCGGCGTGTGACCGTGACGTCGTTCGAAGTCGCCGAGCAGCCGCCGGTCGTGATCGCGACGTGATAGGCGCCGGGCTGGGTAACGGAGATGGCGCGCGTCGTCTCGCCGGTCGACCAGAGGTAGCTGTCGGCGACATTCGCAGTCAGCACGACGCTGCCGCCGTTCGGACAGAGATCGAGCGGTCCGCCCGCGGTGATGGTCGCCGTCGGAATCGGATTGATCTCAATCGTTACGCTGTCATCCGCCGAGCACCCCTCGGCATTCGTCATCGTGACCGTGTACACGCCGCTCTGCGTGACGCGGATCGATGCAGTCTGCTCACCGGTGTTCCAGTGGTACTGCGAATTCGTGCCGCCGCCAGTCGCGAAAAGCCCGACCGTCGCGTCTCCGCAATAGGTGTAGGTGCTGGCAGCGGTGACCCGGCCGAGGACGAAGCCGGAGGATGCGAGTGAGGTGTACTGCTGCGCCGCGACGATATGCGGAGCGGGAACGGGATTGACCGTGACCGCCGAGGCCGCGCTCGTTGCCGAGCAACCGCCGGCGCCGGTGACCGTGACGCTGAACGAGCCGCTTGCGGTGACGACGATCGACTGCGTCGTCGCGCCGTTACTCCACGCGTATGACGCGTAGCCGGCCGGAGCGGACAGCGTCACGCTTCCGCCTGCGCAGAACGTCAGCGGACCAGACGGCGTGATCGCGGGAACGACGACCTGCGGCTGGATCGTGACGGACGATTCATTCGACACCTGCTGCGTTCCGCACTGCGGGACCGCGCGGCAAACGAGGAGGTAGTTTCCAGCGGCCGGAAAATCAGACGCGGCCAGCGTGTAACTCGCACCGGTGGCGGTGGCCAGGTCGGTGATCGAACCTCCGGAAACGGTGCGATATCCCCATTGATAGGTGACGACGCCTCCGCCGGTGGCCTGGGCCGTAAACGTGCCGCCCGTTCCGCCGGCACACGCTGATGCGGAGCCCGCGCCCGTGACCGCGACGGAGCTCAGCGCAGGCGTGACGGTGATGGTCCGGCTGGCCTGTGGCTTCGTGCATCCGTAACCGTCGACAACGGTGACGCTGTACGTGGTGGTGACGGCCGGAGTGACCGTGATCGTTCGCGTGGTGTCGCCGGTGGACCACGAGTACGTGCTCCAGGCGCCCGCGTCGAGCGTGACGGGCGTCGCCGCGCACGACGGGTTCGACCCGCTGGTGATGGTGATGGACGGCGGCGCAGGATCGCACGCGGCGGTCAGGCTTACGTCGGTCACCGAAGTCGCTCCGGCGTTCTCCGCCGTGACGCGAAAGGTGAAGGTGTCGCTGACGTCGGGCGTGAACAGCGGGTTGGCGATGTTCGCCGCCGACAGCGTCGCCGTCGATCCCGTCGGACGGCGGACGAGATCCCAGCGCCAGGTGGAGGCGGTTCGCGGCAGGGCGTCGAGTTGACGCGTCAGGCCGAGCGCGCCGCTGATCGACGCGACCGTGGCCGTGTCGGGAAGCGACGGCGTGATCTTGTCGATCGTGTGTCCGTCGTATTCGACCAGATAGAGGTTACCGGAGTGGTCTGCCGCGAGCCAGTTCGGCTCGAGCATCTGCGCACTTCCGCCGGTCCCTTCCATCGAATAGCCGTAGACGCCTCCTCGGCCGACGATCGTCGACACGGCGCCGGCGGGCGTGATCTTCCGGATGGTCGGTCCCCAGAAATCGGCGACGTAGACGTTGCCGGCGTCGTCACAGGCCAAGCCGTCCGGCGTATTGAAGAGCGCCGCCGCGGCCGATCCGTCCACTTCTCCGCTGGTGTACGAGGTTCCCGCATACGTCGTCACCACCGCTGCCGGCGTGATCTTGCGGACGCTGTGCCCCTCGGGACAATACAGATTGCCGTTTGCATCCGCGGCGAGGTAGCTGGGCCCGGTGAAGGTGGCGCCGCTGCCGGTTCCGTTGGTGGAACCCTGTACGCCCGAGCGTCCGGCAAAGGTTGTGACGGTACCGTCGAGCAATACCTTCCGAACGGTGTGATTGCCGTTGTCGGCGACGTAGAGGCAGTTGCACGGCGCGCTGAAGGCGATGCCATACGGCGAGTTGAACCGCGCCGCGCTGCCGGTGCCGTCGACGGAACCGCTGCTGTAGACCACTCCGGCAAGCGTGGTCACGACGCCCGCCGGCGTGACCTTTCGGATGGCGGCGCCGTCGGTCACGTACGCGTTGTCATTGCCGTCGACCGCGACCGCGTAAGGAGAAGCGAACATCGCCGCGCTGCCGGTTCCGTTGGCGTCGCCGGGCGAGCCACTGCCGGCAACCGTCGTGACGTCGCCTGCCGGCGAGACCCTGCGGATCCGGTAACTGTCTTTCTCCGCGACGTAAAGGTTGCCGAGCGAATCGAGCGCGATTCCGTTGGCGCGATAGAAACGGGCGCTCCGGGCCGGTCCGTCGATCGATGCGTATTGAAGAATGCCGGCCACGGTCGTTACGACGCCCGCGGTGGTTACTTTGCGGATCGTATTCGAGTCGCAAACGTACAACTCCCCGTGCGCGGCATCGAGAACGATGCCGGCGACGCTGAGGGAGAAATGGGCGGCGGAGCCGGTGCCGTCGACCGGTGGGCCGATGTTCGCGCCGGCGACCGTCGTCACCACGCCGGCGCTGGTGATCTTGCGGATGCGGCCGTTCCACTGGTCGGTCACGTACATGACGCTGCCGGCGGCGTCGGCGGTCAGTCCCTGAATCGTGTCGAACTTCGCGGCCGTCCCGGGTCCATCGGCGAATCCGCGGGTGAATGCGCCGGCGATGACCGTCAACGTACCGTTGGGAGCCATGCGCGACACTTTCATCTGGTCGGCCACGATGACGTTGTTGCTCGTATCGACGGCCATCCCCTGCACGCCGAAGTCCGTAGCGACGGTGGAAACGGTGCCGTTGGCGATCTTGCGGATCTTGCCGGTGCCGTATTCCGCGACGTAGATCACGCCGTTGTGATCGACGATGACGCCGCGCGGGTCGTTGAAGCGCGCAGCGGCGATCGACCCGTCGACCGACTGCGCCACCCCCGGTGCTCCCGCAATCGTGGTGACGGCGTGAGACGACAGCGTGATCATGCGGATCACCTGGTTGCCCGCGTCGGCGACGTAGAGGTTGCCGGCGTCATCGAGAGCGATGCCGTACGGATTGCTGAACCGCGCCTGTGCCCCGACGCCGTCCGCCCAGCCACTGCTCCCCCACAGTCCGGCGATCGTGGTCACCTCGCCGGCCGGCGAGAGCCGGCGAATCGTCGAATCGGTCGAGCTGATGTAAAGGTTGCCGGCGGCATCGCGCGCAATCGTGTTGCCGTAGCCGAACTGCAACCGCGCATCGGCGGCCGCTCCGTCGGGACCGGACATCGACGGCGCTCCGGCAAAGTAGCGAAGCGTCATCGGCTGGGCCGCCACCGTCATCGGCAGCAGGGACAAAAGGACGGCCGCGCGGACCGCATGAGCTAGTTTTCGGAAGGCAGACATTGAAACCTCGTGGTTGAGATGGCCGGCGCTCCGGCGGAGATGGATCGAGCGATCGTTGATCGCAACGGACAACACAATTCGATACGGGGGTGTGGCGCGACAATAGCGAAGATTCCGCACAAGTCAATATTGACGGAACCGCACTGCCTATGGCAGGCAGCCGAACGGCTGTTCGGTCAAGGGCGCGTTGCCGGCGGCGGCCGGCAGCCCACAAATCTTCAATGACTTGCGTATGCTAGTATGCACGTATGAAGCGCACCAGCATTTCTTTACCTGATGATCTTGCCACTCTCGTCCAGCACGAGGCCGATCGGTCTGCTACATCCGTGTCTGAAGTCATTCGCGACGCGATCGCGAAGACCTTTCTCGGGCGAGCACGAAAGATTCCATTTGCCGGAATCTGCGACGATCCGAAAATGACTCGCGCAGCGCGCCTCGATGAGGCGCTCGAAGGTTGGATTGATGACATCGATCGCGATCGTGGATAGCGGCCCACTGCTAGCGGCTGCGAATCGATCCGATCCCGATCACGCCGCCTGCCTAGCCACCCTGCGAGAGACGAAGTATCGCCTCGTAATCCCTGCGATGTGCGTTGCGGAGGTCAGTTACTTCCTGGGCCGCCGGCAGGGTGCGGAACTTGAAGCGCGTTTTCTGCAAGGTTTGGAGGAATTCGATGTTCGCGCCCCCGGCGCCGCCGAGTGGCCCCGCATCGCGGAGCTTGTCCGTCGTTATGGCGACTTCCCTCTCGGCGGCACCGACGCATCTGTGATTACTCTCGCCGAAAGACTCGATACGGAGACGATCATTACGCTCGACCATCGTCATTTCGGCCGCGTCAAACCGCGCCACGTGAAACGGTTCACGCTGCTTCCGGCGCGGTAAGAGATCGAGATGCGGGTTTCAGAAACTGCGAAAAGAAATCACTCCAAGACGAGGGGCCGAGCAGGATCAGGCCTTTGCTTTTCGGTGCTGGCGCTGACGGACTGACGGAACGAGCGGCGGCACCGCGGCGCCGTTACAGAACCACGGTGTATCCGAGCGTCGTCAGGTCGGGCATGCGGTCGAGGTAGACGTGGCCGTCGGTGTGGTCGATCTCGTGCTGGAAGATGCGGGCGGAAAAGTCGGTCAGTTCCAGCTCAGCCTCGTTGCCTTCGTGATCGAGGCCGCGTACGCGCAGCCGTTTCGCGCGAGCTACTTCGCCGCCGAGGAAGGGGACGCTGAGGCAGCCTTCCCAGTCGGTGATGGTCTCGGTGCCGATTGGCTCGTAGACGGCGTTGAAGAAGACGCCCGCGTTCAGCTTGGCGATGCCGCGGCGTTTGGCCACCTTCTCCTGAACCTCGAATACGAAAATCCGCAGCGGCAGATGGACTTGCGGGCCGGCCAGGCCGACGCCTTCGTATTCGTGCATCGTCTCGATCATGTCGTCGATCAGAGCGCGGAACTTGCCCGTTTTGATATCGGCAGGTTCGACGTCGGAAGCCTTCATGCGCAGGACGGGATGGCCGAGGCGGGCCACTTTCAGAATCGACATGCGCGCGATTTTATCCTGCCCCTTCGGTGAGCAACGGCTGGTTGCGCATCCGCAGCGCGATGAAGAACGCGATCGCCGTCAGCACCGCGCTTCCGTAGAACGCGCCGCGGGCTTGCGCGAGGTCGTAGAGAAACCCGCACCAGATCGGGCCGAGAAAGCGCGCCAGCGATCCGATCCCCGAGGCCAGACCGAGCATGCTTCCATGTTCGTTGGGAGGCGAGGCCTTCGTCACCAGCGACGTTAGCGACGGGTACGACAGCCCCTGCCCGACGGCGATGAAGAACGCGACGACGTAAAGCAGCGGCACGCGCCAGACCAGCGGAACGAGCGCCAGTCCGATCGTGAACGACGCTGCCCCGACCGCGACCAACGTCTTTTCGCCGAAGCGTTTGGCGAGGCGTCCGATCAAGCCGCCCTGAATCGTGGCGACGATCAATCCCATGAAGAGAAAGAACCAGGCGAGGTCGAGCTGCGCGAAATGGAAGCGATCGCGCGCGTGCAGCGTGACGCTGGTCTCCATCCCGGACACGGCCAGCAGTGTGATGAACAACGTGGCAATGACGGCGAACAGCAATCCGTGCGTCGCCACCTCATGCCAGACGCGGCTATCGAACTGCGGCGGAGCTCCGCTGCGCGGCTGCAAGTCGGGCGCTTTCGATTCGCCGAGGACAAAGAAGGCAATCAGCAGCGCGATGAGCGACAGCGATCCGGCCGCGACTCCCGGCAGAAGATTGCCGGCGAATCCATGCTTCGTGCCGAGGTGCGAAAGGATTCCGCTCAGCGGCGGGCCGAGGATGAATCCCATTCCGAATGCCGCTCCGATGATCCCCATCCCTTTGGCGCGATTCTCCGGCGTGGTCTTGTCGGCGATGTAGGCCTGCGCGGTGCCGATGTTCGCGCCGCCCGCGCCCGCCACGACGCGCGACAGAAACAGAAGCGTGAGGCTGCGCGAGACGGCGAAAAGAAAGTAGCCGGCGCAACTCGCGGTGAGGCTGATCAGAATCACCGGACGCCGTCCGATGCGGTCGGACATCCGTCCCCACACCGGCGCGAAGAAGAACTGCATGATCGAGTAGATGCCGACCACCATCCCCACCGTCGTGCCGCTGGCGCCGTATTCGCGCGCGTAAAACGAGAGGAACGGGATGACCATCCCGAAGCCGATCAGATCGATGAAAACGGTTAGGAACAGAACCGCGAGGGACGTTTTCTTCATGACCGGCGGCGAAGTGTACCCTGTCGCCCCATGCCTTCGACGTCACGCCGCCTCGTACTTTTCGACATTGACGGAACGCTCATTACCGACGGTGGCGCGGCACGTGAGGCGTTCGCGGAAGGGCTCGCGGAGGTCTACGGCTTCCGCGGCGATGTGCGCCGTTACGATTTCTCCGGCCGCACCGATCCGCAGATCGCGGCGATGATTCTGCGCGACGCGGATTGGGATGACGCCGGCATCGAGGCCCGCCTACCTGCTCTCTGGAATCGCTACCTGGCCGGCCTGGCCCGCAACGCGCCGGGACGCGTACGCGCACTCGCGGGCGTGGTCGCGCTACTCGACAGGGCCCGCGCTGACGAGCGGCTGACGCTGGCGCTGCTCACCGGCAACATCGAGCCGGGCGCGCGCCTGAAACTCGGCGCGATCGCCCTCAACGGCTATTTCCCGTTCGGGGCGTTCGGCAGTGATTCGCCGCGCCGCGAGGAGCTGCCGCCAGTCGCGGTGGAACGCGCGGCAGCGATGACAGGCGTCGAGTTCCGCGGCGCGGACGTCGTCATCATCGGCGATTCGATCTACGACGTTCGCTGCGGCGTTCCCCACGGCGCGACGACGATCGCCATCGCCTCGGGGAAGACGCCGGCTGAAAAATTGCGCGCTGAGAATCCTCACCACTTCTTCGATTCGGCCGAGGATCTTGACGGCATCCTGGCAGCAATAAAGCTTTGAACCACAGAGACACAGAGGACGCAGAGAGGGATTTCTCGGTGGCCTCTGTGCCTCTGTGGTGAATTCCGCTTACCATTCGCGCCGATGCAGCACTTCATCCTCCCACTCATCTTCATCACGCTCGTGTACGTCGCGATGATCGTGATGAACGAGCGCTATCGCCTTTTCTCCGTCGATCATTTCTCGTCGACGACGATGAAAGTCATCGCCTATCTCTGGCTCGGCATTTTCCTGTTTGGCCTCGTCATCCTGATCACGGGGTCGTCGTTGCGCATCCCGACGGCGCAGGAGCTGAGGCGCGTTCCCTTCTATTCGCTGTTCGGCCTTCACGCGATCCTCTTCATCTTCCTCCTCGGCTGGTGGCTGCTGACGCAGCGTCCGCCGCTCGGGCAGTTCCTGAACATCCCGCGCCGAGGAAATGGCGAAGCGGTCCTGACCGGGTTCGCGGTCGGCGTTGGCGGCTGGATCGTGACCATCTCCATCGCGCTGATCATCGGCTTGCTCCTGGTGGCCTCGGGGTTGATGCCGAAGAACCCGCAGCCGTCGCCGATGATCGGCTGGATGGCCGCGCTGCCTGTTTGGAAAAAATGCGTGATCGTGCTGTCGGCGATGACGATTGAGGAGGCGTTCTTTCGCGGCTGGCTTCAGAAACGGATCGGCGTGATCGCCTCGACGATCCTCTTCGCCCTCGCGCACTCCGGCCTCGGCCAGCCATTTTTGCTGATCGGCGTGACGCTGATCTCGCTCGTGATCGGTTTCACGTTTTATCGAACGAAGAACCTGATTCCGGGCATCATCGCGCACGGCATCTTCGATGCGGTGCAGCTCTTCGTGATCATCCCGATCGTATTCAAGACAACGGGAATGGGCGCGGGGTAACGTTCGCAACGGGGCACCGCGCAATCATCACGCGCGTCTTCGGAGCGATCGGTTTTTGACGCGAGCAGGTCTTCGTCGATGGTGCCGGCGCTTTCGCCGGCGTCGACTGCAGAACCGGACGACTGCTGCTCTGGGTGAGCACCGTCCGGCCCTGCAGACCGATCGCGGACTCGAGAACGAACGTTAAAACCGCCCGGCTTGCAGCGCGCCTGGAGTTTTCGGGAAGCTGACAGGCCGTCACCGGAATCCACATGAGGAGGAGCGCCGCCGTTCGTCTCACACACGCTAAGACGACGCGGTGAGGCGAAGGTTAGCAGTCGTCACCGTGCGTGACGCAGTTGTAACTTTGCACGCCGCGCAACGGTACAATTTCGCCTCCCTCATGTCCGACCCCACCCTCACCGGCGAGCGCATCGTTCTGATCGATGACAGCGCGAACGATTTGCAGGTGACGAAGCGCTTTCTCGAGCGCCGCGGCTTCGATGTTTCCGCCGCCACCTCGGGTGAGGAAGGGCTGGCGCTCGCGCAGGCCATCACCCCCGCGGCGTTCATCGTCGACTACCGGATGCCGGTGATGGACGGGCTCGAAGTTACGCGGCGCATCAAAGCCGATCAGGTCCTGCAAACGATTCCCGTCCTGATGCTGACCGGGGCCGACGCCGCGCAGACCGTCGTGGAAGGACTCGAAGCGGGCGCCGATGATTTCGTGACGAAAGGATCCGACACGGAAATCCTCCTCGCCCGCCTGCGCGCCCTGCTGCGGATGAAGCGCTATCAGGATCAGTTGCGGAAGTTGAATCAGCAGATCACGCGCGACCTGCAGATCGCGCGGCGCGTGCAGGAGGCGCTGGTCCCGAACGGATTCTTCCGCGGGCCGCGCATCGAAATCCGCTCGGCGTACATCCCCAGCGCAACGCTCTCCGGCGATTTCTACGACTACTTTCTGCAGGACGAGCTGATGTACCTCTTCGTCGCCGACGTCTCCGGCCACGGCCTGCCGGCGTCGATCCTGGTGGCGCTGCTGAAGAGCTACATCCACACGGAATCGGATTCGCGCACGTCGCTGTCGTCGTTCATGGCCAGCCTGAACGACTTCCTCTTCAGTGTTTCACTGCCCACGCAGTTCGCGACGGCGCAGCTTTTCCGGATCGACAGTGCCGGCAATCTCGTCTACTCGAACGCCGCGCATCCTCCGTTTCTGCTGCTGCAAAAAGCCAACGGCAAGACCGTCGTTCACGAAGCACCCAGCCACCTCCTCGGCGCGATGCCCTCAATGGTCTTCGATGAGCACCGCCTCCAGGTCGCCCCCGGCGACATGCTCTTCGTCTACACGGACGGCCTGACCGATCGCCGCAACGCCGCCGGCGATTTCTACTCACTCGACCGCATCGTCGCGCTGATGGACGACGCCCACGACGATGACCTCACAACCGTCTACGACCGCATCTTCGAAGACGTCTCCACCTTCGCCGCCACGGATGAGTTCCGGGACGACATCGCGTTCATCGTGACGAGATTTCATTAATCTGCGTTATATCTGCGTAATCTGCGGATGAAGGTTCTTACGCGATCTTCTGCAGCAACTCCACCGCTTGCGCCTTCTTCTCGTACTTCACATCCGTCGCGGCGATCTTCTCCAGGTACGGCTTCGCGCTACTGCTGTCGTTGCGTTTGAGGTGGGTGCGAGCGATCCAGAACCAGGTGTCGATGATGTATTCGTTTTCGCTGAGCTTCTGCGATTGCGCGGCTTTCTCGAACGCGGACGCCGCGTCGTCGTACTGCTGCTGGGCGTAGGCGATGCGGCCGAGGTGCGTTTGGGCGTCGAAGAAGTCGTAGGAATTCTGCTCGACGTTTTCGAGGACCTGCTGGTAGTACGGAGCGGCGCTCTTGTAGTCGCGGGCGTCGAAGTGGATGGCGCCGCAAAACAGCAGCGCGTTGCGAAAAAAGTACGAGTTGAAGAACGGCTGATTCGCGTCGAAGAGCTGCAGCGACTCCTTGAACAGATGCAGCGCGTCGTCGCGGTCGCCGAGCGCGTATGAATTCAGCGCCTTCAGCGCCAGCGCTTGAGCGGTCACGTTGTTGTTCTGCGAATAGCGGAGCGATTGCTCGTGGAGATCCTTCGCCTGCGCGTAGTCGTGCGCTTCGTGCGAAAGATGCCCGAGGATGACGTACGACTTGTATTTGATGTCGTTCGCTTCGTCCGATTCTTCCGACGCGCATGCTTCCGAAAATCCTTTGCGCGCGCCGGCGACGTCGCCTGCGTACAGCGTCGCCACGGCGCGGTAGTAGGTCGCTTCGAGTTTGGTCAGGACGCTGCTTCGCTGCGACCCGAGTTGCTCGATGAACTGCGTGACGAGCTGCGCCAGGATGCGGTTGTCCGAGGTCGTGTCGACGATGAAGTTGTGGAGGTAGACGAGGCGATTTTCGAGGATGCGCATCAGCTCGAGCATGAGCGTGATGCGTTGCGTCTCGTCGCTCGTCTGTTTGAAGAGCGCTGCGAGTTTGCGCTGCAGCGCGGAGTACTCATCGCCGTACTGCCGCGCGCGCGACTCGGAGAGCTCGCCCGGTTCGTTCTGCAGTTTCGTTTCGAGGGCGACGCGCTGGTCGACCAGCGAGGTGATCTGTTTTGAAAGGTCGTTTCGGTCAGCCATTTCCAAGCAATCTTCGCGGCAGAATTTTATCGACAAAACGTTGGCGGAGCCTTTGGCAACCGACGCTGCCGGCCGTGCCGGCTATCGTTCGCGTAGTGCAATCGGCGATCCACCGATCTCGAGCAGGCGGAACTCGAGCTGATGGCGGTCCTCGTCGATCGACTTGACCTCGATCGTCACTTTGTCGCCGAGGCGCATCTCGCGGCCGGTCGACTCGCCGCGCAGGCGGTGTTCGCGTTCGCGGAAGACCCAGAAGTCGCCGCCGATCGTCGCCACCGGCACCATGCCCTGGACGAAGATTTCGTCGAGCTCGATGAAGAGGCCGAACGACGCCACGCCGGTGACTGTGCCCGTGAACTTGTCGCCGACTTTGTCGCGCATGAAGATGACTTTCTTCCACTCCAGCACCTCGCGTGAGGCGTCGTCGGCGCGGCGTTCGCGATCGCTTGATTGGGCGGCGTACAGCGGATGCGCGCGTTCAATCTCCGCGAGGCGTTCGCCGTACAGCGGACCGGTCGCGATCAATTCGCCGAGGCGGCGGTGGACGATGAGATCGGGATAGCGGCGGATCGGCGAGGTGAAGTGCGCGTAGTTCGCGATCGCCAGCGCGAAGTGTCCGATGTTCTCCTCGGAGTAAAACGCGCGCTTCATCGAACGCAAAACGATGTTGGTGAGAAAGCGTTCCTCCGGCGTCCCTTCCACCGACTTCAACACGCGCTGCAGCTCGCCGGGACGCATCTCTTCGAGATCGCCGCGCAGCGTGAGCTTGAATTCTCTGAGGATCTCGCGAAGGTCCTGCAGCTTCTGCGGGTCGGGCTGCTGGTGAACGCGATAAATGCCGGGTTGATTGGCGAAGACGAGTTCCGAGGCCACGACTTCGTTCGCGGCGAGCATGAACTCTTCGATGATGCGATGGGCGACGTTGCGCTCCGTCGGCTTGATCGCATCGATCACGCCCGCGGCATCGAGAATCACCTCGGCCTCAGGCAAATCGAAATCGATCGAGCCGCGCGCTTCGCGCCGCTTGCGCAGGATGTCGTACAGCTCGTGCATCCGCGTGAAGTCAGCGAGGAGGTAGCCGTAGCGTTGGCGAAGTTCCGCCGCGTCCGGCACCACCACGCCATGCGGCGGCGGGCCGCTCGGCTGGGCGACGCCTTCGTTGACGAGGAAGGCGTTCACGTTCGTATAGGTCATCCGCTCTTTCGTGCGGATGACGGAGCGATAGACCTTGCGGTCGACGAAGCGGCCTTTGCGATCGATCTCGATGTCCACGGAAAACGTGAGCCGCTCGACGCGTGGGTTGAGCGAGCAGATGCCGTTCGACAGCCGTTCGGGCAGCATCGGCACGGCGCGTCCGGGGAAGTAGACCGAGGTCCCGCGCTCGAATGCTTCTTCATCAAGCGCGCTTCCCTCGGTGACGTAATGCGAGACGTCGGCGATGTGCACGCCGAGCAGGTAGTTGCCGTTCGGGAGTTGCTGCACTTCGACCGCGTCGTCGAAATCCTTCGCCGTCTCGCCGTCGATCGTGACGATGTTGTGTTCGCGCAGATCGACACGCTTTGCGATTTCGTCCGGCGTAACTTCGTCGGGAACCGCGTCCGCCGCGGCCAGCACGTCCGGCGGAAAGAGATGCGGGATATGGAACTTGCGAATGACCAGTTCGATGTCGACGCCGGGCTCACCGATCATGCCGAGGACTTCGACGACGCGGCCGCGGGCGATGTGGCTGGTGCGGTCGGGATAGCGGTCGATCTCGACGTTCACCATCTCCTGATCGCGCGCGTCGAGCGTGCCGTCGTGATCGATGACGATGTCGTGATCGAGGCGGGTATCGAACGGTGTGACGTACGGCTGGTCGGGATCGGCGTGAAAGCGTCCGGCCACGGTGCGATGCGCGCGGCGAAGGACTTGCGACACTTCGCCGATGATCAGTTTGCGCTGGCGGATGGTGTGGTACTTCGGCGCGTGCTTGTCGACGCGCACGATGACGAGATCGCCGTTCATGGCGCCCTTCATCGAGCGGCGGTCGATGAAGACGTCAGGCTCTTCGCCACCGCCGCCGAAGACGGTGCCGTAGCCGTCGGGATGCACGCGAATCTGGCCGGCGTGATACGGCGTGAACTCGAGCAGCGAGTAGCGCTTGCCGCGAACGGCCACGACGATGCCGTCCTGCTCCAGCTCAACGACGGCGCGCTCGACCTGCTCGCGCGTGGCGTCGACGCCTTCGAGACGTTCCCAGATCTCCTTGATCGGAAGCATCCTGCTGCCGCGGCGGCGGAGGAGATCAGTGATCGATTGTCGGAGACCGGCGGAACCTGGAAGCGAGAGCGGCTGTGGCAAAGGTTCCCTGGTTAGCGCGAGCGCGTGTTCTTGCCGTTCGATGGTTTCGGTGCGCGTGCGCTGTGCGCGGAGAGGCGGCGGCGCATCGGCCGAATGGAATCAGCGAATCCGTTGAGCATCGTCTGCGAGCGAAGCTTGTTGTGAAGCGTGTTGCGATGCACGCCCAGCGCCTTCGACGCCTGCGTCACATTGCCGCGGCTGGCCGACATGGCCGCCACGATGTACTTGCCCTCGAACGCCTCTACGGCCTGCTCGAGAGTGATGCCACTACCAATCAATTCGCGAATGATCTGATTCAAACGATCATCGATACTTAGCATTAGGTTTGCCCCTGACCGTCGTTGGAAGAGCGGGATTCTACACCCCTACTTCACGAAAGTTGCTACGCATTTCTGAGTGACACGCGAAGAAATTTTCCACGCGCATCTCGCTTGACAAACCATCGCGAAAAGAGCAGGTACGCGATCGCGATGATCGTCAGAATCGCACCTGCAAGAAGCGATGCCGGGCGATAAATCCACTTCACCGAGTGATGTCCCGCACCGACCGAGACCGTACGAAACAAGGCATATGGATTCGCAGTCGCGCGCGCTCCGTCGACTTCCACTCGCCATCCGTTGGCCATCTGCTGCGTGATGACGACGTCTCCCGCGGACGGCGCATCGACGTCGATGAAAACCGACGACGTCGTGAACGCGAGTGTCGATGCGGGCGTGATGCGATGACTGGAATCCTGAAAATATGCGAGCGGCATCGCGTGGATGTTGCGATGGATGACGACGCCCGGTCCCGACGCGATCGGAGGAAACGCCACGAGCGTCCGCGGCGCAAAGATGTAGCCGCCGGAGACGGCGTTGAGTGTGGAAACGCGGCCTTCGGTGATCACCGGCCGGATCATCTCCGCGTAGCGCTGCGAGATGACCGGCGCGGCGGTCCAGGTGTCGAACCGTCGTTGGTAGAGATTGAGGTAGCCGAGGATCCAGCCGTCGCGATCGCGGTCGTTCGACATGTCGATGCGTACGATCTTCGAATCGCGAGCGATGGCTGGTGGATACGGAACGCGGCCAGGATTGAAGGGCTCCGTTGCCAGCAGCGGTTGGATGCGCATTGCGAGATCGACGAAGGTCAGCAATGCGATGAGCAGTTTTACAGGCTCGCTGCGGATGGCATTGCAGCCGAATGCAGCCAACGCACAGATACCGAGAACCGCGAACGGCACCAGTCGCGCGGGGTATCGGAAGAGCGTGAGCGGCAAGGACGCCAGCGCATCACCGACCGGACCGATATGGTCGCCCGCTGCAATCAGCGCTGAAAGAACAATGAGCGCGAGCCAGCCGGCGGCGCGGCGGCGCACGGCGACGATGCCGATGACCGCGAAGATCACCGTCAGCACGCCGGCATAGACGACCGGCAGGAACTCCTGGCCCATGCCCGGATGGAGCAGACCGGCGTCCCTCGGCGGAATGGCGAGCCGCAGCCAATCGCGCGGCGGCATCGACGCCAGGAGTATCTGCGCTCTGGTCATGCCGCCGTGGGCGCGATCGCTGCCCGAGATCCAGCTCAGAAAGGGGAAAAGCTGTACGGCCGATAACGCGAAGGCCATCGCCGCGGCTTCGAGCTTGTCAGTCCGTCCGCGTCTTCTGACGACAAGAAACAGTACGGCGCCGATCGACGCGAAAAACGGCTCGCCGGCCAGAAACGAAAGCGCCATCACGGAGCCACATGTCTTCGCCGACACATCGCTGAGCGCGCACCAGAGGATCAGCGGCATCCACGCGAACGTCGTCAGATTGTTCGAGACGTCGAGCAGCGACATGACCGGTCCGCAAAACGTCAGCGCGAGCGCCGCCATCAATCCTCCGCCGCCGGGCCGCGTCAGGCGCGCGAAGAGCAGATAGGCGCCGCATCCCAGCAGAAGGACGTGCAGCAGGAGATAGATCGTGTACGCACGCGCGAACGGAACAACGACAAACAGCCACGCGGGCGGATAGAAGATTCCGGTCTGCGGATTTGCCAGCCACGGTTCGCCCGACGCGCTGTAGGCGTTCCACAGCGGCAGCCGTCCGTGCTGCAACTCCACGGCCGTGAACCAATGAAGCGGCTGAAAGTAATCGCCGTGATCGCGGAGCGAGAAGACCTCGTTCCGGATCAAAGCCGGCGCGAAGACGGCGAGAGCACAGATTGCGATCGCCGCAAACGCCCAGCGCGGTTTCATCGGGCGTCCGGTCCGCAGAAACGCGTCACGATGGTCCGCATCAGCCGCACGCCCTCGGCGAAGAACCGCGTGCGAATGCGCTCATCGTTCGCGTGCACCGTGTCGGCGTCGTAGTAGTTCACTTTGAACGGCGCGATACCGTACGCCACGATGCCGCGCGCGCGGAAGTAGCGGCTGTCCGATGTCCCCGAGCCCACCGCCGTCCCGACGATCGAACCTGCTTCCGCGTTCCTGAGCGACCACGAAAGGATGCGGAACAACTCCGTATCGCTCGAACTCTCCGGCACCGGCTGTCCGGCCAGCAGCACCTGCAACTCTCCGCCCGCGGGCAGCGTCTCCTTCACCTTCGCGGTCATCGCGTCCGCGGTCTGGTCGGGCAGCAAGCGAATGTCGATATCCGCCGACGCATTCGCCGGAAGAACATTGATCGCGCTGCCGCCATCGACGCGCGTGATTGCGATCGTGTCGTGCAGCAGGCTGCGATAACCGGGCGAGAGGACGCGCTCGATCTTCGCGACGTCGAGCGGCTCGGCGATGCCGCGTAAAACTTCGCCGCGCTCGTCGTGCCGGGCCTTCCCCGCTTCGTGAAAGGAGCGCGCCACGGACGGCGTCAGGCGATACGGCGTCGGAATGCGGCTGATTTCGTCGAGCGCGTGAACGAGTTTTCCGAGCGTGCCGCCGTCGTCGGGCGGCGATGCGGCGTGGCCGGCGCTCCCCTTCATCGTGATGCGCAACCAGAGCGGCACCTTCGCCTGCACCTCGATGCCCCAGAACGAAACGTGATCGACGATGGTCTCGTTGTAGCCGCCCTCATTCAGCACGAAGCCTGCGTTCGCGAAAAGTT
This sequence comes from Acidobacteriota bacterium, assembly GCA_019247495.1. GTDB lineage: Bacteria > Acidobacteriota > Thermoanaerobaculia > Gp7-AA8 > Gp7-AA8 > JADGNZ01. The sequence goes on from JAFAOU010000081.1 coordinate 55,682, forward strand.
CGGGATGCTGTTCGAGAATCGCGCGGCAGCCGTTGGTGCCGCCGAGCTCTTCATCGGCCACGGCCAGGAAGATGACGTCGCGCCGCAGCGTCACGTGGCGGCGCCTGAGGTCGACGAACGCCATCAGCTCCGCGATGCCGAGGGACTTGATGTCGAGTGCGCCCCGTCCCCAGATGTAGCCGCCGGATCGGACGCCTGCAAACGGCGGTTTCGTCCATTCGCTGGCGACGACCGGAACGACGTCGATGTGATGCAGCAGAATCAGCGCTTTCTCATTGGTGCCTGACGCAAGCCGCGCGTACACCGACTGCCGTTTCGGATCGGAGCCGATCAGTTTCGCGTCGATGCCATCTTTGATCAGAAGCTGCTGCAGAAAACGCGCGCCGGATGTCTCGTTGCCGGGCGGGTTGGATGTGTCGATGCGCAGGTACGACACCAGCGCGTCCTCCGCTTCGCGCTCCACCGGATCGCCGGAGCCGGCGGCGGCGCGGCGACAGCCGAGTGGCGCGAGAAGGCAACAGGAGAGTGCCAGGAGGCCCAGCGGCCGGAGTGAGTGCATGCGGTCGTTCGTGACGATCGTACGCGACTATTTGCTCACCAGCATTCCGTCCGGGTACGAAAGAAAGACTCCGTTACCGTAAACGATGTCGCAATCGAAATTCGTGAACGGACCGGTGGTTGGATCGGACGAAATGACCCCGTCTTTCCCCCCTGAAATGATCGCGTAGATGTTTGCCTTTTCGGCCGCGCCATAGGCCTTATTCGTGTACATCTGATACGCCATCCCCCATCCGTCGACCTTCGGCACCACACGGATGTAGGTCGGCTCCAACATGTTCGAAAGGTTGTCCGACGTGATCCGCTGATCGGCACCCTCGACGCCATTCGCCTGTCCGGCTGCGTTGTAGCGGCTCGCTTCGCTGTTCCGTGCTTCCCACGCAGTGGCCATGTTTCGTATGTCCACCATGGTCCGGCGCTGCTTCGCGCGCTGAATGGCCACGAGCAGGTTCGGGATCGCGATGGAGGCAATGATGCCGATGATGGCCACGACCACAAGCAGTTCGAGCAGGGTGAAGCCCTTCTGTCTTCGTCTCACGCCGGACCTCTCTTTATTGGGGGAAGTCAGAGAGTATACGGCAAGCTCGATACCAGACCGCTGGCTGCCCCTATCATGTTGGCCACGAGCAACTTACACGGTCGACGGGCCTCCCCGCATGAGCGCGAAGGGTCATTCTATTGACCGCCCACTGACAACAAATGTCAGGCGGTTGGGCTAGGCAGACGCTGTGATCGTGAGCTGCACGGCCGGCTCCTCGATCGGGGCGGATTTGTACAACTCGTAGCACGCGCGGCATCGCGCCTCGTACGACGAATCGCCCACTTCCACCTGCGCGTTGCCACCCGAAACGCGCTGCGAGTAGTGCGCGGCGCCGCGGCAGCGCACGCACACGGCGTGCATCTTCGACACATCCTCGGCCACTGCCAGCAGCGCCGGCATCGGTCCGAACGGACGGCGCATGTAATCCTGATCGAGTCCCGCCGCGATCACGCGGATGCCCGCATCCGCCAACTGCATGCAGACGTCGACGATGCCGGCATCGAAGAACTGGATCTCGTCGATCCCGACGACCTGAATGCCGATCTCGACACGCGTCAACAACTCCGCGCTCGTCGCCGCCGCGTGAGCCTTCAGCCGGCGATCGTCGCGCGACACGATGTCTTCGGTGCTGAAGCGGTCGTCGATGAGAGGCTTGAAGACCTGCACACGCTGACGCGCAATCACGGCCCTGCGCAGGCGCCTGATCAACTCCTCCGATTTTCCGGAGAACATGCCTCCGGCGATGATTTCGATCCAGCCGCCACGATAACTGTCCAAGGGATTGCCTCCGGGGATTGGTGTGACGCGCAGGATAACAAATCTTCTCTCCGCCCCTCCGCGAGCCCCGCGTGGACCGTTCCCCCTCGGCCACTCGCGCCAATCTGCTACCCTCAAAACCGTCCGGTGAAATCCGTCCTCCTCGCGCTCCTGGGATTCGCAGTCGCCGCCGCGCTCAGCGCGCAAACGGAGCCGCCCCTCCGTATCGGCACCATCACCATCCACCCTCTTGATGTGTATTCAGCGTCCGAGGCCGGACACGGAGCGCTCTACAAACTCGCCGACCGGCTGCATATCGAGACGCGCAAATCGGTCATCGAGAAGTTTCTCCTCTTCCGCGAAGGCGATCCGTACAGTCCGCCGCGGCTGGCCGAGACGGAGCGCAATCTGCGCGCGCTCGGCTTCCTCAAGTCGGCCTCGGTCGTTCCATCTGAGCCGCACGACGGCGTCGTCGACGTCACCGTGACGACGCAGGATTCGTGGTCGATCGCACCGGAGACGCAAGCCGGCAGCAAAGGCGGCAAAAGCACCGTCGGCGCGACGCTCGCCGAGACCAACCTCCTCGGGCTCGGAAAAGATCTTGAGCTCGGATGGCAGAACGGCGTCGACCGCTCCCGCATCGGCGTCGCCTACACCGATCCGGCTTTCTTCGCGCCTTACTGGAAAGCCAACTTCGGCTACGGCGTGAACTCCGATGGTTACGACCATCGCTTCGAGGTCACGCGGCCGTTCTACTCCTTCGCCACGCCGTGGGCGACGGACGTTTCCTTCACCGGCTTCCGCCAGTTCGATCATCTCTACGGAGGCGGCGTTGAAACCGAGCGGTTCCGGCAACAGCATCGCGAGATCGGCGCGAGTTTCGGCGTTGCTCTCGATCCCAACGACGTCACGGCGCATCGTCTCACCGCCGGGGTTCGCGCCATCGACGACTCATTCGCGCTGATGAATCGCCGCGTGGTGCAGAACCTCCCCGCGAATCGTGAGTTCCGCTACCTCTTCGTCCGGTACGACAGCTCCGCCAACGACTTCGTGAAACTCAACTTCGTCAACAAGGACATCCGCTACGAGGACTTCAACCTCGGCCGCCAGTATTCGGTCGAAGCAGCGATCTCGCCGCAGTCGCTCGGCGCGGACCGGACCACGTCGTACTTCCGCGTCGCCGCGGGCGACGGCAAGTGGCTCGGCGACGGCTTCATGATGCCGGCGGTTGCGCTGTCGTCGCGGCTGGACGGCGGACCGCAGAACACGCTCGCCGGCACCTCGGTGCTCTACGTCCGCCGCGGCGGACGAACGTCGCATCCGACAACCTTCCTCAGCCGCCTCTCGATGAGCAGCGGCTGGCGCATGGACGGCGAGCAGCAATTCTTCGCCGACGGCCTGACCGGACTTCGCGGCTATCGCGCGCACGCGTTCGCCGGCAGCCGGGCCATCGTGCTGAATGTCGAAGAGCGTCTCTACCTCGGCCGCGAGATTCTGCAGCTGGCGTCGCCCGGCGTCGTCGTTTTCGCGGACGCCGGCAACGCCACCAGCGGCGGCTTCACGAACCTGATGCACGTGAAAAGCGACATCGGCATCGGCCTGCGCATGGGCCTCCCGCGAACCCCGAAAAACCTGCTGCGCATCGACCTCGCCTACGCCCTCAACCGCGACCCGCTCGGGCGAAAGGGATGGCTTATCGCCTTTTCGAGCGGGCAGGCGTTTTAACCACAGAGGCACAGAGGACACAGCGAAAGAAATCATTCTCTTTTTTCTCTGCGTCCTCTGTGTCTCTGTGGTGAGATCACCATCCCAAGCACGATCATCGCAAGCGTTCCGAACGTGATCGCACGTCCGATGACGAACGGCTGCGGCAGGTACGTCAGCCGGATCGTGTGCTTGCCTGCCGGAACGAACACGCCGAGGAAGGCGTGATTGGCGCGGACGATTATTGTGGAACGGCCATCGACATCCGCCCGCCAGCCTTTCCACGCCGCCTCGGAGATCACCACCCAGCCGTCGCGTTCCATCGACGCATCGATCCGAAATCCGAGTTTGCGGCGACGGATGCTCACCGTCCCAGGCCCGTTGGCCGCATCGTGCGCGATTCCAGGCACGTCGATCCATGCGACGTCGGCGAAATTCGTCGCCGCGGTCATGTCCTCGACGTCATTCGAAATGCCGATGCGCACGCTGCGCGGCACGAAGGCGCGCGGCAGAACGCGCGTGTTCTCGATGAGGCGCGAGCCGTGGTCGGCGACGACGTCGCGCCATCCATACGGGATCGGATCGTTTTGCGGCACGACCGCGAAGCGGACGTTCATCATCGACAGCATCGGCCGGGTGAGGTCGTCGATCTGATTGAAGCCATATCCGCCGCGATGACACCAGGCCGGAAACGTCTCCATGAACGCGTTCAGCGACATGGCCGTCATGACGCGCGCGTCCTCGAGGCCGTACATCGTGGCGGTATTCGGAAAGAGCGCCGGCCCCGTGGCGACGATGCGGAACGGTTCGCGAATCGACTGCATCGGCTGGAAGAGCGCGACCGGAGGGAAGGCAATTTTCGCATCGTTAGCGGGGATCAGCGCGCCGTCGGAAATCGTCCGTTGCAGCAGGATCAACGCGAGCAGCGATGGCGCGATGAGTGGCCGATTGCGGACGAAGAGCACGATCACGGCGGCAATCGCCAACGGCGCGAGCTCGCCGACAAATCGCGGGATATCGATCGAGCCGGGCCGCATCCCCGAGGCACCGGCGGCGAGGAGGATCAGCAACCCGGCCATGACTGCGCCGGCGCGATCGGAAAGCGCATCGACCGCGAACGCCGCGAGAATGGCGAGGCAGAGCGGGACGGCCGACGCGAGCCGGTCATTCATCGCCAGTTGAAGCAGCGGAAGTCGATGAATGAACTGCGCGGCCGGCCAAACCTCGGCACTGACCATCAGGCAGAGAACGCCGAGCACGGCGAAGATCCAGCGTTCGCGCGTCCGCGACTTCCACAACGCGAAGATCGCCAGAGCCAGCGCGATGCTCCCAGCCTCCGCACGCGCAAACAAAAACTGCCGGAACAAGTGCCGCGCGAACGGCAGCAGGTCGGAGATGAGCGCCGCCGAGATGCGGCCCGCCGGGATACGCAACGGGCTCTTTGCGAAGACTTCCGCCCGCATGAAGTGCTCCGCCGTCTGCGGGCTGGCTTCGAGAAACGGCAGCAACGCGATCGCGGTGAGCAGCAGCGCCACAACTCCCGCCGCGACGGCATACGCGATCGCTCGTCCTCGCTGCGGGCGTCCAGGCCGCAGTAGTTCGTACGCGCCGTAGATTCCGCCGAGGAATGTGACGTGGAGCAACGTCTCGGGATGTCCCGTCACGACCTCCAACACGAGTACCGTCGCCAGCAACGATGCGGATCGCATCGACGGTGCGACCACCACCCGCCGCGCCGCCAGAAGCACGAGCGGAAGAAACGCCCACGCGAATCCGAGCGGCCAGAGAATCTGCAACGCCATCGGCGCCGAGAAGGCGAAGACCGCCGCCGCGATCAGTGACGCCAGCTCGCTGCATTCGAAATCGCGCGCGAGGAGAAACGCACCGAGCGCCGCCATGAAAAACCCGATCGATGCCGTGTAGCCAAAGCTCGCCGCCACCGGCAGCAGCAGCGCAATCCACGTGAACGGACTGAACGGCGCCGCCTGCGACGCGCCGGCGAGTATGTCGCCGCATCCTTCGAACCGGTTCCACAACGGCCACTCATGCTCCGCCATCGCCCGCCGCAAGGCCTGCCGCCACGGGATCATCTGAAACGCGATGTCCGACAACATCCCGTTCTGCGGCGGCGGCGCACCGACCTCGGCGCTGTACGCATTCAACGGCTCCGTCATGTACGCCAACTCGACCGGCGCGTACACGCGCCTGGTCAAAAGCGCGCGTCCGGTAAATACGAGCGGAATCAACAGCAACGCCAGCGCCGCCCAGCGCGTGAGCCGCGTGACGTGCGCGTGCGCGATGCCGAGGAGAATCGCGGCGCTGAGGATGTAGAGGATGAGGGTCATCCGAAGCGCGCGAAGGATGACATAGGGATCAAGCCGAATGGACGCAGTATGAGGCCGGAACGCTGGCATCACGCCGGCTGGCTCGGCGGCGTCCTCGCCGCCGAATGGGAAGCTTGCGCCGCCATCGTGTTACCAGCAAATGTTGAGGGTTTGGCGGTTCGGCGGCGAGACGCCGCCGAGCCAGCCGGCGTGACGCCAGCGTTCCGTCGCGCGCAGTCACGACATCATCGACTTGTCATAAGGTCCGCATCGTGATCATCGCGCAGCTCGTTCTTCCTGGCGCTTCCGAGTACGAGCGCAAATCGCAGCGGATTGATTTCGCGTCACTTTCGGCCGAGCACGACGTGCGCATCGGCGAAGCGGCGAATGCGGATTTGATTCACGTGTACGCGCCGGACGAGATGTTCGTCCAGCTCGATCTGCCGTACGTCAGCAATGCCCGCTTGCGCCGCCGGCGTTTTCGGCGAACGACGCCACCGGAGCGCGTTATCACTCCATTGAAAGAGACGGCCGAGTCATTCATCCCCGAGGCCGTTGAGGAGAACTATTTCGCGGGTGAGAAAAGACGAGCTGAAAAACCAACCATCGGCACATTCGCCCGACCGCACCTGCGCAACATCATCGAACAGACTGCCGCGCGGATTCAGCGATACCGCGATGACGTCGACTGGCTGCTCTTCGACATCACCCCATCGCCGGACGATCTACGTGGCGTAGATGTGTGGGTCGATCCGGCCCTGACTGAAAACGACTTCGACGGATTCGTGGCCGAGGCTATCGTCGCGGGAACCGCAGTCATAGCCTCGCGTACCGCGATCAACGTGCAGCGGCTCGAGAAAGGGCGTACCGGCGTACTCGTTCCGCCCGGCGATCCCAACGAATGGACTCATGCAATACTAGCCGGCCTGTTCAAGCCGGAGCTCGGTCACAGCAAGACGGTCGCCGCCCAACAGACTGCTTCGAAATTCAGGCCGCGGCACCGCGCCCGGGCTCTGATCGAACTTTACGAATCCATCCTTCAATGATCCGTCTCGAAAACCTGCCCAACGCGCAAAAGCGCGGCCTCGATCTCGTCAAGGAAGTCGCCACCGAAAAGGAGTTGCGCCCGTTCCTCGTCGGCGGTCCCGTGCGCGACCTCCTCCTCGGACGGCATGACGTCATCGACATCGACCTGACGCTCGAAGACGACGCTTCGACGCTGGCCCGCGCGGTCGCGAAGAAAATCAACGGACGGCTGCGCTCCTTCCCGCAATTTCTCACGTACAAAATCACCGCCGACGGATTGCCGGAGATCGATATCGCCACGGCGCGCAAGGAGCGCTACCGCTCGCCGGGCGCGCTGCCGACCGTGACTGCCGGGCGGCTGAAGGACGATCTTCTCCGCCGCGATTTTTCGATCAACGCCATGGCCCTCGATCTCACCACGGGCGAGTTGCACGATCCGTCCGGCGGCGAGCGCGATCTCGCCGCGATGGCAGTGCGCGTGCTGCACGATCAAAGTTTCATCGACGACCCGACGCGCATCTACCGCGCCGTCCGCCTGGCCACGCGTCTCGGCTTTTCGCTCGAAGCGCACACCGCGCGCTTGCTCGACCGCGCCGTAGCCGAGGGGGCGCTGGCGTCGATCGCGCGCGAACGGATCTGGCGCGAGCTCTTCCTCGCGTTCGAAGAGGAATCCGCGCCGAACGCCGTCGCCGCATTGAGCGCCGCCGGCGTTCTCGAAGTGCTCTTCGGAAGGCGCCCTTTCGACCGTGATCTCGAAGACCGGCTGCGTCGAACAGCATCGGCACTCGACGGCACAAGCCTCGATCGCCAGGTGATGTACACCGCCGCGTTGCTGCACGGCAACGCATCGCCTGTCGATCTGGAAGGCTCCGGCTTTTCACAGAAGCGCGCGAGGAACGTCGTTCAACTCGCGAATGAACTGCCGCGGTTCACCGACGCGCTTGCGGAGACGACGTCCGATCACCAGCGCTTCCGCCTCTTCAAGCACGCCTCGCCGGAAATGTTGAGCATCGTGGCCGCTGCAGTGCCCGAGGAGCAGTCGAACGTAGTCCGTTTTCAGGAGTTTCAGTCGTTCAAGCTCCCGCTGCGCGGCAACGACCTCGAAGTGCCCCTCGGACCGCACGTCGCCAAGGCGCTGGAGCGAACGCGCGAGGCCGTCTTCACGGGCGAGATCGAGCATGCTGAAGCGAAGACGTTTGCGCGCGAGATGGCGATCAAGTACCTTGATTCGAGTGGTCAGTAGATTAGTGATTAGTAGATTAGTAGATTAGAAAGCGGACCGAGGCACGCCTCTAATCCACTGATCGACGAATCCACTAATCGACTCGTATGAACAGCCTTCTCCCACTCGCAGTGCTCTTCCTCGCCGCGGCGCAGTCCCAAACGCCGCAGCCGGCACCGCCGCCCAATCCCGCGCACGACATCAGCCAGGTCGATGAAGCGCCTCTCGGCGGCGCGATCGCCATTCCGCTTCCGGAGCGCGAGCGGAAGAAGCTCGCCAAGTACGACATCCCGGAGCTCGCCGGCAGCCGGCAGGCTGTAGGTCCGCAGCGCATCGACGGACGTTTGCCGCGGCCGCTCATCGACTACAGCGCGACCTCGACCGACGTCTACCAGCGGATATCGATCTTCGAAGGTGGACTGGTCGTCGTCGAAGTGCGCGGCACCGGCGGGACGATTCGCAAGAAAGTGCTCATTCCCGACGACGCGCTTCACAGCTATCTCCATTCGATCTCGCCTTCCGCGCTGGCCTCGGTGCGCGATTCGGAGCTGAGCAAACCTCGCGACACGCGCCGTTCGCTGCTCCGCGCGTATGACGCACAGCAGAACTTCGTGGAGCGGCAGTTTGATCCGATGGCCACGATGCCGAAGGCGCTCTCCGACCAGGTCGTGCCGCTGCAGGACCTGCTGCGCGCGATCTATCAGGACCGCGGCGTCACCAACACCGTGGCGGGTTACATGCCGAAGGCCGGCGACCAGCTCGTCGGCGACGACAAGAAGGTCTACAAGGTCGTGCGCGTGGTGAGCGACAAGATCGTGGAGTTGCGCTGCCTGAGCCAGCCCGCGACGATTTACGTCGACGTGAAGGACCTCTACAACTACTTCATCGGAACGCCGGGAGCGGCCAGCCGCTGAACACGCTGCGCGTCACCACCGGCACGTTGCGCGGACGCCGCGTTCCCGTCCCGCCTCGCGAGACCCGCCCGACCTCGGAGCGCGCGCGGATGGCGTTTTTCAACATCGCCGGTCCGCGCATCGACGGCGCGCACTTTCTCGATCTCTTCGCCGGCAGCGGCGTTTTCTCCTTCGAAGCAATCTCGCGCGGCGCGGCGTCGTCCACCGCCATCGAGCAGGATCGAAAGAGCGTGGCCACGATCAAGCAACTGGCCGAAGAGTGGGATGCGCCGGTCACCGCTATCGCCGGAGACGTCTTCGCGGAAATCCCCCGTCAGCGCGGCCGGTTCTTCGATGTCATCTACGCCGATCCGCCATACTCGTTCGGCCGTTACGACGATTTGCTCGCTGCGATCGACACCGCGAACGTCCTCAATAACGGTGCTCTCGTCGGCATCGAACATCAACGCCGCAGCGAGCCGTTCACCATCGAAACGAAAACTTTGAAAGTGCTGCGCCGCGCCGAGTACGGCGAAGTCTGGATTACCTTGTTCACATCATGAGCATTCGCGAAATCACTCCGACCGAACTGCAGCAACTCCTTGCCGGCGACAATCCGCCGGCGCTGATCGACGTCCGCGAGGAAGGCGAAGCCGCCATCTGCTCGATCGACGGCTCGACGCTGATCCCGATGAACACGCTGCCACAGCGCTTGCAGGAGCTCCCGCGCGACCGCGCCGTGGTTCTCTACTGCCACGGCGGCATGCGCTCGATGATGGCCGGCCAGTGGCTGTCGCAACAGGGATTCGACGCGCTCTCGCTCGCCGGCGGCATCGATCGTTGGGCGGTGGAGGTCGAGCCGGAAATGGCGCGGTACTAATCTGCGTCCATCTGCGGATAAAGGAATTGAATGGAACTGACACTCGACGACGAAGGCACACACACTCTCTTCGGCAATCACGACGAAAACCTGCGCATGCTCGAGGACGAGTTCAAGGTCAAGATCTCCTCGCGCGGCGGCGAGATTTTCGTCACGGGCTCGCCCGAGAACGTCGCACCGGTCGAGAAGCTGCTCGCGCAGATGCAGCAACTGATCGAGCAGGGCTATCCGCTCAAGCGCTCCGATATCCACACCGGCATGCGCGTGCTTCGCGATCGCCCCGAGGCCAGCATCGTCGACTTTTTCACCGACGATGCGGTGCAGGCCTCGGTGCGCCGCGTCGTCACGCCGCGCAACGTCGCCCAGAAGATGTACCTGCAATCCATCCAGGACAACGACATCACCTTCGGCATCGGCCCCGCCGGAACCGGCAAGACGTTTCTCGCCGTCGCCGCGGCGGCCGGAGCGCTTGCTGACAAGTCAGTGAAGCGCATCGTCCTCTGCCGTCCCGCCGTGGAAGCGGGCGAGCGCCTCGGTTTCCTCCCCGGCGACATCGCCGAGAAAGTGAATCCGTACTTGCGCCCGCTCTACGACTCGCTCTACGACATCATCGGTTTCGAGAAAGTGGAGAAGCTGATGGAGCGCAGCATCATCGAGATCGCGCCGCTCGCGTTCATGCGTGGCCGCACGCTCAACGATGCTTTCATCATCCTCGACGAGGCCCAGAACACCACACCCGAGCAGATGAAGATGTTCCTGACCCGCCTCGGTTTCGGCGCGAAGGCGGTCGTGACCGGCGACGTGACGCAGGTCGATCTCCCCACCGGCAGCAAGTCGGGCCTGCGCGTGGTCCGTCAGATCCTCGACGGCATCGACCGCATCAAGTTCTTCGACTTTTCGGACCGTGACGTCGTCCGCCATCCGGTCGTGCAGCGCATCGTCATGGCGTACGACCGCGCCGACAAAGAGCGCGAGACCGCCGAGAAGCAGGGCAAGGCTTGACGAACGTCGAAGTCACCGGCCCAGCCGTCCCGCGCTTCAGCCGCCGCGAGATCGCCGAATTCGCCCGCCGGGTGCTGATCGCGCTTCGCGTCGATGACGATATCCACGAAGTCTCCATCGCCATCGTCGACGACGACGCGATGCGCACCCTCAACCGCAAGTTCCGCAAAAAGAACAAAACCACCGACGTCCTCACCTTCCCCGCCGACGACTCGGACGCTGATCCCAACGCGAAAGGCCGCCCGCTCGGCGACATCGTGATCTCCATCGATCAGGCCCGTCGGCAGGCGACGGACCAAAAGCACTCCCTCGCCACCGAAGTCCGCTACCTCATCCTGCACGGAATCCTCCACGCCCTTGGCTACGACCACGAGACGGACGCCGGCGAGATGAATGCGCTCGAGGTCGATGTGCGATCGGTAGTCGGTCTCGAATAGTCAAAGGCGTTTCACCACAAAGGCACAAAGGGCACAAAGGCTTTCTTTGTGCTCTTTGTGTCTTTGTGGTGAAACGCTTTTAGGGAGTTATCAGAACCCCTGATCCTTGTGCTCGCCGAACGTCTCCTTCAACTTCGAGACGATCTCGCCCACCGTGCAGTCCTGACGAACGCACTCGACGATCAGCGGCATCAGATTGCGCCCGTCGCGGGCAGCGGCATCGAGTGATGCGAGTGCCGTAGCGGTATCGCCCGCGCGCCCAGCACGGAACGCGCGAAGACGCGCCACCTGATCGCGCTCGACCGATTCATCGATCGCCATGATCGGCAGCGTGGCCGAGCCGCCGTCGACGAACTCGTTCACGCCGACGACAATCGCCCGCTTCTCCTCCAGCGCGCGCTGCGCGAGGTAGGCCGACTCGCCGATCTCGTGTTGTACGAAGCCGGATTCGATCGCTTTGCGCGCGCCGCCGATCGCGTCGATACGTTCGATCAGCGAGCGCGCTTCGCGTTCGATGTCGAGCGTCAGCGATTCGATCTCGTACGAACCTGCCAGCGGATCGGCGTAGCGCGGCACGCCGGTCTCGTGCGCGAGGACTTGCTGCGTTCGCAGCGCGATCTTCGCCGACTCCTCCGTCGGCAGCGCCAGAGCCTCATCGCGCGAATTCGTGTGCAGCGACTGGCAGCCGCCCAGGACTGCGGCCATCGCCTGGTAGGCAACACGAACAACGTTGTTCTCGGGCTGCTGCGCGGTGAGCGTCGAGCCGGCCGTCTGCGCGTGAAACCGAAGCGCCAGCGACTTCGGATCCTTCGGCGCGTACCGCTCGCGCATCAACTGCGCCCACAGCTTTCGCGCCGCGCGGAACTTCGCTACCTCTTCCAGAAAATCGTTGTGAGCATTGAAGAAAAACGAAATGCGCGGCGCGAACGAATCGACGTCGAGGCCGCGCTCGACCGCTGCCTGCACGTACTGCAATCCGTTCGCGAGCGTGAACGCGACTTCCTGCACCGCCGTCGAGCCGGCCTCGCGGATGTGATAGCCGGAGACCGAGATCGTGTTCCAGCGCGGCACCTCGGTCGCGCAGAACTCGAAGATGTCGGTGACGATGCGCAGCGACGGTGCTGGCGGGAAAATGTACGTCCCTCGCGCCGCGTACTCCTTGAGGATGTCGTTCTGGATGGTGCCCGAGAGCTTCGTCCACGCGATCCCGCGCCGTTCGGCAACGACCAGCAGCAGCGCCAGCAGGATCGACGCCGGCGCGTTGATGGTCATCGAGATCGATACGCGATCGAGAGGGATGCCGTCAAAGAGCAGTTCCATGTCCTCGATCGAATCGATGGCCACGCCGACGTTGCCGACCTCGCCGCGAGCGCGCGGATCATCCGAATCCATTCCGATCTGCGTCGGCAGATCGAAGGCGACCGAGAGCCCCGTCGTGCCGCGCTCGAGGAGATAGCGATAGCGCTTGTTCGATTCCGCGGCAGTCGAGAAGCCAGCGTATTGGCGCATCGTCCACAACTTGCCGCGATACATCGAGCGTTGCGGACCGCGGGTGAAGGGAAATCGTCCTGGTTCGCCGAGGTCGTTCGCTGCATCGAACTCGCGCGCATGAAGGTCGTTCGCATCGAAAAAAAGCTTCTCATCTGCCATTGCAGGCAATGATAGCGGGCGCAATCCAGCCGCCCGTATAATTCACCCCCTTTTTCCGCACCTTCCGATCATGAGTGTCAGCGGCAATCTCAAAACGATGCTTCCCGGTGATCTGCTCCAGTGGCTGAGCCTTGGACAGAAGACCGGCACGCTCTGCGTCCGCAACAAGGGCACCGAGAAGAAGATCTTTTTCCGCAACGGCCGCGTGATCTCCTCCGCCTCCAACGACCCGCGCGAATACCTCGGCCAGTTCCTCATGAGCCACGGCTACATCACCGAGCCGGAGCTGATGAAGGCGATGGAGGTGCAGGCGCAGTCGCGCATCCTCCTCGGAAAAATTCTGGTGATGATCGACGTCATCACCGAGGAGGATCTGCAGCGGCTGATGCGATTGAAGGCGGAAGAGGAGATCTACGACATCTTCCTGTGGAACGAAGGCGACTTTGAGTTCGCCGACGACGAACTGCCGCAGATGGAGATGATCCCGCTGCAGGTCGACGTGACCGGGTTGATCATGGAAGGGACGCGCCGCGTCGACGAGTGGAACCGCATCCACACGCTCATCGGACACGAAGGCCTGATCCCGACGCTCGTCAAAGAGCTTCCGCCGGAGGAGCTCGAGGACGATGCGCAGCGCATGGTCATCAACGCGATCGACGGAAAACGTTCGCTCGCGGAGCTGGTGCTGGAAAGCCGTTCGTCATCGTTCAACGTCTCGTCGACCGTCTTTCACCTGACGCGCGAAGGCTACGTGAAGCTGACCGATCCGACCATCGTGGTGCTGCCGACCGCGGCGAAGTCCGATCCCGACTCCGCGCCGTTCGAGGAGTTCTCCGAGGATGACGAGATCGTTTCGCTGATCGCGCGTGCGCAACAGTCGATGCGCGGCCGCGAGTACGAGAAAGCGCAGCGGCTGCTGAAGGCGGCCGAGAATCTCGATCCGAACCATCAGCGCGTCCGCAACGCCATCAAGGGTGCTGAGGCCGCCATCCTGTCGGATCTGCGCGGACAAGGCCTGCACGATTCGAAAGTGCCGCGCGTCGCAAAACCGTTGGAAGAAATCACGCAGATGAATTTCACGCCGAACGAGGGCTTCATGCTCTCGCGCATCAACGGCCAATGGGACCTCGGATCACTCATCAAGATCAGTCCGATCCGCGAGCCGGACGCGATGCTCATCTTCTACAAACTCTGGCGCGACGGCATCATCGCGCTGGAGTGATTTCTCGCGCGGCACGGCGCTTGCTGCACGTGCTGGCGAGAGATGAGCGAGTTAGTCAACGAAGTGCTGGAACGGACGATCGACGAAGCCGATCACGAAGCCCGTCAGCGCGTGGAAGCCGAAGCCGATATGGCGAACGTGCTTCAGTGGATCACGCGCCTCCGGCACGCCGACACTGCGGATCCGATGACGCTCGCCCCCGCCTGGATGAACGCGTAGCCACCAAACCGAATCACCACAAAGACACAAAGAGCACAAAGGGGTTCTTCGTGTCCTTTGTGTTCTCGTGGTGAAAAGCCTTTCACCACGAATCGCTCGAACCGCCGCCGCCGGAATCGCCGCCGCCTCCGTCGAAACTCGAATCCGAGGATGACGATGAGGAGTCGGAAAAAGAATCCGACGACGAGGACGATAGCGACGACCACGGCGACGAATTGCCAGCCGCATCGGGCGTGGTCCACGTTCGCCCCGGCACGCCGCGCTTGCGCGATTTCACGATGATGACGATCACGAGAATGAGGACAGCGACGAAGATCGCCGAACACGGCAAGACGGCCGGTGCGAGGTGCAGCGACTTCGACTCGTGCGCCGTTTTGCCCGTTCCCTTCAACCCTTCGCCGCGAACTGCCGCGAGGATTCCGTCGACGCCCTGCTCCACGGCGCCGTCGTAGTCAGCGGCCTTCAGGCGCGGCTTGATGATCGTGCTGGTGATCTGTTTCGACTTCGCATCGGTCAGCACGCCTTCGAGGCCGTAGCCGACTTCGATGCGCATTTTGCGGTCGCCGGTAAAGAGGAAGAGAACGGCTCCGTTGTCTTTCCCCTTCTGACCGACGCCCCATTGATGCATGGCGTCGTTCGCGAACTGCTCGATCGTTGAATCCGTCGGAAGGGTGCGATCGACGTAGACCAGGATCTGATTCGACGTATCGCGCTCGAACTGCGCCAGCTTTTCGTTCAAGACGTGCGCGCGCGCCGCGTTGAGCACGCCAGCCTTGTCGGTAACGTAGGTGGCCGGCTTCGGCGGCACCGTGATCGTGGTGGCCAGCGCGAGAACGAATGCGAGCATCACTTCCACTCGTCGATCAAATTCATGAACTCGCCGAACAGATGGAAGGAGTCATGCGGCCCCGGCGCGGCCTCGGGGTGATATTGCACGGCCAGCACCGGCTCGCTCTTGTGCCGGAAA
>JAFAOU010000036.1 GCA_019247495.1 Acidobacteriota bacterium
CCAGCAGGGCAAGCTGATGCGCGGCCAGTCGATCATCATGACCCCGCCCGTTCCTGTTCACGTCACCGATCTGCTCGCCCTCGGCAATCCCGAGGATCGACTGATCGCGATTGGGGAAGTCGTGAATGTGCTGCGCGAAGGCGGACCGGTCGAAGTGAGGCCGAAGGTCGTGCTGGCGGGGTGATGAGGCAGTGGATTAGTCGATTAGTGGATTAGTAGATTAGGAAGGCCGAGAGATCGTCAGGCTTCCTAATCTACTAATCCACTAATCTACGAATCCACTAACTATAATTCGCCGCCGAATGTCCAATCGCACGGAGCGCGATTTTGCGGAGAACGGGCCTCAGACCTCGCGGCGGCGGTTCATGATCGCGGGCGAGCACGTCATCCTGCGCGCGTTCGAGCGCGAAGATGCCGAGCGCTGCTATCGCTGGATCAACGATCCGAACATTGTTCGAACGTTGAAAACGCGCTATCCGATCGCGTTTCAGAACGAGATCGAGTGGCTCGAGGGTGCGATGCACGCCAGTCAGACGGAGCGCCACTTCGCCATCGAACGGCGCGACGATCGGACGCACATCGGCAACGCCTCGATCCACGACATCGATTGGGTTTCGCAGACGGCGTGGTTCGGTCTTTTCATCGGCGAGCCGTCGGCGTGGAACCGCGGCTTCGGCGGCGATTCCATCCAGACCCTGGTCCGTTTCGCGTTCGACGAAATGAACCTCGCCAAGCTGCGCATCAACGTCTTCGACTATAACGACCGCGCGAAACATGTGCTGGAAGGCCTTGGATTCGTGCAGGAGGGTTGTCTGCGGCGCGACTTTTATCGCGAGGGGACGTACCACGACATCGTGATCCTCTCGAAGTTTCGCGATGCCGGGCCGCAGCGACAGGGAGAGTCATGAGCGACCGAAAAATTCGAGTATTGATCGCGAAGCCAGGCCTGGATGGCCATGATCGCGGCGCGAAAATCATCGCCCGCGCGCTGCGCGATGCAGGGATGGAAGTGATCTACACGGGATTGCGGCAAACTCCGGAGCAGATCGTGGCCGCGGCGGTGCAGGAGGACGTCGACGCCATCGGCCTGTCGATCCTCTCCGGCGCGCACAACGTGCTGTTTCCTGAAATCATGCGGCTGCTGAAGGATGAAAGCGCGCAGGACATCGTCGTCTTCGCGGGCGGCATCATTCCCGAGAAGGACATCCCGCGGATGAAAGAGATCGGAATCCGCGAGATCTTTCTGCCGGGAACACCGACCGCGGCGGCTGTCGATGCCATTCGCCGCGCGGTGAACGTCTGAGGTATCAAAACAGGGGAGGTTTTATGAAGCGCAGATTGCTCGGATTCCTTATCGTCGTTTCTTGTGTTGCGCCGGTTCTTTTCGCGGAGACGATCCGCTGCGAATCGGACCGCGGTCATCGACACGAATGCTCGTTTGATGGCTGGGGACGCGTGGAGCTTCGCCGCCAGCTGAGCCGAACCGATTGCATTGAAGGGCGGACGTGGGGCACGGAAGGGCGGCACACGGTTTGGGTGAGCAACGGCTGCCGGGCCGACTTTTTCATCGCACGCAATCGCGAGGGCGAGCGCGATGAGCACTACGGCGACCGCCGATCGCGGACGATCATCTGCGAATCGGACAACAACACGCGCCATCGCTGCGACGTCAATACCGAGTACGGCGTGCGCCTGTCGCGCCAGCTCAGCCGCAACGCCTGCATCCTGAACCGCACCTGGGGTTACGACAGCCGCGGCATCTGGGTACGCGAGGGTTGCCGCGCCGAGTTCACCCTCGGGCGCTGAGCCGTTGCAAGCGGTTGCAGCCGGCGCGGGCGGCATGTAGGCTGCGCGCGCCGGCATGGAACCTCTCGAATCGCACCTCGACACGAAATCCGACGACTGCCGCCGCAACGCCGCGGCGTTGCAGACACTCGTCGACGAGCTGAATCGCCGCGTTGAAACCGCGCGGCAGGGCGGCGGTCCGAAGTACGTCGCGCGGCACAAGGAGCAGGGGAAAATGCCGCCGCGCGAGCGCATCGCGGCGCTGCTCGATCCGCACACGCCGTTCCTCGAGTTCTCGCCGCTGGCCGCGAACGGCATGTACGACGATGACGCGCCCGCGGCCGGCATCATCACCGGCGTCGGACGGATTCAGGGACGCGAGTGCCTGATCATCGCCAACGACGCCACCGTCAAAGGCGGCACATACTTTCCGATGACGGTGAAGAAGCATCTGCGCGCGCAGGAAATCGCGCTGCAGAACAACCTGCCGTGCGTCTATCTCGTCGATTCCGGCGGAGCCTTTCTCCCACTGCAAGCCGAGGTCTTTCCGGACCGCGAGCACTTCGGGCGGATTTTCTACAACCAGGCCGTCATGTCCGCGCGCGAGATTCCGCAGATCGCCGCGGTGATGGGATCGTGTACGGCCGGCGGCGCCTACGTGCCGGCGATGTCCGACGAAGCGGTCATCGTCAAGAACACCGGTACGATTTTTCTGGCCGGACCTCCGCTGGTGAAGGCGGCCACGGGCGAGGAAGTCACTGCCCAGGATTTGGGCGGGGCCGACGTGCATACGAGGATCAGCGGCGTGGCGGATCACTTCGCCGAGGACGATGGCGACGCGATCGCCATCGTGCGCAACATCGTCGAGAACCTGCGGGTCGACAAGCACGAGCCCGAGACGTGGATCGACGCCGAGGATCCGGCGTTCGATCCGAAAGAGCTCTACGGCGTCATTCCGAGCGACATCCGCAAACCGTACGACGTGCGCGAAGTCATCGCGCGCATCGTCGACGGCTCGAAGTTCCAGGAGTTCAAGGAGCGCTACGCGCCGACGATCGTGACCGGGTTCGCGCGCATCTTCGGATACAAAGTCGGCATCCTCGCCAACAACGGCGTCCTCTTTTCGGAGAGCGCGCTGAAGGCGACGCACTTCATCGAGTTGTGCAACCAGCGCCGCATCCCGCTCATCTTCCTGCAGAACATCACCGGCTTCATGGTGGGGAAGGAGTACGAGCGCGGCGGGATCGCGAAGGACGGCGCCAAGATGGTGCACGCAGTCGCGAATTCGACGGTGCCGAAATTCACGGTCATCATCGGCGGCTCATTCGGCGCTGGGAACTACGGCATGTGCGGCCGCGCGTACTCGCCAAGATTTCTCTGGATGTGGCCGAACGCCCGCATCAGCGTGATGGGTGGCGAACAGGCCGCCGGCGTCTTGACCACAGTCAAGCGCGACCAACTCGCGCGCGCCGGCAAGGAGTTCAGCGCCGAGGAAGAGCGCGCCATCGCCGATCCGGTCTTGCAGAAGTACGAGACGGAGGGTTCGCCTTACTACTCGACCGCGCGCCTCTGGGACGACGGCGTCATCGATCCTGCCGACACCCGCACCTACCTCGGCCTCGGCCTTTCGATCGCATACAACTCCCGGATCGAGGACCCGAAGTTCGGCGTCTTCCGGATGTAGGTCAATGGAAGACACCTGGTTCC
>JAFAOU010000049.1 GCA_019247495.1 Acidobacteriota bacterium
CGCGCGGCCAGGCCGAGGCGTTCTAGGTTTTCGGGGAAGGTACCTTCGGAGAGAGCGCGGTTGAAGGGAAATTGCGGCTGGGACATCAGGAGAAAGTAGCGGTCCAGCAGCGAGCGAAAGATCGACTCTTTGTCGGGGAAGTGATGATAGACATTGCCCTTCGAGAGCCCTGCATCGGCGGCGATGTCCTGCACGCTCGTCGCTCCGTAGCCGCGGTGCGAGAAGAGCTTCAGCGCGCTTTCGAGAATCAATTGGCGCGACTTTTCGGAGCGTTCCTCCTGCGTCGATGCCTTCAGGCGAGTTGCTTTCGTAACTCCTCCTTCAAGACTTTTCCGTACGGCGTGCGCGGCAGAGCCTCGGCGAAGATGAACCGGCGTGGGATCTTGTAGCGCGTCAGGCGCGTGCCGAGAAATTCAACGAGCTCCGTATCGACGACGCCGTGCGCGACGACGAACGCCACTCCCACTTCGCCCCAGGTCTCATCGGCAACGGCGATGACCGCGGTGTCGGAGACGTTGGGATGTTGCAGCAGTTCCGACTCGACTTCAGCGGGGTAGACGTTCACGCCACCGCTGATGAACATCTCCTTGCGCCGGCCGGCGATGAAAAAGAATCCGTCGTCGTCGCGGCGGGCGATGTCGCCGGTCCGGAACCAGCCGTCGACATACGCGTCGGCCGTCGCCGCAGGATTGTTCCAGTAGCCGCTGCTCACGTGGGGACCGCGAAGCCACAATTCGCCGGTGTCGGCATCGCTGCCCGCGTCATCGACGAGACGGACGTCGGTAAACATCATCGGCCGGCCGATCGAGCCGGGCTTGTTGCGCGCATCCTCGATCGTCATCGTGAAGCAGTTCACTCCTACCTCGGTCAGACCATAGCCTTGTTTGAGAGTAACACCGCGCTGCTGGTACGCATCGATCAGATACACGGGCAACGGCGCGCCGCCGCTGATGAACCAGCGGACGTGTTGGAGATCGACGGTGGCAAATTGCGGAGCGTCGAGAAGCATCTTCCAGATCGTCGGCACTCCCAGCACCACCGTGCATCGTTCGCGCTCGATCGTCTCCCACACCTCCTCCGCGTCGAAGCCGCGGTGAAGAACGATCGTGCCGCCGAGGAGGAAGAGCGGGATCAGAAAGACCGCGACGCCGCCCGCGTGATAGAGCGGAGTGAAGATCGGCGCGATATCGTCCTCGCGCAGTCCCCAGTTGATGGCCGTGTTGTAGCCGTTCGCGAAAAGCTGGCGATGCGGAATCATCACGCCCTTCGGTTTGCCGGTCGTGCCGCTCGTGTACAGCAGGCAGGCGATCGATTCCAGATCGATGACTCGGTGGGGGAGTGGAGGCGTGGCCGGGCCGATGTTGAGTTTCGTGAGCGTCACACCGTTCACGTCGGGAGCGCTGCCGTCGTGAAACAGCACGTTCATCCCGCAGTCGGCGGCGATGATCGACAACTCGTGCGCCGTGGCGCGCGTCGAGAGCGGCACGACGATCACGCCGGCTTTCAGCGCGCCGAAGAAGAACGCGATGAAGTCGATGCTGTTGGCGGCCAGGAGGCCGGCGCGATCGCCCGGTCGCAAGCCGGCGCCGGCGATCATCGCGGCAGCACCGTTCGCGCGATCGTTGATCTGCGCATACGTCAGCCGCTCGCCGGTTTCGACGGAGATCAGTGCGACGCGATCGGGCGTGATGCGCGCGCGTTCGGCTAGGAGGTCGCCTGCAAGCATGCGATGAATCGCTCCGGCTGCTGCGCGTGCGGAATGTGCGCGGCGTCGTCGATGATGCAGAGTCTTGCGCCGGCGATTCCGGCATGCAGTTGCTCGATGTACGCGCGGGTGACCACGCCGTCGTTGGCGCCCCAGATCACCGTCGTCGGGACGCGGATGCCGGCGAGCCGGTCGTCGATGAAGTACGGCGCCATTCCGCCGGCGAGCAGGCGAAGCATCGGCGAATCGCTGCTGCGCATGATGAGCGCGTCGATCGCCCAATCGGGGAACTGCGCGTTCGGGCCGTGGACGGCCTGAAGGATCGGCACCGCTTCGTCGCGAGTGGAAGCGACCAGCGATACCCCCAGCGGGATGGCCAGGCCGCCGCCCGATTCGAGGAAGAGTTCTGCGACGCGCTCCGGATGCGCGAGCGTGTAGAGGATGCTGATCCACGCGCCCATCGAGTTGCCGGCGAGGGTCACGCGATCGACATGCTCGGCGTCGAGGACGGCCGCGAGACGATCGACGAGATGTTGCATGTCCAGCGCGCCGGTTTTCGGCTCACTCTCGCCGTGTCCGGGAAGATCGGGAATGATGAGCCGGTGGGTTCGCATGAGCGCGGGAGCGGCCAGCGACCACGTTCCAGCATGATCGTTGACGCCGTGGATCAGAGCGAGCGTCCGCTCTCCCTCGCCGCCCGTCCAGTAGACCGTGCCGTCGAGCGATTTTCGCGTCAGTCCGGCCTCGGCCAGCATCGATCGCGACTGGGCGATGAAGTCCGCGTGCGAGGTAATTTCAGCCAAAGAGTCGTCTTTCATTGACCGGCATGCGCAAGGCCGTGGCGGCCTGGTTGTATCCGACTCCGGAGCCGGCCAGCACGACCAGTTGTCCCGGTTTGATCCTGCCGGCGCGAATCGCATCATCGAGCGCCATCGGGATGCAGGCCGAGCCGGTGTAGCCGGCGTGCTCCATGATCGTGTGCGTTTTTTCCATCGGCAGACCGAGATCCTTCATCACGATCTCGATGGTCGGCTTGCGGACTTGCGTGAAGATGATCATGTCGATGTCTGTCAGCGCGAAGCCGCCGTTTTCGGCGAGACGGCGGACCAGTTTGGGCCAGCCGGCGTCGTTGATCTCGGGCGGATAGCGCTCGACCATGCGCACCGAGGTGCGGCCGGCCTGGACCGATTCCGCGGTGGCCGGTTCGACCGTACCGCCGGAAGCGATGAGCCAGTTGCGATGGTAGGAGCCGTCGGCCGCGAAGGCCGAAGCGATGAATCCCGGCGAGTCGCTGCGTTCGAGAATCGCGGCGCCCGCGCCGTCACCGTAGAAAAAGATGAACGGATCATCGTCGCGCGCGAGCTTGCGCATCTGGTAGACCGCGGCGACGAGAACCGTTCGCAGCGAAGGATTGCTGGTCATCAATCCCGCTGCCGCGGAAAGCGCAGTAGGAAACGAGGCGCAGGCGCAGGCGACGTCGAACGTGCCGGCGTTGATCGCGCCGAGCTTCGACTGCAGGATGACCGACGTCGCGGGAGTGATGTAGTCGGGAGAGTCGGTGCCGAGGATGATCAGATCGAGGTCTGTCGGCGCCTTGCCCGCGCGCGTGAGCGCCTGTTGCGCGGCCTGAAGCGCGAGATCCGAGGCCGCCCAACCTTCGGGTGCCTGCCAGCGTTTGAGAATGCCGCTGGCCTTCTCCATCTTGTTCACGAACTCCGGCGCCGTGCCGGCGAATCGCGCGCGGAGGTCGTCGTTGGTGACTTCGATTTCGGGCAGGTAGCTCCCGGTGCTGACGATGTTCGCGTACGGCGCGCTCATGTTCCGAGCACCAGTCCTCCATCGACGGACAACACCGTGCCGCTGATGAATCGGGCTGCGTCGGACGCGAGCCAGACATACGCGTTCGCGACGTCCGCCGGATCGCCCATCGTCGCCAACGGCGTGTGCGCGGCCATGGAGTCGAGGACTTTCTGCGGCATCGCTTTCACCATCTCCGTGGCGATGAATCCCGGCGCGATGGCATTCACGCGGATGCCGTATCGCCCCAGTTCGCGCGCCCACGTCTGCGTGAAGCTGATCACGCCCGCTTTGGTGGCGGCGTAGTTGGTCTGTCCGAAATTGCCGTAGAGCCCCACGATCGACGAGGCGTTGAGGATCACGCCCGAAGACTGCCGGATCATGTGCGGGACGACGGCTCGCGTGCAGAGAAAAACGCCTCTGAGGTTGACGTTGACGACGGCATCGAACGTGGCGTCGTCCATCATCGAGGCGACCTCGCCGTCCTTCCACTTCACGAGCTGCGCGTCGCGGACGATCCCGGCGTTGTTGACCAGAACATCGATCCGCCCGTGCTGCGCGATGACTGCTGCGGTGGCCGCTTCGACGGAGTCTTTGCTGGTTACGTCGACCTTCGGCTCCGAGGCCACGTCCCACACCACGACCTTCGCTCCCTCAGCGCGAAACGCCTCGGCGGTTGCCTGTCCGATGCCGGCGCCGCCGCCGGTAATGACGACGACTTTGTCCTTTAGATTGAGGTTCATGGCTGGATCGTACCGTCAACAGCGCAAGTCCGAACTTCAACTTGCCGACTGGTCGGTTTGTTTTGCGGTCAATGTAAAGCGACGAGGATTCGTTGTCAACGTGACATCCGTTACGCCCACAGCCGCGATGACGATGCACCTTTGCAGCTTGTCCTCGTTCAAAGTGTTTCTCGGCGCGCTCGCCTTCGCGATCGCGGCACCGTCGTTCGCGATCACCTACATCGTTCCGCCGGATCGATTCGAGATCGAGCGGGCCAGCGCGATCGTGGTTGGACGCGTGCTCGGATCGCGGGTGGAAACGTCGCAGTTCGGGATCGAGACGGTGACGACGATCGCGCTCGAAGAAGCGATCAAAGGAAATCCGGGCAGTAACGTCGACATCCACACGCCCGGCGGAACGCTCGATGGTGAAACGCGCGTCGTTCCCGGCGTTCCCACATTCGCCGATGGCGAGCGAGTCCTCCTGTTTCTTTTTCAGCGCGAAGACGGCGCCTATGTCATCAGCGATCTCGGGCTCGGAACCTTCCGTCTCGTACGCGAACTGGCAGTCCGCAACGACGCGGACATCGAAGGGTGGGACGCCGGCGGCAAGGTGCATGTCGAGCAACTGCGTTCCGCGGAACGATTCCTCAACTTCGTTCGCGGTGTCGTTCGCGGCGATGTCGTATCCGAGGATTACGCCGTGGCGAAGATGCCGCTGATGGTGAAGGCGGAATCGCTGCGTCCGATCGCATCAGCATCATTCACTGCCACGTCGTACATGCTCACGTACGGCGCCGGCCACGGCACGCGCTGGAACGTCTTTCCGAGCGCCGTGAGCTGGAACCGCGGCAACTCCGAAACGGGTCCGCTCGGCAACGGTGCGGCCGAAATCAGCGCGGCCTTCAGCACCTGGAACGCCGGCGGTACGAACTACGTCCTCTCCAGCGCCACCGCGAATCCGAACGGATTCCTCGAGGCCACCGACGGTACGAACAACATCGTCTTCGAGAAGAACCTGACCTCGGCGGGGATCCAACCGTTCAGTTGCGTCTCGGGCGGCGCGCTCGGCGTCGCCGGCATGACGCACGCGAGCCCTGGAACACACGTTTATCGCGGCGAGACGTTCTTTACGACGGCGGAGGCTGACGTCAGCATGAATCAAGGCGTGGGCAACTGCTCGCCGGGGACGATTCCTCAGGAACTGTTCAAGAGCGCGATCACTCACGAATTCGGACACACGCTCGGTTTACGCCATTCCGATCAGACGCGCGACCTGAGCGCGTCCTGCTCCGGCGATCCGACGCTCGATTGCACCACCGCGGCGCTCATGAATCACATCCTCGCCTCGGGGCTGAACGGCCAGCTCCAACCTTGGGACAACGCCGCGCTGAACGCCGTTTACGGAACTGCGCCGGCATGCACGCCGCCATCGATCACCGTGCAGCCGTCCGGCGCGTCGATCAACAGCGGCAACTCCGCACAGCTCTCGGTCGCCGCCACCGGCACGGCGCCGCTGTCCTATCAATGGTTCGCCGGTTTGAGTGGCGATGCGTCGACGCCGGTGAATGGCGGGACGACCGCGACGATCGTCGTCGCTCCGGCAACAACGACAGCGTATTGGGTTCGCGTTACCGGCGCATGTGGTCCCGTCGCGAACAGCAACACGGCCATCGTCGCGGTGGCCGTCTGCGTACCGCCGCAGATTCTGACCACGTTGAAGGATCAGATGGTCCTGGCCGGATCGATCGTTTCGCTCACGATCAACGCCCTCGGCACAAACACGTCGGTATCGTGGTTCGCAAACGGAAATGTGATCGCCGCCGGCCCAACGCTCATCACGCAGCCGCTGACGCAGACCACGCAATTCCGCGCGCACGTCACGAACGCCTGCGGCGTCGCCGACAGCAACACCATCACCATCACCGTCGTCTCGCCGCGACGCCGGACGGTGTTGCACTAAATCCATCGGCTGCAATCTGCGGATACCATCTTCGAATGGACGTCGGGACGCAGCTCGGGCCGTACGAAGTCGTTGCGCGGATCGGCGCGGGCGGGATGGGGGAGGTGTGGCGGGCGCGCGACCGGCGCCTTCAGCGCGACGTCGCGGTCAAGGTCCTCCTCGGCAACGCGCATGCGGACGATGCGCTGCCGCGCTTTGAGCGTGAGGCGCGCGCCGTCGCTTCGCTTTCGCATCCGAACATTCTGGCCATTCACGATTTCGGAACCGAGAGCGGGACGCTGTACGCCGTCATGGAGTTGCTGGAAGGAGCCACGCTGCGCGAGCGGCTCGAGCAGAGCGAATTGGACGTCAGCCGCGCACTCGACTGGGCCCATCAGATCGCGCAGGGACTCGCGGCGGCGCATGAACGCGGCATCACCCATCGCGATCTAAAGCCGGAGAATATCTTCGTCACGCGCGATGGCGTCGTGAAGATTCTCGACTTCGGATTGGCTCGCCTCGATGACGGAGGCAACATCGATCAGATGAACACCGTCGCGCGAACGTCGCCCGGAATGATCATCGGAACGGTCGCGTACCTCTCGCCGGAACAGGCGCGCGGCGAGACCGCCGATCATCGCTCCGACATCTTCGCGTTCGGCGCGGTTCTGTTCGAGATGCTCACCGGCCGCCCCGCGTTTCTCCGGCCCACGACCGCGGAAACGATCGTGGCCGTGCTGCGCGACAGCGCCAAACCGCAGAGCGAAAGCGGCAGGCTGCCGGCGGAGGTCGAAGAGATCCTGCAGCATTGCCTGGAGAAAAATCGCGATGAGCGGTTCCGCTCCGCGCGCGATCTCGCCTTCGCGCTGCGGCTCGCGGCCCGGACGACGGCGTCCGGTCCGCAGGAGGTCACGCGGCAGACGCCGAAGCCGAACGATTCCGCGATCCGCGCCGACGAGTTGTCGATCGCCGTCCTGCCGTTTCGGAACATGAGTCCGACTGCCGACGCCGAGTACTTCAGCGATGGGATGACCGAGGAGATCATCAACTCGCTGGCCGCGGTTCCTGCGCTGCATGTGGCCGCGCGCACGACGTCGTTCGCGTTCAAGGGGCGCAACGACGACATCCGGCGCATCGGCCGCGAGCTCGGCGTGGCCATGATGCTCGAAGGAAGCGTCCGGCAATCAGGATCGCGGCTGCGCGTCACGGCGCAGCTCATCAGCGTCGAGAACGGCTACCAGCTCTGGTCGAATCGATGGGATCGCGACCTCGCCGACGTCTTCGCAGTGCAGGACGAAATCGCGCAGGCCATCGCGTCAACGCTGAAAGTGCGCATCGTCGAACGCGACGGCACCTCCGGCACAGGACGGACGGAGAACCTCGAAGCGTACGACCGCTATTTGAAAGGCACCTATCTCTGGGGGCAGCGCCGCGCCGAGGAAGCGATCGTCGAATTGAAGGCGTCGGTGGAGATCGATCCCGATTTCGCCGACGCTCATACCGCGCTCGCCGATGCGTGGGCTGTCCGCGGCTACTACGGCGGCGTACCGACGTGGGAGGCGTGGTCGCGCGCGCGGGCGGCCGTCGATGAGGCGGAGCGGATCGCGCCCGACTCGGCCGGCGTGGCCCTTTCGCGTGGAATCCTCGAGCATTACTACGGCTGGAACGTGGCGCGCCTCGAACACTTCTGCCGCCTCGCCGCCGAACGCAATCCGAAGTCCGCCGATCCGTGGACGTGGCTGGCCATCGGCTACGCCGCCAGCGGCCGGCGGGATGACGCCGTCGAAGCCGGCGCACGTGGTATCGCCCTCGAGCCGCATCATCCGAACGTGCGCACGTCGCAGGCGTGGGCATACCTCTTCAGCGGCGATTACGAAACGGCCGCGCGCCTTCTCGAAAAGGCGATCGAAGTCGGCCCCAATGCAGGTTACGCGCATTGGACCTACGGCCTCGCACTCCGTTACGGCGGCCGCGTTCACGAATCGGTCCCCGTCTTCGAACGCCTGGTCGATGGCTCCTCCGGCAAGGTCCCGCTCTACGTCTCCCTCCTCGGCGCCGCACTCGCCGAAGCCGGCGAGAAATCGCGAGCGGAAGAAATCCTCGCCAACCTCATCGCTCGCCGCCGCGGAGGCGACTATGTCCCCGCCATCGACCTGGCCACCGTCCACGCCGCCCTCGGCAACCACGACGCGGCCCTCGACGCGTTGGAACAAGGCCGCGAAGAACGCAACGGCCTGATGTGGGGCCGCATCCACATGCACGACTTCATCCCGCTACGCACCCACTCGCGCTGGATCGCCCTCGCCCAACGACTCGGCCGCACGGCGCCGTGGGTTTGGGAGGGGTGAGGACGTTCGGTAGTCTCAGAACGGATGCCGCCAGCGGAGGCCGGGGAAACGGCTGTAATCACGGTCGGTCGTAATCCACTCGCATCCCGATTCGACCGCCAGCGCTGCCAGGAACGCATCCGCAATGAGATCGCCGCGCGCGTGGGCCTTTGCACAAAAGGCGGTGAAAATCTCCCAGTGGCGGTCACCGGGAGTGATCACGACGGCGTTCGGCTGGTCGCGCAGGAATTCGCAAAATTCGATCGCGCGCGGAAGCGGTGTCGGCGGATGAAAGATTTTTGGATGCGTGACGACCCTCAGAAATCCGCTCAGAACAAAGTCGCAGACTCCGAACGCTTCCGGACCCGCGACGACCTTCTCCATCCAGTCGCGAAAGCGACGATGATCAGCGGCGTCTTCCCGGTGGGCGTAGATGAGAACGTTGACGTCGGTCAGAATCACGATCGCCCTCCATCAGCTCGAGTAAGGCAGCACTGTCGTCGAGATTGACGCCGGGATGCAGGCCTTGCCCCCGGAATGTCGGAAGCTTCGCATTTGCGACCTTTCTCGGCGTACGTTGCCGGCTCAGGGACTCGCGCAGTGCGTCATCAATGACCGATGTCAGCGTTCTGCCGCTCGACGCGGCGACTCGCTTTGCCTCGGCGAGAAGATGGGGATCGAGCCGCACCGTGGTTCTCATGCGCATCAAAACATACGTAGCAAGCATTAATATGTCAACTTGTCACGCGCTAAGCTACTGACGATTTCGAACGATTGCGAGGTACCGGTGAAATCTCGTCGACGCCTTCTTCTCCTCTCTTTCCTGTTGCTGATCACGACATCCGCGTTCGCCGCTGACGCGCCCTTGAAGGCGCTCGTGGGCGGGCGACTGATCGATGGGTTTGGCGGGCCGCCGATCGCGAATAGCGTGATTTTGATTCGGGGCGATCGGATCGAGGCGGTTGGGGACGTCGGATCGACGCCGATTCCCAAGGGTGCCGAGGTCATTTCGACCGAGGGGATGGACGTGCTGCCGGGGCTCTGGGACATGCACGTTCACCTGATGATCGACGGGCATTCGGACTACGCGCATTGGTTCAAAAAATATCCGTCGATGTATCGCAAGGTGATCATGCCGGCGTCGGCGCGGCAACTGCTTATGGCGGGCGTGACGAGTGCGCGCGATCTCGGGGCGCCGCTCGACGACATCCTGGCCGTGCGCGATGCCGTCAATCGCGGCGAGATTCCCGGGCCGACGATGTACGTCTCGGGTCCGTTCATTCAGCACGAGCCTTATCCGGGTGAGGAGGATTCGCGTTGGGGTGTGAAGGGCGCGGACGACGCGCGGGCCAAGGTCCGGCGCATCGCCGAGGCGGGTGTCAATGAAGTGAAGATGATCGATCAGGATCTGATGACGATGGATGAAGTGATGGCCATCGTCGACGAAGCGCACAAGCATGGACTGACCGTCGTCGCGCATGCGCATCGTCCCGAGGAGATTCGGCGTGGCCTGGCCGCGGGCGCGGACTGTTTCGAGCACACCGGCCTGGCGACAGCGCCCGAATATCCGCCGGACATCATCGAGAAACTTCGCGAGCGCACCGCGAAGATGAGCCTCGGGCCGCTCTTCTGGACGCCGACGGTCGAAGGTCTCTGGAATTACGAAGCGCTGCGCGACAATCCCGAGGTTCTCGACTCCGATTCCTGGCACCTCGGATTGCCAGACGAGATCGTCGACGACATTCGTCAGTCGTTGAAGCATCCCGGCCAGCTTCCGTACTACCAGATCACGCCCCAGCGCCGGCCGACGCTGAAGCGGAAGATCGAACAGCTTCGGGAGGCAGGCGTCGTACTGCTGGTCGGAACCGACAGCGGGATCCCGATGAACTTTCATTCGCAATCGACTTGGAATGAGCTCGACGTCTGGGTGCGCAAGATCGGAATCCCGGCCATGGACGCGATCCGCAGCGCGACTTACTGGCCGTCCGTGTTGATGAAAGTGTCAAAAGACTCCGGCACGGTGAGCGCGGGGAAGTTCGCCGACATCATCGCGGTGAAGGGTGACGTGCTCGAACACATCGATCTGCTTTCGCGCGTCGACCTGGTGATAAAGCACGGCAAACGGGTGAGGTGATCATCACAGTCCGCTCCAATCGCCGGTCGCGACGATCACAGGCTTGTCGCCGTCGGTCCGCTCGATGCGGTTGCGCGTGATGACGTAGACCGGAATGGCAGCCTCGCGTGCCACGCGCATGTCGCGATTCGACGGGAGCGGGAGGTAGATCGGATGCGTGTGCAGGATGGCCACGGTCCCAGCGGGCATAGGACCGCTCCATGTTGCCTGGTTCAACTCTCCGTCGCTGCGCCAGCGGAGAAAGAACGTTGCGCCCGCGGCGTTGCGAATCAGGAAGGCCGCTTCTTCCGAATTGGACATGCCGAAGCGGGCGTGGCGCAGCAGGTCGGCCATCACGCCGTGAACGACCGGGTCGCGGACGTCGACAGAAGTGAACGTGAGAAGGATCGCGGCGATGACGTTCAGCAGCATCATGCGAGCTTCAACGCTCGAACGCTATGAAGGTTACAAGGCGTCTAATCGAGACGGTAGACGCGGATCGATTTGCCGATGCGCGTGTACGGTTTGCCGTCGATCATGTCATCGAGCCACTTCTTTGCTCGCGGACTGTGCGTCTCGTGGAGCGCGATCTGCATCTCGCTCGTGACGAACCAGCCGTGAACCTTGTCGCCGTACTTGATCGTTGCGTGCGGCGGAAAACCGAGGCGGTCGACGTCGGCCGAGGTGATGAGGAGGAGGGAGATTTGGGTGAGGCGTTGGTCGCGCGTGTAGCGCACGAGGCGCAGGACGTCCTGACCCCAATCGAGATTGCTGTCGTTGAGCACTTTCTCAGGATGCGGCGCGAACTCGTTGAACCACGGCAGATAGTCGGGATGCGCGATCACGCCGTTGGCGAGGAGCCAGAGCACGAGGACCGCTGAGACGATGCGAAGGCGCGGCAGCGCGAGGATTGCGGCGGCGGCGGCGATCGCGAGCGGCGCGTAAACCGGCAGGATGTGGCGAATGCCGATATTGATCTCGCTGGTCATCGATACGCCCAGGATGGCCGCGGCGATGAGCGGCACTTCGGGACGGCGGCGGGCAAGCAGCAAACATCCGGTCAGGGCCAGCAGCAAGAACGAGATTGGCGTTTTGAAAAAGAGCGCGACTGGGAAGTAGTACCACCAGCCGTCCCAGCTCAGCTGCCCGAACAGGAAATTACGGTGCCCCGTGGCGTTGTGATTGCGCACCTCGGCGAGGCCGCGGATCAGCGGTTCGAAGCTGAATCCGAATCCGGCCCAGACCAGCGCCGCAGCGACGACCAACGCAAGCACACCGCAGATGAGGAACTTCTCACGGATTTCCGGCGCGTTTCTTCGGCCCCGGATCCAGATCACTGCCAGCAACACAGCCGCCGCCGCAGGGAAAAAGGCGACGAACGAATACTTCGACAGCACGCCCGCCGCGATGGCGATGCCGGTCACCGCCGCACGACGCCACGACGGGCGCTCGGCAAGCCGAGTCACCTCATCGAGCGCGAACGGCATCATCGCCGCGACCGCCATGTCGGTCGTGGCCAGGCCGCCATGCGCGAGGACCGGCGGCAGCATGGCGAAGAGCGCGGCCGAAAGTAGGCCCGCTTCCGGCGAGAACAGATGCATCGCCCAACGCGCCACGAAGATGATGGCGAGGGCGAGGAAGAGAAGGTTACCGATGCGCATCCGCGCGAGGTTGCCGGCGTAGCTGCCGTGGAAGAGGAGTTCGTTGCCGCGAACGCTGCGGTTCGCCCCCGTCGGCTCCGGCGCGTTCACGAACGGAATCGCGAAGAAGACGCGCGCCAGCGGCGGATGGTGCAGGTCGGTCGTCCAGGAGTGATGTTTGAGGATGTCGTAGCCGGCGATGAGATGAATATTTTCGTCGCTGGTCTGCGCGAAGACGCGATACGTCGCCGCCACGCGCGCGAGCGACAACGCCACGACGATCGCGACGCCAATCCAGGCGCCGCGTCGCGTCACGAACGCCTCGTCAGCCACAGACTGCCGCCGGGATTTTCCAGCGTCAGCGGCATCAGCCCGGCCAGCAGTTCGCGATGGAATCGCGCCAGCCACGTTCCGAACAGCACGACGTCGAAGGCGTCGTTGAATTCGAGGAAGGCGCGCAGGATGTAGTCCTCGTTCCACGCGCGCCCCTCGTAGACCCACTCCTTCGGATACTCGAACGGATAGAAGACGTCGTGAAAGTGAATGTGAACAGCCGGCGCGAGGCGGGGGAGGATGTCGAAGATGATGCGGTTGACGTCGCTGCCGGTCTTCGAAACGTGCGTGGAGTCGATGAAGAGAATGTCGTTCGCTTCGAGCACGTCGAAGGTCGTCAGCGGGACATCCTGCAGTTTCGCCCGGACGATCGTGACTCGCTCGCGATCGCCGGGACGCAGTAGCGCATCGAGCGTCGCTGTATCGGGATCGATGAACGTGAACGAAGTTTCCGGCAGCCAGCGATCGGCGGTATCGAGCATGGCCGCCGACGAAAATCCCGATCCGACTTCGATCACGCGCCTCGGACACGAATGACGCAGCATCGAGTAGAGAAAGATGGCGTCGGCGTACGAGTAGGCCCAGTTCTCGAACCAGTAACGCGACTCCGGCGACTGCGTCCGCGGAAACGGCAGCTCGCCGTAGAACCGCGCCAGCTCTTTCACCAGCGCGAGCTGCGCATCCTCGCGCAAATCGATCCCTGGCAGCGACGGCGGCGGAGGTCCGAACAGCTCCGCATCGCGCAATCGAACGTCAGCGATCGATGGGATGGGCGAGTAGAAGTGCCCCGGCGACATCCACGTCTTCCAATGCGCCAGGTCCGCCCGCAACTGATCGCGCTCCGCCTCGAGCGCGACGATGTACCGATGCAGGCCGCCAAGCCACGGCAACCGCCGCGCCGCGCGTTTCAGGAATCCGGACACTGTGGTGCGATTCTAAGGGCTCTCAGCTAACCTTCCCTCAACCCAGGCGTCCAACCCTCGAAACGGAGGAACACCATGCGACGACTTGCCCTCGTACCCGCCCTCATCGCCCTCGCCCTTCCCCTCGCTGCCGTCTCGGACTACCACGGACATAGCGAGTATTCGAATCACGGACTCTCGGTCTCCATCGACGATTGGGAGGATGTGCGCGATTGCAGCGCGCTCCACGTCCGCTACAACGACCGCACCGTTCCCGTCGTCGAGGAAAACGTGCCGGTGAGCAGCATGCGCTCGCTGAGAGTGCGCAGCGACCGCAACGGCTCCATTCGCGTCGTCGGCAGCACCGCCTCCACGTTCGGCGTGAAGGCGTGCAAGGCTTCGGCGCTTGGCAACGCGAACGACATCCGCGTCAACGTCAGCGGCAACGAAGTCAGCGCCGACCACGCCGACAACGACTCGCGCTCGATCGTTTACTTCATCGTCTCCGCGCCGCGGAACGGCACGCTCGACCTCGATGCGAACAACGGTCCCATCTCCATCGACGGCGTGGACGGTTCCGTCACCGCGCATGCGCTCAACGGTCCAATCGCGCTGAAGGACTCGACCGGAACGCTCGACATTCACACGCAGAACGGCCCGATCTCCTTCGCAGGCAACTCCGGCAAGGTGACGCTGCGTGCGACCAACGGTCCGATCTCGGTCAAGCTCGCGGGATCGTCGTGGACCAGCGGCAACCTCGACGCGTCGACGGAAAACGGTCCGCTGTCGCTCAAGGTGCCGGCCAGCTATGGCTCCGGCGTGCACGTCGAAACCGACGGCAATTCGCCGGTGAGCTGCCGAGGCGCCGCCTGCCGCTCCGCGAAAAAGGCGTACGCCGAGAGCAGCGACGACGACGAAGACTACGGTCCGCGTTGGCCGCGCCGCATCGACCTCGGCTCCGGCACGCGCGCAGTGACGTTGACCACGCACAACGGCCCGGTGTCGGTGAAAGAAGGCGACTGATTCGCGACGTAGAGACGTAGCGCCGGCCGCCGACGAGCCGTCGGCGCTACGTTCATTACTTTGGCGTTACCCGCCAGATCGTGTTGCCGACGTCGTCCGCGACCAGCAGCGCGCCTGATTTGTCGACCGCGACTCCGACCGGACGTCCATGCGCGTTCCCCTTCTCGTCGACGAATCCCGTCAGCACATCCTCGGGTGTTCCATTCGGACGCCCATTCGCGAACGGGACGAAGATCACTTTGTAGCCACTGAGCGGTTTGCGATTCCACGAGCCATGCTGGCCGACGAACGCTCCGCCGGAGTAGCGCCTCGGAAAAAGCTTCCCGTCGTAGAACGTCAATCCGAGCGACGCAGTGTGCGCGCCGAGGGCATAGTCGGGGACGGTGGCGGATGCGACGAGATCGGGACGCTGCGGTTTCACGCGCTCGTCAACATGTTGACCGTAGTAGCTGAAGGGCCAGCCGTAGAACGCGCCGTCCTTCACGGACGTCATGTAGTCGGGGACGAGATCACTGCCGATTTCGTCGCGCTCGTTGACCGAGGTCCAGAGTGCGCCGCTTTGCGGCTGCCAGGACATGCCGACGGGATTGCGAAGTCCGGACGCGAAGATGCGCGAATTGCCGGTAGCGCGATCGATCTCCATGATCGCGGCGCGGTTGACCTCTTTGTCCAATCCATTTTCCGCGGCGTTGCTGTTTGATCCGATCGAGACGTAGAGCTTGGAGCCGTCGCGGCTGGCGATGACGTTCTTGGTCCAGTGATGGTTGATCGTTCCCGCGGGCAGATCGGCCACTTTCACGGCCGCGCCGGCAATCGACGTGTTCCCCTCGGCATACGAATAGCGCAGCAGCGCGTCGGTGTCGGCGACATAGAAGTCGTGCCCCACCAGCACCATCCCGAATGGCGACGTCAGCCCCTGCAAAAAGACAGTGCGCGTTTCGGCGACACCATCGCCATCTGCATCGCGGAGCAGCGTGATGCGATTCGCACTCGGCACTGCGCCGCCGGCCTTCTTCGACATCTTCTTCATGATCCATCCCTTCAGCCCTTTGCGGTCGTCGGGGCGCTCTGGCCCATTGGTCTCGGCGACGAGGACGTCGCCGTTCGGAAGGACGTAGAGCCAACGCGGATGATCGAGTCCCGTAGCGAGCGCGTTCACCGAAAATCCTTCCGCAACAATCGGCGTCGTCCCCGCGGGCCAGCCTTTCGCGGGCGCGATCTGAAACGTTGGAATGAGTTGCGGCTTCGGTTCGACCAGCGTTGGATTCGGACCGGTCACGGCAGCGACCGGAAGCTTCGCGGTCTCGCCGCATCCATACGCGATCAGCAGAAGAAGAAACGGAATCGTCTTGCGCATACGCGATCGGATTTCATGATCCGTTCCCGCTCTGCGTTACCATTGCGCGAGTCACAAAAACCTGAGGAGGACGTCATGGCCAAAGGAAACAACGCCCGGAAAAAAGAGACCAAGAAGCCGAAGAAAGACAAGAAGTAACGCGCTTCATGTTCCTCATCGAGACCGAACGTCTCGTCATTCGACCGTGGCAGCCG
Organism: Acidobacteriota bacterium; assembly: GCA_019247495.1. Taxonomy (GTDB): domain Bacteria; phylum Acidobacteriota; class Thermoanaerobaculia; order Gp7-AA8; family Gp7-AA8; genus JADGNZ01. The sequence continues at coordinate 16,056 of JAFAOU010000049.1, forward strand.
GACGACCGTCCGGCTTTCACGTCTCTGATGTCCCATCCCGAGGTGACGCAGTACGTGCACGGCGGCAAGCCGTACACCAAGGCGGAAGTGGATCAGTGGTTCGAGCGTCAGGCGCGCCAGATCGCCGAACACGGCATGTGTATGGGCGCGCTCGTCGAGAAATCGACCAACCGCCTGGCCGGCCTCTCCGGTACCCAACCCCTCGGCTCAACCACTGACCTCGAGATCGGCTGGATCCTCGCTCGCGAAGCCTGGGGCCGCGGCTTCGCCACCGAAGCCGGCGCGGCCTGCATGCGCTACGTCCTCGAAACGCTGAAGCGCCCGCGCGTGGTGGCGATCATCGATCCCGAAAACGCTCCCTCCAAACGCGTCGCCGCCCGCCTCGGTATGACCTACGAAGCGACGTACACCGGCGAGCAATTGGGACATCGTTTCCCGGAGATCGTGGTGGATCTGTTCGTGCGTGACAGATGAAAACCTTTCCGGATGCATCGATGGTCCATCGATCGCAGCCGGCGATGTGAAACATGCGCTAGACGAAGATTCGAGCTCGATGCTCGTTATTTTAAAAAGTGGCTGATTTTCAAAATAAGGATTCTTCTTATTTCAGGCCGCTGAAATACTTTCAGGACGTCGTGGCGTGGCGACAACGTCTGCCGTGACCTCTTACGCGGCGCGCGAAATGCATTTTGCATCGCCGTCGTGATTGCGCGCCGCACCTTCGTTCTGCTTTTGCTGGTCGCGTGCGCGCGTCACGAGGCTGCGCCGGCGCGCCCCTCTCCGCCGCGAGTCGTTGCACCGCCTCCGCAACTGCCGAAGCCCGCCGACGCCGCGCCGGCTAAGGCGCCGGAGGTCGCGCCGGTCGCGCGTGATTTGGCGGAGATCACCGACAGCGGCACGTTGCGCGTCCTCTTCACCTTCAACTCCACCGGCTATTTTTTGTACCGCGGAGAGACGCTCGGCTACGAATACGAATTGCTGACGATGTTCGCGCACGATGCGAAGTTGCGGCTCGAGCCGGTCGTCATTCGCAACAGCAGCGAATTGTTCGATCACCTCAACCGCGGCGACGGCGACGTGGTGGCGGCGCAATTGTCGATTCCGTCCGCGACTGCGCCGGTTGGTGTGGCCGTCACCGACTCGCTGTACGAAACCGCGCCGGTGGTCGTGCAACGTTCGCCGTCCGGCGGAACGGCTACGCCGACGGTCGCGAAAGACCTGGCGCGCGAAGAGAAGGCAACAGGATCGACGATCGAAGTGCGCGCGAGGCTCGTCTCTACGCCGCAGGATCTGTCCGGTCAGCAGGTGGAGATTCCGCGCACCTCGCCCTATCGTCAGCGACTCATTGAACTGAATGAAGAGTTGACTCAGGACATCGACGTCGTCGAGGTCGACGAGTCGAGCGACCGCCTCATTCAGAAATTGGCGGAAGGGGAGATCGCCTTCACCGTCGCGGCGGAAAACGTTGCCGCGCTCAAGAGCGGCGAGTACACGAACCTGATCGTCAAGCCGGAAATCGGACCGCCGCAGCCGGTGGTCTGGGCTGTCCGCCGCAATGCGCCGCAGCTCCTCGGCGCGCTCAATCAGTGGCTGGCGAAAAAGCGCAAGGCGGGACTGCTGGCCGTCCTCTATCGCAAGTACTTTCTCGATCGCCGCGCCTACACAGCGCGCGTCAACAGTCCGTTTCTGACCGCGGAGACGGGCACGCTTTCGCCGTACGACGACTGGTTCCGCGAGTACGCCAGCATTCCGGGTTGGGATTGGCGCCTCGTGGCCGCGCAGGCCTTTCAGGAATCGCGATTCAATCCGAATGCGCGATCGTGGGCGGGCGCGGTCGGGCTGATGCAGATCATGCCGAAGACTGCGCGGCAGCTCCACGCAAACGCCGCGGATCCGAAACAGAGCGTCGAGGCGGCCTGCCGTTATCTGTGGACGATCGACGCGCAGTGGAAGGAGATCAAGTCCGACAGCGAGCGGATCAAGTTTATCCTCGCGTCGTACAACGTCGGTACCGGCCACGTGCAGGATGCCGTCCGCCTCGCCGCGAAGAACGGCGACGATGCGCACTCATGGCTCGACGTGAGCTATTGGCTGATCCGCAAATCGAAACGCAGCGTCTACAACGATCCAGTCGTCAAACACGGCTTCGCGCGCGGCACGGAGCCGGTCGCGTACGTGGATCAAATCCTCCAGCGCTGGCGCAACTACAAGGAGTTCGTGAAGGAGCCGGAACCAGCGCTACCGGCACCGGCTGTGCCGCAACCTCCGTATTGATACAGTCCGCCACCATGTCTGACGAAGCAACCTTCGCATCCCTCGGCCTCTCCGCTCCGCTCCTCGAGTCGCTCGCGCAACTCGGCTACGAAGCTCCCACGCCGATTCAGGCGCGCACGATACCGGCCCTCCTGGCCGGACGCGATCTGATCGGGCAGGCCCAGACCGGCACCGGCAAGACCGCCGCGTTCGCTCTGCCGCTGCTGCAGAAACTCGACTTGAAGAGCAAGGCCACGCAGGCGCTCGTGCTCACGCCGACGCGCGAGCTGGCCATGCAGGTTTCCGACGCCATGCATTCGTATGCGAAGAAACTCGACGGCGTGGCGGTCCTTCCCGTCTATGGCGGCGCGCCGATCTTCGGACAGATGAAGCATCTGCAGCGCGGCGCGCATGTCGTCGTCGGCACGCCGGGCCGGCTCATCGATCACCTCGACCGCGGCACGCTCGATCTTGCCAAGGTCCGGATGGTCGTGCTCGACGAAGCCGACGAGATGTTGAAGATGGGCTTCATCGACGAGGTCGAGAGAATGCTCTCGCTCGTTCCGACGCCGCGTCAGGTGGCGCTCTTCTCCGCCACCATGCCGGAGCCGATCGCGCGCATCGCGCAGCGCCATCTCGTCAATCCGGCGCGTGTGGAGATCGAGCACCACGGCCTTTCCGCGCCCGACATCGAGCAGCGTTTCCTCAATGTGGCCGAGGGGCAGAAGCTCGAGGTGCTGACGCAGATGCTGGAGTTGGAGGAAGCGGATGCGGTGCTGATCTTCCGCCGCACGAAGAATGGCGCGGCCGAGCTGGCGGAAAAACTCGGCGGACGCGGATTCGCGGCCGAGCCGATGCACGGCGACATGAAACAGGCCGAGCGCGAGACGGTCATTCGCAAACTGCGAGCGGGCAAGATCGACATCGTCGTCGCCACCGACGTCGCCGCGCGCGGGCTGGACGTCGAGCAGATCACGCACGTCGTCAACTACGACATTCCGAACGATGTCGAGGCATATGTGCACCGCATCGGCCGGACCGGACGCGCCGGCCGCAGCGGAGTGGCCACGCTTTTCATCACGCCGCGCGAGCGCCGGATGATGCGCGAGATCGAGCGCTTCACCGGCACGCAGATCAAGCCGATGAAGATGCCGTCGCGCGCCGACGTGGCCGTCCGGCGCATCGCCGTTTTCAAGGAGACGCTGCGCAAAGAACTGCAGAACGGCGATCTCGATCTCTACGTACAGGTGGTCACGGAGCTCGCCGACGAAGGTCCATCCGACATGGCCGAAGTCGCCGCAGCGGCGGCGCGGCTCGCCCACGGCGCGCGCGCGGTGGCGGCGCCCTCGGCTGAGCCGGTTCCGGCGCCGGCACCTCGCCGTGAGGCCGCACCCGACCGCGATGACGAGGAACCGAAGGCCCGCCTCTCGATGGCTGTCGGCAAGAAGGACGGCATTCGTCCCGCCGACGTCGTCGGATCGATCGCCAACGAAGCGGGCATCTCCGGACGCGAGATCGGACCGATCGACATTCGCGACGAGATCACGTATGTCTCAATCCCGCTGCGTCTTCGCGACGATGTCATCGCCAAACTCGCCGGCGCGAAGTTCCGCGGACGTCCCGTGAATCTGAAAGTCGCGGGCGCCGAGACGAGCTCCGATCGTCCCAAATTTGGCGGCGCTCCGGGCGCTCGTTTCCGGCGGGATGAGGCTCCCGCTCGAAGCGCCAAGCCATTCGATCGCGCGAAGAAGCCCTACGATCGAAGCAAGACGCCCTACGAAAAGACGGCGAAGCCTTACGATCGCAAGAAGCCATTCGATAAGAGCGCGAAGTCCGATCGCCCGGCCTCGCCGTTCGACAAATTCAAGAAGCCATTCGCGAAGGGGAAGCCGAAGAAGCGGTAGTGCGGAGCGAGGGCGTTGAACCACAGAGATACAAAGGACACAGAGAGGGATTTCTCTGTGTGCTCTGTGTCTCTGTGGTGAAATCGGTCTCACGCTGACTTCGCGGATAAGCTCCGCAACGGCCGGATCAACATCGCCAGCGCGCTTGCGCCTACCGGATATCGGTCCGCGAAGCTGGCGATCAGTCCCGCGAAAAAGTTGCCGAGGGATGCGGCCAGGTCTTGCCCGCATTCGTAGCACGACGCCCGCGCGCCGACGCACGATTACCGCTCGTTCCAGAAATCGACCGCTCGTGACATTCCGCCGGTCGAAACCTTCGAGAATGAAGAGGATCGAGCCGTAGTCTCATCCCGTACGATGAGGCATGGACGATCTCTCATTTCTCACCTTCGATCCTGACTTCAATTCGCCGCAAGTAATCGCCGCGTACGACGAGGTCGCGCTCTGGTCGGCGATGTTCGGATTGCTGCTGCTCGAAGAAGTGCCACTTGCCAATGTGACGAGCGCTCTCGACGTCGGCTGCGGCACCGGCTTCCCGCTCATCGAGCTCGCCGAACGGCTCGGCGATCGCGCGCACGTCCAGGGCATCGATCCGTGGAGCGGCGGGCTCAAACGCGCCGCCGAAAAAATCGCCATCCGCGGAACGCGAAACGTGACACTGCATGAGGGGAGCGCCACGTCGATGCCGTTTGCCGCCGCGACGTTCGATTTGATCGTCTCCAACCTCGGCGTCAACAATTTCGAGGATCGAGCCGCCGCCATCCGCGAATGCCGCCGCGTCGCAAAATCTGGCGCCACGCTCGCGCTGACGACGAACCTGCAAGGCCACATGCACGAGTTTTACGAAGTCTTCGCCGAGGTCGTGCGCGATGACGCTGAGGCATCGAGGCGGCTCCGCGAACACATCGAACATCGCGCCACAATCGCCAACGTTCGTGAACAGCTCGAAACCGGCGGCTTCGAAATCGCGCGCGTCGTCGAACGGGAGTCCGTCATGCGCTTCGCGAGCGGCAGCGCCCT